>NZ_QWFA01000300.1 GCF_003501885.1 Streptomyces globisporus
CGCCGGGGCGGTGAGCGGCGGGAGCAGGATGCCGGCCAGCTGCGGGGCGGCGGCCAGGGCGATCCGGGCGGCCAGCGCCTCGCGGTCGGTGTCCGCGGCGTGGGCCTTCGCGACGATCGCGCCGCTGCGCACCACCGTGCCGTCAGGCCGGTCCGCGAGGACCTGCGGCGGCTCGCACACGCAGGGCGTCCGGGCGGGGTGGGAGAGGCGGTGCGCGAGCGTGCCCAGGTCATGGACTACTGAGGTCTGGGTGGTGGTCAACGGCTCCCCCGGCGGCGGTCGGCCCGGCCGTGGCACCGGGCCCGCCGTGAGCGTAACGCGCGGGACGGTCCGAGCCACGGCGTGCGCGGGGCGTCGGCCCGTCGCGAAGCGCGCGGGCCGACGGGCGGGAACGCCTGAGCTCGGACAGAGCGGAGAACGCCTGGGCTCGACAACCGGGAAGCGCCTGGCCCCGGGCAGCCGGAAGACACCAAGGCCGGGCAGGCCCGAATCCCCTGGGCCCGGCAGCCGGAAGGCACCAGGGCCGGACAGGCGGGGAGCCCTTGGCCCCGGGCAGCCGGGGGCGCCTGAGCCGGGACAGGCGGGAGGCATCTGGGCGCGACAGCCGGAAAGCACCTGTTCCCGGGCGGCCGGGAGCCACCCGGCCCCGAACAGCGCGATGCCCGGTCAGCTCCCCAGCTGACCGGACAAACGCTGCCGTCCGCCGCACCCCCGTCCCCACGGGGCTGTTGGCCGGATGTGCGGGTCCGGACCGCTCTTCCGGACCCCGGGCGCCGCTCAGCGCCCCAGCATCACCGCCACGGACGACGCCTGTGTGACCACCGCTTCCCAGCCGCCGAAGACGACCACCAGCAGGGCCGCCAGGGGAAGGACCATCGCCGTCGCCACCAACGGGTGACGAGTGCCGGACGGACGGGCGCCGAACGAGGCGTACGCCTTGCGTCCCCGCATACGGACCACCGTCCGCGTTGCCGTGTCCGCCATGGTTCCTCTCCTGACCTGATCGGGAAGCGGCGGGCGTGACCTCGGGGGACGAGTGCTGCGCCCGCCGCTTGATCTCAACATTAGGTAAGCGGCGAGCACAGGGCGTCATGCCCGCGTACCGAATGGCGGGCCTCCCGGAGGATGAGTGGTCGTCGATCGGCGTACTCCCCTGGGTGGAGACGGACAGCCGAAGGTTGGGGTCATCCCGGAGGGGCTCCGGGGCCGTCGGGCGCACGGGCGGTACCGCCGGGGGCCTTGGAAGGACACCGGCGGGTGACTTCACTCACGTCCGCCGCTCCCCGGCGGGCGGCCGTTCCGCGCCGGGGACCAGCGGGGACACCTCCACCCCGTACAGGCGGGCGGTGGAAACGTCCTGGATGGCGGTGGCGCCCCGGCGTTCCCTCGGTGATCCAATCCCCCTGCCCCGGTGGCCGTTTGGGGCGGCCGGCCGGCCGACGGGCCCGGACCCCCCGCGCGCTGACCCCTCTTCACTTCTCCCGCCCGGCACGGACAATCGAAACCCCGGCGAGGGCGCGGCCTCTGAGCGCGCCGGGCGCGGGGTACGTAAGCTGTGCCTCGTCAGGCGGACCAGGCAGCGGGGATGGGCAGACGATGGCGATGATGCGGCTCCGGCGCGAGGACCCGCGTCTCGTCGGCTCGTTCCGGCTGCACCGGCGGCTCGGCGCGGGTGGCATGGGCGTCGTCTACCTCGGCTCCGACCGGCGCGGCCAGCGGGTCGCGCTCAAGGTGATCCGGCCCGACCTGGCGGAGGATCAGGAGTTCCGTTCGCGGTTCGCGCGCGAGGTGTCCGCCGCGCGGCGGATCCGGGGCGGCTGCACGGCCCGGCTGGTCGCGGCCGATCTGGAGGCGGACCGCCCGTGGTTCGCCACGCAGTACGTGCCCGGCCCCTCGCTGCACGACAAGGTCGCCGAGGAAGGCCCCCTGCCCGCCGCGGAGGTCGCCTCGATCGGGGCGGCGCTCTCCGAGGGCCTGGTGGCGGTGCACGAGGCGGGGGTGGTCCACCGGGACCTGAAGCCGTCGAACATCCTCCTTTCCCCCAAGGGTCCCCGCATCATCGACTTCGGTATCGCCTGGGCGACCGGGGCGAGCACGCTCACCCATGTCGGTACGGCGGTGGGGTCGCCGGGGTTCCTCGCGCCCGAGCAGGTCCGGGGCGCGGCGGTGACGCCCGCGACGGACGTGTTCTCGCTCGGCGCGACCCTGGCGTACGCGGCGATGGCCGACTCCCCCTTCGGACACGGCAGTTCCGAGGTGATGCTGTACCGCGTGGTGCACGAGGAGGCGCAGCTGCGCGGGGTGCACGACGCGTTGGCCCCGCTGATCAGCGCCTGTCTGGCGAAGGATCCGGAGGAGCGGCCGAGCACGCTGCAACTGTCCATGCGACTCAAGGAGATCGCGGCACGCGAGGCGCAGGGGCTGCATGAGAGCCGGCCGCCCGTCCAGCGTTCCGCCCAGGACGCCGAACGGCCGACGGGACGGATGGCCGATCCGTACGCCGATCAGCACACCCGGCGTTCGGAGGGCCCGTCCGGCTCCCGCCCCCAGCCGGGCAGGCGTGGCGCGCCGGTACGTTCGGGGCCGCCGCGCACCGGTGGCTCGCGCCCGCAGCAGGCGTCGCGCAACACGACGCGTTCGGGCGGGAAGACGGGGAAGCGACCGGGGTCCCCGGCCGGCACGAACGGACGCCCGGGGACGCGTTCCGGGAGCCGTACGACCTCGGCGGGGAGGCGTCCGGCCAATCCGCGGCTGCTGCGTCAGCGGCTGGTGGTGTTCGTCGTGGTGACGCTGCTGGTGGCGCTGGGCATCGCGGCGGCGCAGGGCTGCCAGGGGCCGGCGCGCGGGCTGGGCGGGAGCGAGCGGCCGGGCGGGGTTTCGCAGGCGCAGGCGCAGGCGCCGACACCCCAAGGCCCGGTCCCCTCGATGCCGTGACGCCCGGTCCGGACCGGGCCGGCCGTGCTCAGCTCTCCGGGCGTCCCGTGGCCACCGCGTAGAAGGCGACCGCGGCTGCTGCGCCCACGTTCAGTGAGTCGACGCCGTGCGCCATCGGGATGCGGACCCATTCGTCGGCGGCCATCAGGGCTCGCGTGGACAGCCCGTCGCCCTCGGCTCCGAGCATCAGCGCCACCCGCTCCAGCCGGTGCGGCGCCGCCTCGTCGATGCTGGTTGCCTTGGCGTCCGGGGTGAGGGCGAGGAGCCGGAAGCCGGCCTCCCGTACCGTCTCCAGCGACTTGGGCCAGGCTTCGAGCCGGGCGTAGGGGACGGAGAAGACCGCGCCCATGGAAACCTTGACGGAGCGCCGGTAGAGCGGGTCGGCGCAGTCCGGGGAGAGCAGGACCGCGTCCATGCCCAGGGCCGCCGCGCTGCGGAAGATGGCCCCGATGTTGGTGTGGTCGTTCACCGATTCCATGACCACCACCCGGCGCGCGGTGGCGAGCAGTTCGTCGGCGGCGGGCAGCGGCTTGCGCTGCATGGAGGCGAGCGCCCCGCGGTGAACGTGGTAGCCGGTGACGCGTTCGGCCAGCTCGGGGGCGACCGCGTACACGGGGGCCGGGACTTCGTCGATGACATCCCGCATCACGTCGACCCACTTGGCCGAGAGCAGCATGGACCGCATCTCGTACCCGGTCTGCCGGGCGCGGCGGATGACCTTCTCGCCCTCGGCGATGAAGAGCCCTTCGGCGGGTTCGCGCCGTCGTCGCAGCTCGACGTCGGTCAGGCCGATGTAGTCGCTCAGCCGCGGGTCGTCGGGGTCGTCGACGGTGATGAGTTCTGCCACAGGGTGATACTGCCTTGTCCGGTGTGCGGTGCCAACGCCCGGGAGGGAGTCGCGTAACCGCGGGTTACGGGGCGGGGGTCGGGCTCTCGCCTACTCAGCCGCGTCCTGGACGGGGGCCGGTGCGGAGTCCGGGCCGACCGCGACGACGTCGCCGATGACGATCACGGCGGGCGGGCGCACGTCCTCCGCGACTGCTCGCTCCCCGACGTCCGCGAGGGTCGCGTCGACCCGGCGCTGTGCGGCGGTCGTGCCCTCCTGGACGAGGGCGACCGGGGTGGCCGGGTCCTTGCCGTGGGCGATCAGGGCCGCGGCGATGGCGCCGATCTTGTCGACGGCCATGAGGAGGACCAGGGTGCCTCGCAGCCGGGCGATCGCCTCCCAGTCGACCAGCGAACGCGGGTCCTCGGGGGCGACATGCCCGCTGACCACGGTGAACTCGTGGGCGACGCCCCGGTGGGTGACCGGGATGCCGGCCGCCCCGGGGACGGAGATGGTGCTGGAGATGCCGGGGACGACCGTGCAGGGGATGCCCTCGGCGGCCAGCGCCTGGGCCTCCTCCATGCCGCGGCCGAAGACGAACGGGTCGCCGCCCTTGAGCCGGACCACGGACTTGCCCGCCTTCGCGTGCTCGATGAGCGCCTGGTTGATCGCCTCCTGGGCCATGAACCGGCCGTACGGGATCTTCGCGGCGTCGATGACCTCGACGTGCGGCGGCAGTTCGTCGAGCAGGTCGCGGGGGCCGAGACGGTCGGCGATGACCACGTCGGCCTCGGCGAGGAGGCGGCGGCCCCGGACGGTGATCAGGTCCGGGTCGCCGGGGCCGCCGCCGACGAGCGCGACGCCGGGGGCGCGGGTGCGGTGGTGCGGGGCGGCGATGCTGCCGTCGCGCAGGCCTTCGACGATGGCGTCGCGGAGGGCGGCGGAGTGCCGGGGGTCGCGGCCTCGCGGGGTGGTGTTGAGGACGGCGACGGTGATGTTCTCGATGCGGCCGGTGGCCGGGGTCCAGGCGGTGGCGGCCTCGGCGTCGTCGGACCGGACGCACCAGGTGCGGGTGCGCTCGGCCTCGGCGGAGGCGGCGTCGTTGGCCGTGGTGTCGGAGGAGGCGACGAGGGCGTACCAGGTGTCGGCGAGGTCGCCGTCCTGGTAGCGGCGGCGCTCCCAGCGGATCTCCCCGGCGTCCGCCATCGCCTCGACGGAGGGCGTGGCGGAGGGGGAGATCAGGGTGATGACGGCACCGGTGGCGATGAGCTGCGGCAGCCGGCGCTGGGCGACCTGTCCGCCGCCGATGACGACGACGCGGCGGCCGCGCAGGCGCAGTCC
>NZ_QWFA01000301.1 GCF_003501885.1 Streptomyces globisporus
GGGGTGGCGAGGGCGGGCCCAGCGGCCGCGAGGGCGGCGGCGGCCAGCAGGCCGCCGAGGAAGCCGCGGCGGCCGGGGAGGCCGGACGCGGCAGCGGAGTGTTCGGGGCCGGAGTGTGGGTGGGGGGACGGCTTCATGCGAGGCACCTCGGGTGGGGGTCGGCTGCTTCGGATGCGTCCGCCACCCTGGCCCGCCGACGCCCGTACGGCAAGAGGCGCAACAAGAGTTGCATCCTCTGCAACACCTGGAGGTGACGGCGGGTCAGCCGCCCGCCTGGATGTCCCCCCTGGTCGACGAGGCGATGGCGTCGCCGTGCGCGAAGTCGCCGGGCGGGATGCCCGGGTGGTGTCCCTCCAGGTCGGGGGCGACCTCGGCCGCCGGGCCGAGCGCGAGCCGGGAGACGATCCGGTAGCGGTCACCCCGGTAGAGCGAGTGGACATACTCCACCGGACGGCCCGTGGTGTCGGACGTCAACCGCTCGAAGAGCAGCGCCGGGGAGAGCTCGGGGACGTCGAGCAGCCCGGCCTCGGCGCGCGTGACGACGGTGGGCTCGATCGCCTGGACCGCCTCGTGGACGTGCACGCCGTGGGTGGCGCGCAGATGCTCGTACAGATCGCCGCTCTCCAGCTCCTGCGCGCGCAGGCCCGGCACCAGCTCCGCCCGGATGTGCAGATGCTCGATGGCCATCGGCGCCCCGTCGACCAGCCGCAGCCGCGCCACGTAGACGATCTCGGCGGCGGGTGACATGCGCAGCTTGCGGCCGACGCGGGCCCCCGCCTGGAGCGTGGTGAACTCCAGCAGCCGGCTCGACCAGGCGCCCGCCGCCTGCGGCACGCTGAGCGCCCGGTCCCCGGCGACCAACTCCTGGGTGATCTTGGCGGGGGCGACGAACATGCCCCGGCCGTGCTCGCGCACCAGGAGCCCTGCGGCGACCAGCTCGTCGACCGCCGCGCGCACGGTGGGCCGGGAGACCCCGAGCAGGGCGCACAGGGCGCGTTCGGAGGGGATGGCGTCACCGGGGCTGCGCGACTCGATCAGCTCCAGCACGGCATCGCGGGTCCGCTCCCGTTTGAGCACCGTCCCCGGCGCATCCGCGTCCATGATCTCCCCTCCCGACGGTTGGATTCCCCTTACCAGTTGACCATGCCACCACCCCAACTGGCCTGCTGGTCAGGTGCAGTGTAGCGCTTACCGGAGCTGGTTCGGTCGCCCACGATGCGACGAGATCACCAATTCCCCGCCGTACGCAGGGGGTTGACGACCTCATTGGTCTATGCCACCTTCATCCACCACCGACGGGCGAGCTGTCCAGTGAGGCTCACTGGTCAGGTGGCCAGGCCTCGTCAGGTCCGTCCGATCCGCTCTGCTTCCCGATCCGTATCGCTTCCGAGGTGAACCGTGAAGTACCGCTTGCTCGCCGGTGGGTCCGTGCTCGTCCTGACCGCCGCGCTCAGTGCCTGTAGTTCGTCGTCCGGACCGAACTCCGGGAACGGGGACGGTCGGACGACGGTGGATGTGTGGCTGATGCGCGACAGCGTCTCGGCGCAGTTCCAGAAGGAGTTCACCGCGGACTTCGAGAAACGCCACCCGGCGATCGACGTGAAGATCCAGATCCAGGAGTGGGACGGGATCGGCCAGAAGATCACCGCCGCCCTGGCCAGCAACGACGCCCCGGACGTCATCGAGGCGGGCAACACCCAGGTGGCCCAGTTCGCGGAGAGCGGCGGTCTGCTCGACCTCAGCGACCGCACGGACGAGCTGAACGGCGAGGACTGGCTGAGCGGCCTGGCCGAGCCGGGTTCGTACGAGGGCAAGCAGTACGGCATCCCGTACTACGCGGCGAACCGGGTGGTCATCTACCGCACCGACCTCTTCGAGAAGGCGGGCGTCGACGCGACGGGGATCAAGACCCGCGAGCAGTGGATCGACGCCACGGCCAAGCTCAACAAGGGCGGCACGCAGGGCATCTACCTGCCGGGGCAGATGTGGTACGCGCTGGCCGGGTTCATCTGGGACGAGGGCGGCGACCTCGCCGCCGAGTCCGGCGGGAAGTGGTCCGGTGCGCTGGACACCCCCGAGGCGCTGCGCGGCATGGCGTTCTACGAGGAGCTCCAGGCGCTCGGCAAGGGCCCCAAGGACTCCGACGAGGACGACCCGCCGCAGGCCGAGGTGATGGCCCAGGGTCAGGTGGCCCAGGTCATCTCCACCCCGGGCGGGGCCAACGTCATCGCGGAGAACAACCCCGGACTCAAGGGCAAGCTCGCCTTCTTCCCGATCCCGGGCAAGACGGCGGACACCCCGGGCGCGGTCTTCACCGGCGGCTCCGACCTGGTCGTGCCGGCCGCCGCGGCCCACCCCGACGAGGCGGTCACCTTCATCAAGGAGCTGACCGGGGACGCCTGGCAGAAGAAGCTCGCCGTCGCCATGAGCTACGTGCCGAACCGGACCTCGCTGGCCTCCGCCGTGGCCGAGGACCCGGGGGCCGCCGCGATGGCGGTCGGCGCGGCCAACGGGCACGCCACGCCCAACACCCCGGGCTGGGCGGCGGTCGAGGCGGAGAACCCGATCAAGGACTACATGACGGCCGTGCTCACCGGGGGCGATCCGGCGAAGGAGGCGGCGAAGGCCTCGCAGGACATCACCCGGGCCATGAACGCCGGTTCCTGACCCGTCCCATTCCCCGGAACAGCAGGAAGGAGGCGCGCCGTGCCGGTCGTCGACCAACGGACCGCACCCAGCACCCCCCGGCGACGCCCGGCCCCGCGCCTCGCCGTACGCAAATCCCCGCCCCGGCGCCGGGGAACGGGCAGGGCCCAGGGCTTCTGGCCGTACGCTTTGGTCGCCCCCGCCGTCGGCGGCATGCTCTACCTGCTGCTCTACCCGCTGGTGCGGGCCGTCCTGATCTCGTTCCAGGACTTCCGGCTGCGCCAACTGATCGCCGGCGATGCCGACTTCGTCGGCCTGCGGAACTACCGGACGCTGCTGACGGACCCCCGCTTCTGGGAGGTGGTCCGCCGCACCTTCCTCTTCATGGCGGTCAACGTCGTCCTGATCATGGTGATCGCCACCCTGGTCGCCCTGATGGTGGAGCGGCTGGGCCGGATCGGGCGGACGGTGGTGCTGTGTTCGCTCGTGCTGGCCTGGGCGATGCCGGTGGTCGCGGCGACCACCGTCTTCCAGTGGCTGTTCCACTCGGAGTTCGGCATCGTCAACTGGTCGCTGACCTCGCTCGGCCTCGACTCCTTCGACCGCTATCCGTGGTTCGCCAACGGCACCGCGGCCTTCGCGATCCTGGTGACGCTGATCGTGTGGCAGTCGGTGCCGTTCGCCGCGATCACCCTGTACTCGGCGCTGACCACCGTCTCCCCCGAGCTGTACGAGTCGGCGCGGCTGGACGGGGCGGGCGCGGGGCGGATCTTCCGCTCGGTCACCTTCCCGATCCTGCGGCCGATCTTCCTGCTGGTGGTGTCGCTGGAGGTGATCTGGACGTTCAAGGCGTTCGTCCAGATCTGGGTGATGACCCGAGGCGGGCCGGGCGACGCCACGACGATCCTGCCGGTCTACGCCGTGCAGACGGCGCTCTCCAGTCAGCGGTACGACCTCGGTTCCGCCGCCTCGATGGTCACCGTGGTCCTGATGTCCGGGGTGCTCGTCCTCTACTTCCGCCAGATGCTCCGCCAGGAGGACGAGACCCGATGAACTCACCTGTCGCGCGCCTTCGGCTCCGGCGCCTTCCGCTGTACCTCGCCGCCGCCGTGACCGTCGTGGTCTGTCTCTTCCCCGTGTACTGGATGATCTCCACGGCCTTCAAGCCGTCCAAGGACATCCAGTCGTCGAACCCGCAGCTCTTCCCGCAGACCTGGACCCTCGACCACTTCGAACGGGCCGTGGATGCCGACGGGTTCGCCCTGTTCTGGCGCAACAGCATCCTCGTGACGCTGGGGGCGGTCCTGCTGGCGCTGCTGGTGGCGCTGGGCGCGGCGTACGCCGTGGCGCGGCTGCGGTGGCGGGGCCGGCGGCAGTTCATGCTGATGATCTTCATCGCGCAGATGGCGCCCTGGGAGTCGCTGATCATCCCGATCTACATCATTTCCCGGGACACGAACATGCTGGACCGGCTGCCGACGCTGACGCTGATCTACTTCATGATCACGCTGCCGTTCACCGTCGTGGTGCTGCGCGGCTTCATCGGGACGATCCCGCCGGAGCTGGAGGAGGCGGCGCAGGTCGACGGCTGCACCCGGACCGGGGCGTTCCGGCGGGTGGCGATGCCGCTGCTGGCGCCGGGGCTGATGGCGACCTCGCTGTTCGGCTTCATCACCGCCTGGAACGAGTTCGCCTACGCCAACTTCCTGATCATCAAGCAGCAGGACAACCGGACGCTGCCGGTCTGGCTGTCGTCCTTCCAGAACACCTTCGGCACCGACTGGGGCGCCACGATGGCCGCCTCCACCCTCTTCGCGCTGCCCGCCCTGGTGATCTTCCTGTTGCTCCAGCGCCATGTCACGTCCGGCTTCGCCGCCGGTGCCGTGAAGGGCTGAGCAGCACAGAACGCCGCTCGGCCCCCGCAGGACCCGCCACCTCCCGCCCCTCCGCCAGTCCGCCTGCCCGCGAACCGAATCCGGAGTCCCCGTG
>NZ_QWFA01000302.1 GCF_003501885.1 Streptomyces globisporus
CCCCAAGGCGCCACCCCCTTCCCCCCGAGCGACCTCATCGCACCGGTCGACGCGGGTAGACCCGCAGGTCCCCACGGCGGCGGGTTCCTCGACGGCTTTCTCGGGGACGGGCTCGGGGGTGACGTCCGCGGGGTCGTCGGGGCGGTGCTGCGGCCGGGGGAGACCGGGCAGCGCATCGCCGATCAGTGGGGGCGCGACACCCGCGGCGCGGAGCAGAAGTGGGCGCGGGGTGACTACATCGGCGCGGCCTGGGACTGGAACAAGGCTGTCGGCGGTGCCGGCGCCGGGCTGGCGATACCCGGGTCCGGGGCGCGGGTCGACGCCGAGGTGCGGGACGCCGAGCGGGCGCACCTCGGCGAGCGGATCCCGCGGAACGCCACGCCCGCCCAGCGCAAGGCCTGGTGGGACGGACTGTCGCCGGAGGAGCGGGAGCGGTACATCGAGCTCGTCCCGGAGCGGATCGGCAACCTCGACGGCATTCCGGTCCTCGCCCGGGACGCCGCCAACCGCCGCAACCTCCCGGCGCTCATCGACAAGCTGGAGGGCGTCGACAGCGACAAGGCCCGCGACCAGCTGGCCGGGCTGCGCGAGATCGAGCGGCAGCTGAACGAGAACGGGAAGCCGCCCATGTATCTCATCGGGATCGGGGACGAGGGGAACGGGCGCGCCATCGTCTCCTTCGGGAATCCCGATGCCTCGCAGCATGTGTCCGCCTACGTGCCGGGGCTCAACACCTCCCTCGACGAGGAGTTCGCCAAGAACGACCTCGGGCGGGCCCGCGACACCGCGATCGGGGCGCAGGGGTACGACGAGTCCACGGCGTCCATCGTCTGGCTCGGGTACGACGCGCCCCAGCTGCCGGACAAGGACGGGGTGGCGGGCTACTTCGCCGTCATGGGGACCGGGCGCGCCGAGAAGGGCGGGGCGGCCTACCGCGACTTCATGGGCGGGATCTCCGTCACCAACCGGAACGAGGACCCGCATCTGACCGCCATCGGGCACTCCTACGGGTCCCGCACCGTCGGCGCGGCCGCCGCCCGGCCCGGGGGGATCCCCGGCGTCGACGACATCATCCTCGTCGGCAGCCCGGGGGTCGGCGTCGACCACGCCGTGGACCTCGGCGTCGGCAGCGAGCACGTCTTCGTGGGGGCCGCCGCCAACGACCCGGTGACCAAACTGCCCTCGAAGACCCAGGTCGTGGTCGGCGGGCTCGGGCTGGCTCTGGGCGGGCCCGGCGGGGCGTACGTCGCCGGCGATCTCGCCGATCCGGGTGACGACGACCTCTGGTTCGGGAAAGATCCCGCGAGCAAGGCGTTCGGGGCCCGGCGCTTCCCGGTGGCCGACGGGCCGCCCCTCGTCAGCGGGAGCGGCATCAGTCTGGACTCGCACTCGATCTACTTCAGCCCGGAACGCGACGCCGTGTCCGCGGACAGCATCGCCCTGATCGTGTCGGGCAACGCCGACCGGCTCAAGATGGAGGAACCGAAGTGAGGCGAGCGAAGCGGGCCCTGCCCCCCGTCGCGGTGGTCCTGGTCCTGGCCCTCGGGGTTCCGCTGGCCGGGTGCGGGAGCGAGAGCGGCTCGCAGGGGGACGGCGTGAGCGCCGGGAAGGAGAAGCGCGTGGACATGCAGGAGGCTGCCGAGCAGTCCGACGCCATGCTTGATGCCGTCCTCAAGGGCATTGACCCCGACGTGCAGTGGGCCCATGGGCCCACCACCACCCGGGCCTGCGGGGTCACCCGTCGGCGTACCGTCATGACCATCGTCTCCCCCGAACGCCGGCAGACGTTCCTCGACCGCGCCGAGACGTTCTGGCGGAAGAACGACTACCGGATCAAGGCGGTCAACAAGGACGAGAAGTTCCCGGCGGTCTACGCGGTCACCAGGAGCGGGTTCGGTGTCAGCGTCTCGTTCCGGGGGAAGGGGCAGGCCTTCCTGGAGGCCGACAGCCCCTGCGTGAAGGAGTCGAAGGTGGCCGCCCCCACCACGGAGCCGAACGGTCCCGCCTACAAGGACGTCTATCCGCTGCCCCGGCCCAACGTCCGGTCCGACTTCTGGTCGGGAGAAGGGGGATGAGGCGGCGTCAGCTCTGGTACCGGTGAGCCGTCGGCGCCCCCGTGTGCTTCGGGTGCGCCGGTGGTGTGCCGCGGATGACTCGTACACACCGTCGAAAACACCTCTGAAGCGCGTCCCGATGGGGGATGGTTGAGGGGTGCGGAAATTCTGGGTGTTCGGTGGCATCGGCGTCGGCATGGCCATGTGCTTCCTGGCGCTGCTCGTCGTCGGTACGTACTCCGCCGCCGCCGGGCTCGCCGGGTCGGGGGGCGGCGGCGCCGTCGCGCTGGCCAAGGGGGCGGTGCCCGCGCGCTTCCAGCCGCTGGTGCAGAAGTGGGGCAACCTCTGTCCCGCCATCAACCCGGCGCTGCTGGCCGCGCAGTTGTACCAGGAGAGCGGCTGGAACCCGAGGGCGCAGAGCCACGCCGCCGCGCAGGGCATCGCCCAGTTCATCCCCGGCACCTGGGCCACGCACGGGATCGACGGCAACGGCGACGGCAAGCGGGACGTGTGGGACCCCGCCGACGCGATCCCCTCGGCCGCTTCGTACGACTGCGAGCTCGCCGGATACGTGAAGAAGGTGCCGGGCGACCCGACGAGCAACATGCTCGCCGCGTACAACGCCGGCGCGTACGCGGTGATCAAGTACGGCGGCGTGCCTCCCTATAAAGAGACGCAGAACTACGTCAAGATCATTCGTTCCCTGGAGAAGAGCTTCGCCCGGCCCGTCGGCCGGGTCGCGCCCTCCCGGCAGGCCGCCGGGGCCATCTACTTCGCTCAGAAGAAGCTCGGCACGCCCTATCTGTGGGGCGGCAACGGGACGCCCGAGCAGCAGGGGCGGTTCGACTGTTCCGGGCTGACCCAGGCCGCGTACCGGACGGTGGGCATCGAGCTGCCGCGGGTCGCCAACGACCAGTACAACGCGGGGCCGCATCCCTCGCGGGACGAGCTGCTCCCGGGGGATCTGGTGTTCTTCTCCGACGACCTCACCAATTCGCGGGCCATCCGGCACGTCGGGTTGTACGTCGGGGGCGGCTATATGATCAATGCGCCGTTCACCGGGGCGGTCATTCGGTTCGACAAGATCGATACGCCGGACTACTTCGGTGCGACCCGGGTCACCAAGGACGGTGCCGCCGCTCTTCCGACCGATCTGCCCGCGGGGTGACGTACGTCTCGCGCGGGCTTCCGGAGCGGCGAAGGGTGCTGACGGGCAGTCGGCCCTGGCGGGAACTCTCCGTGAAGCCTGGGCCCTGAGCTGCGACGACGAGTCACTCTTCGATAACGTCATAGTGATCATTCGGTGGAGAACGGAACGCACGCGACGCCCGGGCCGTTCCCTGGACAGGGAACGAGAACGCCACGCGCACTGACCATGCGTCGCAGTGAAGCTGTGCGGTGCAGTGCGGTAACGGATCGCACCGGATACGGGGGTTCGACCAGGGCGGCGGGCAAGGACGCGCGTCGCAGCAGAGAAGCAGACAAGGCAAGGGGCCGCAGCAGATGGCTGGACTCGAACTCGACGGGTCGAACCCGGACGTCAGTCTGCTCTACGACATCAACGGCCTCGCGAAGGCCGCTCCCACCTGGTTCGACCGGGTCATGGAGTACGTCGGCGAGTACGGGATCATGGTCGGCCTCGTTCTGGTGGGCCTGTGGTGCTGGTGGAGCATGCGCGGGCGCGGGACGGCCGAGGACGCCGTGACGGCCGCCGCCGCCATCGTCTGGGCGCCGCTCGCCGCCGCCATCGCGATCCTCATCAACATCCCGATCCGCGGCTTCGTCGAACGGCCGCGTCCCTTCAACGACCACGAGGGCCTTGAGGTCCTGATCCACGGCAAGACGGACTTCTCGTTCGTCAGCGACCACTCCACCCTGGCCATGGGCATCGCCGTCGGCATCTTCGTGGCGAACCGGAAGTTCGGCCTCTACGCGATCGGCCTCGCGCTCTTCGCCGGATTCAGTCGGATCTACATGGGCGTCCACTACCCGACCGATGTGATCGGCGGCTTCGCCCTCGGTACGGCCGTCACCCTGCTGCTCGCCCCGCTCGCCATGGCGCTGCTGACCCCGCTGATGGCGGCGGTCGCCCGCTCACCGAGGGTCGGCTGGTTCGTCCGGTCGAAGAGCGCGGCCGTCGCGTACGCGGACGAGCGCGGCGAGGCGGTCGGCATCCCCGAGCCGCGGCCCGGTTCCCGACGGGGCGACCCGGGGGAGAAGGACCTGGCCGCCTGACCCTCCCTGGTCCCTGATTCCTGATTCCTGCACGAACCCCCGGGCGCTCCCAGCGCCCGGGGGTTCGTGCTGTACGCGGTCGATGCCGGTGACCGCGCAGCCGCGCGGTGGATCAGGGGGCGGCGAGGTGTTCGGCGGCGTCGGTACGGGCCCGGTCCCGGGACCTGCGCGCCGGGCCCGACCAGCCGCAGCTGCAGCGGGCCAGGCAGAACGAGCCCCGTTCGATCGTCGTGGCGCTGTGCCCGGCGGGCGGGCCCGGAGGGGGAGCATCCGGCAGGGATTCGGACAGCGGCTCCGCCAGGGCGGGGGCGGTCCGGACGGGGGTGCGCGGGGCGGCGG
>NZ_QWFA01000303.1 GCF_003501885.1 Streptomyces globisporus
GCCCCCTCCGGCACCCTCCCCCGCACCACCCCCGCCGAGACCCTGGCCACGGTCCAGGCGGCCGCGATGACGGGCTCCACGGTCTGGATCGGCTACGTCAACGCGGACGGCGCGGCCAGCCAACGCGTGATCGCCCCGGTCCGCGTGGAGGGCGGCTTCGTCACGGGCTACGACCACACGGCCGACGAGGTCCGCACGTACCCGCTGCACCGGATCACGGGGGTGGCGGAACTGGCGGAGGAGGGGGAGAGGTAGGGGCGGCCGCGTCTCGTCGGCGAGCGTGCCCGTCTGCGATGCTGCGTGGATGTCCACCCCTGACCGGAACCCCGAGCCCGTGTCGCCGCACCCGCCCGCCGCGCCGATGCCTCCGCTGCTCACGCAGTCCTGGCTGGATCTGGCGTTCCTCCATTGGGCCGTCGCCCCGGAGGACGTGGCGCCGCTGCTGCCGCCGGGGACGATGCCCGACACCTTCGACGGGGCGACGACGTACGTGGGGCTCGTGGCGTTCCGGATGTATCGAGTGGGGGTGCTCGGGCTGCCGGGGATCCCGTATCTGGGGACCTTTCCCGAGACCAACGTCCGGCTGTACTCCGTCGACGAGCACGGCCGGCGCGCGGTGGTCTTCCGGTCCCTCGACGCCTCCCGGCTCGTCCCGGTCCTCGTGGCGCGGGCCGCGGTGCGATTGCCGTACGTGTGGTCCCGGATGGGCATCGAGCGGTCCGGCGACACCGTCACGTACACGAGCAGGCGCCGGTGGCCCGGTCCTCGTGGGGCGAGGAGCAGGATCGTGCTCCGGCCCGGTGACGCGATCGCCGAACCCACCCCGCTGGAACACTTCCTGACCGCCCGTTGGGCCCTGCACACCTCGCTCTTCGGGCGGACCGCCTATCTGCCCAACGTCCACCCCCGGTGGCCGCTCCACCGGGCGGAGCTGCTGGAGTGCGACGAGGACCTGGTGGCGGCGGGCGGGCTGCCCGCGCCGGCCGGGGAGCCGATGAGCGTGCTGTACTCCCCGGGGGTGCCGGTGCGGTTCGGGCCGCAGCGGCGCGGGGGCTGAAGGTCACGGGGTCCGGCCTGCGTAGACGTACGCGTACGTCTACGCAGGCATCAGGCCGGGTCCATGTCCTGGAACCGGCCCTTCGGCATCGGCGGCTTCTCGTCCCACGCCACCTCTTTGCCTCAGCCACCCACCCACCGGAGTTGACTGGTGGTGGGAACACCAGGGTCAGCACACTCCCCCGTATTCCGGCGCGGCGCTGCCAGGCTGAACGCCATGAACCAGCACACGACATTGATCACCGGAGCCACACAGGGCCTGGGCCTCGGCATCGCCCTGGACCTGGCCGCCCGCGGCCGGACCGTCCTGCTGCACGGACGCGACCGGACCCGGCTGGACGCCGTCGCGGCCCGGGTGCGGGCCGCCGCGCCGGAGGCGACCGTACGCACCTACCTCGCCGATCTCGCCGACCTCGACCAGGTGCACGCGCTCGCGGCGCGAATCCGTGGGGCCGAGCCGCGGCTCGATGCCCTGGTGAACAACGCCGTCGCCGGCGGCGGCCCCGATCCGCAGGTGCGCCAGTTCAGCCGGCAGGGACACGAACTGCGCTTCGCGGTCAACCACCTCGCCCCCTACGCACTCGCCCGCGGCCTGCTGCCGCTGCTGACCGACTCGGCGCCGGCCCGCATCGTCAACGTCGCTTCGATAGGGCAGGAGGCCATCGACTTCGACGACGTCATGCTGGAGCGGGACTACGAAGGGCTGCGCGCCTACTGCCGGAGCAAGCTCGCCCTGATCATGGCCACCTTCGAACTGGCCGCGGAACTGGACGGCACCGGCGTCACCGTCAACGCGCTCCATCCCGCCCATCTGATGGACACCACAGGGGTCCGCGCCTACGGCCTGACCCCTGTGACCACGGTCGACGAGGGCGTGCGGCCGACGGTGCGGCTGATCATCGATCCGGATCCGGAGACGACCACCGGCCGCTACTTCGACCGGTTCACCGATGCCCGAGCCCATGAGCAGGCGTACGACACCGAGGCCCGGCGGCGGCTGATGGCGCTGACCCGGGCGCTGTGCGGCGAATCCTGAGGTGAGCCGGGCCCCGCACGTCCGCCCATCCCGCCCCGCCCCCGGATGCGGCACACTGGACGTTTGGCCGCAGCCGTGGCCGTACCCCGCAGAAAGGGCCGAATCGCGTGACCGGACCCCTCATCGTCCAGAGCGACAAGACGCTGCTCCTCGAAGTCGACCACGACCTGGCCGAGGCCTGCCGTCGTGCCATCGCGCCGTTCGCGGAGCTGGAGCGTGCGCCCGAGCACATCCACACGTACCGGGTCACCCCGCTCGGGCTGTGGAACGCCCGAGCCGCCGGGCACGACGCCGAGCAGGTCGTCGACGCGCTCGTCGAGTACTCCCGGTATCCCGTGCCGCACGCGCTCCTGGTCGACATCGCCGAGACGATGGCGCGGTACGGGCGGCTCACCCTGTCCAAGCACCCCGTGCACGGGCTCGTGCTCACCACCACCGACCGGCCCGTGCTGGAGGAGATCCTCCGGTCGAAGAAGGTGCAGCCGCTGGTCGGGGCCCGGATCGACCCGGACACCGTGGCCGTGCACCCCTCCGAGCGCGGGCAGGTCAAGCAGACGCTGCTCAAGCTCGGGTGGCCCGCCGAGGACCTCGCCGGTTACGTCGACGGCGAGGCCCATCCGATCGAGCTGGCCGAGGACGGCTGGGCGCTGCGGCCGTACCAGAAGCAGGCCGTCGAAGGGTTCTGGCACGGTGGGTCGGGGGTGGTGGTGCTGCCCTGTGGGGCCGGGAAGACGCTCGTCGGCGCCGGTGCCATGGCCGAGGCCAAGGCCACCACGCTCATCCTCGTCACCAACACCGTCTCCGCCCGGCAGTGGAAGCACGAGCTGGTGAAGCGGACCTCGCTCACCGAGGACGAGATCGGCGAGTACAGCGGGACCCGCAAGGAGATCCGGCCGGTCACCATCGCCACCTACCAGGTGCTGACCACCCGGCGTAAGGGCGTCTATCCGCACCTGGAGCTCTTCGACTCCCGCGACTGGGGGCTCGTCGTCTACGACGAGGTGCACCTGCTGCCCGCCCCCGTCTTCAAGTTCACCGCCGACCTCCAGGCCCGGCGGCGGCTCGGGCTCACCGCGACCCTCGTGCGGGAGGACGGGCGGGAGTCCGATGTGTTCTCGCTCATCGGGCCCAAGCGGTTCGACGCGCCCTGGAAGGAGATCGAGGCTCAGGGCTACATCGCGCCCGCCGACTGCGTCGAGGTCCGCGTCAACCTCACCGACTCCGAGCGGCTCGCCTACGCGACCGCCGAGACGGAGGAGAAGTACCGGTTCTGCGCCACCACCGCCACCAAGCGGAAGGTGACCGAGGCGCTGGTGCGCAAGCACCGCGGCGAGCAGACCCTCGTCATCGGGCAGTACATCGACCAGCTGGACGAGCTGGGCGAACACCTCGACGCGCCCGTCATCAAGGGCGAGACCAGCAACGCCCAGCGCGAGAAGCTCTTCGACGCGTTCCGGAACGGGGAGATCAGCGTCCTCGTCGTCTCCAAAGTCGCCAACTTCTCCATCGACCTGCCCGAGGCCACCGTCGCCATCCAGGTCTCCGGCACCTTCGGGTCCCGCCAGGAGGAGGCCCAGCGTCTCGGTCGCGTCCTGCGGCCGAAGGCCGACGGGCACGAGGCCCGGTTCTACTCGGTCGTCGCCCGCGACACCATCGACCAGGACTTCGCGGCGCACCGCCAGCGCTTCCTGGCCGAGCAGGGGTACGCGTACCGCATCGTCGACGCGGACGAGCTGCTCGCCGAGAGCTGAGAGCCGGTACGGCTGCGGCGGGTCCTCAGCGGGCCCGCCGTACGCCCGCCTCTTCCGCGTACTCCCCCAGGAGGACGACGCCGAACGCCGTGGTCACGAACACCTTCACGGCGCGCAGCGCGTCGCCGACGCGGTGGGGTCGGTGGTCACCGGTCGCCGCGGTCGCGCCGTGCGCGGGGCCGGTCGTGCGTGGGTTCAGGGTGGCTGTGCTCATGTATCCATGGTGCTCCCGTCACCCGTTCGGGCGCGTCGGCCCGCAGACGGAAGCCGGTGAGCGGGCGCGTAGGTCTGCGGTGCCATGCCGGAGCCCGGCGTCCCCTACGGGTACCCCTCGGACCCGCCCCCTCAGGTGGAGCCCACGTACGGCCCGCTGCGCGGCGGAGCCCCGTAATTCGTTTCGACCGTACGCCGCCCTGTGGCTACAATCGCCGGTCTGCCCGCCTCCCGCACCGTGGTACCGGCCTTCGCTGCCGGCAGCCGGGGGAGCGCCGCCGGCCGGACGGAAACCGGACGGCACCCACGCGAACCAACCTTCCGAGCGGACCGCCCTGCTCCGACCTCTGCCGGTCGCAGCGCGCGGCCCGCCGTCCTGCGTTGAAGAGCCGGAGGCAACACCGTGCCCGCGCACGTAGCAGAGAGCGATTCCACCCCCGACCCCACCGGCACCACGGGCACCACCGACCCCCTGGTGCACGAACGTGCCCATCTCGCCGCGTCCCGCGCCGCCCTGCGTGGGATGCGCGAGGACGTCCAGGCCCTCGACATCCGCGATGTCACCGCGAACTGGGTCAACGCCGCCGTGCTCCAGTCCCAGATCGACGACCGCATCAAGGCGCTCGCCGATCTCTCGCACACCCCGCTGTTCTTCGGCCGCCTCGACTATCTGCACGCCGTCGGCGGCGAGCTGGCCGAGGGCGCGGACGGCGAGCGGTTCTACATCGGCCGTCGGCACGTCCACGACGCCGCCGGGGACCCGATGGTCATCGACTGGCGTGCGCCGGTCTCCCAGCCGTACTACCAGGCGTCCCGCACCGACCCGCAGGACGTGGGGCTGCGCCGCCGCTTCGGCTACACCGGCGGCGAGCTGACCGCGTACGAGGACGAGCACCTCACCGACCCGGCGGAGGCCGAGCACACCAGCCGGCTCCTCCAGGCGGAGATCGAGCGTCCCCGCGTCGGCCCGATGCGCGACATCGTCGCCACCATCCAGCCCGAGCAGGACGAGATCGTCCGCAGCGGCCTCGGCGGCACCGTCTGCGTGCAGGGCGGGCCCGGCACCGGGAAGACCGCCGTCGGCCTGCACCGGGTGGCGTACCTGCTGTACGCGCACCGCGAGCGGCTCGCCCGCACCGGCACCCTCGTCATCGGGCCGAACCGTTCCTTCCTCCACTACATCGAGCAGGTCCTGCCCGCCCTCGGCGAGCTGGAGGTGAAACAGGCCACCGTCGACGACCTGGTGCGCACCGGCGTCGAGGTCCGGGGCGAGGACGAGGCGGCCACCGCCGTCGTCAAGGGCGACGCCCGCATGGCCGAGGTGCTGCGGCGGGCCATCCGCTCGCACGTGACCGCCCCCGTCGAGCCCGTCGTCGTGGTGCGCGGCTCCCGGCGCTGGCGGGTGCCCGCGTACGAGATCCAGGAGATGGTCGACGAGCTGCTGGCCCGCGACATGCGGTACGGGGCCGCGCACGAGGCGCTGCCGCAGCGGATCGCCCACGCCGTCCTCGTACGGATGGAGGAGGCCGGGGAGGCCCCGGACGACCGGGTGCAGAACGCCGTGGCCCGGAACCCCGCCGTGAAGGCCGCGGTCAAGGCGGTCTGGCCCGCCGTGGACCCGGCGAAGGTCGTGCTGCGGCTGCTGTCCGACGCGGAGTTCCTGGCCGCGCACGCGGGAGGGGTGCTGAGCGAGGAGGAGCAGAAGCGGCTGCTGTGGGCGAAGCCCGCCCGCAGTGTGAAGTCCGCGAAGTGGTCGGCGGCCGACGCCGTGCTGATCGACGAGGCCGGTGACCTCGTCGCCCGGACGCACTCGCTCGGCCATGTCGTGCTCGACGAGGCGCAGGACCTGTCCCCCATGCAGTACCGGGCGGTGGGGCGGCGCTGCTCGACCGGTTCGGCCACCGTCCTCGGCGACCTCGCGCAGGGGACGACCCCGTGGTCCACGGAGAGCTGGGGCGAGGCGCTGTTCCACCTGGGCAAGGCGGACGCGGTGGTGGAGGAGCTGACGGCCGGTTTCCGTGTGCCGCGCGAGGTCATCGCGTACGCCTCCCGGCTGCTGCCCGCGATCTCGCCGGGGCTCGCGGCGGTGGAGTCGGTGCGGGAGTCGCCGGGGTCGTTGGCCGTACGGGAGGTGGCGTCGGCGGAGGATCTGGACGCGGCCGTCGTCGCCGCCTGCGAGGAGTCGTTGCGTCACGAGGGGTCGATCGGGCTGATCGCCGCGGACGCCCGGATCCCGGTGCTGGGTGCGGCGCTGGAGGCGGCGGGGCACGCGTATCTGTCTCCCGGCGAGGAGACCACCGCCGCGTCCCGGCTGACGCTGGTGCCCGCGTCGCTGGCGAAGGGCCTGGAGTACGACTACGTGGTGCTGGACGAGCCCGCGGCCGTGGTGGCCGGCGAGCCGGACGAGCGGACCGGGCTGCGGCGGCTGTACGTGGCGCTGACCCGTGCGGTGTCGGGGCTGACCGTGCTGCACGCGGCCCCGTTGCCGGAGGTGCTGGTTCAGGCATAGGGCCCTCGGGTGCGGGACCGTCCGGTCCCGCACCCCGGCAGGCCTCAGGCGTCCAGCGCCTCGCGCCACTCCCGTACCGCCGCCGCGTCGACCGGGGCCGACCAGCCCGCCGGCCGCGCCGCCCCGCCGATGTGGAACGCGTCGATCCCCGCCGCCAGCAGCTGGGGCAGGTGGTGCAGGTGGAGGCCGCCGCCGACCAGGATCTGCGCCTGGTATCCCGGCTCGCCGCTCCGGGCCGCCTCGGCGAGGAGGGTCGGGATCCCGGCGTCCACCCCGGCCGGGGAGCCCGCCGTGAGGAACGTGTCGAGGCCCGGCAGGTCCGCGAGCTCCTTGCGCAGGGAGTCGCGGTCGGTGCACCGGTCGATCGCCCGGTGGTACGTCCACCGGCAGCCGTCCAGCTCGGCGACGAGCCGTTCGACGGCGACGAGGTCGGCGTGGCCCTCCGCGTCGAGGAAGCCGAACACGAACTCCGCCGCCCCCGCCTCCCGCAGCTCATGGGCCAGAGCGACCAGTGCATCGATGTCACCGGCGGCGAAGCCGTCCGCCGTCCTGAGCATCACGCGCAGCGGGATGTCCACGGCGGACCTGATCGCCGCGAAGGTCTCCCGGGACGGGGTGAGACCGTCGGCGGCCATGTCGGTGACCAGTTCGAGGCGGTCTGCACCACCGGCCTGCGCAGCGACCGCGTCCTCCGCGTCGAGAGCGATCACCTCCAGGACTGCACGGTTGCTCATGGGTCTTCATTCCTCCGATACACGGCTACAGGCCTACACGGCTATAGGTCTAGTCCAATGGCCAGCCTACGGGTGGCCGACGGGCCGCGCAGCCCTCTATCTGAACGCACGGGCGCGACGAGGCGCGACCCGGCCCCGCAGACGGGTGACGAACCCCTCCCGTCACACCTTGCACTTTATAGGGGAGGGGGGTATACATGAGGAGAGACAGGGATACCCCCCAGGGGTATCTGGGACGGCTTCAGGGAGGACCCCCGTGTCCGCGCACTCCGCCACCACCGCAACCACCGCCGCCGGAACCCCCGCCGGGGCCGACGCCGGTACCACCGCGGTCGAGCTCGCGATCGGCGGGATGACCTGCGCCTCGTGCGCGGCCCGTATCGAGAAGAAGCTCAACCGGATGGACGGCGTCGAAGCCACCGTCAACTACGCCACCGAGAAGGCGAAGGTCACCTACGCGGGCGCCGACGTGTCCGTCGAGGATCTGATCGCGACCGTCGAGGCCACCGGCTACACCGCCCGGCCGCCCGCCCCGCGCGCCGCCGAAACCGCCGCCCCGCCACCGGGGAGCGGCGACACGGAACGGGGCGCGAGCGAGGACGACGGGCTCACCACCCTGCGCCAGCGGCTGATCACCGCCGTTCTCCTCGCCGTACCGGTGATCGCGATGGCGATGATCCCGGCGCTCCAGTTCGACTACTGGCAGTGGCTCTCCCTGACGCTGGCCGCACCGGTGGTCACCTACGCGGCCTGGCCGTTCCACCGGGCCGCCTGGACGAACGCGAAGCACGGCGCGGCGACGATGGACACGCTGATCTCCGTCGGCACGTCGGCCGCGTTCCTCTGGTCGGTGTGGGCGCTGTTCTTCGGGACGGCGGGCATGGTCGGCATGACGCACCCGTTCGAGTTCACCATCGCCCGCAGCGACGGTGCCGGGAACATCTACCTGGAGGCCGCGGCCGGGGTGACGGCGTTCATCCTCGCCGGGCGCTACTTCGAGGCGCGCTCGAAGCGGAAGGCCGGGGCGGCGCTGAAGGCGCTGATGGAGCTGGGGGCGAAGGAGGTCACGGTCCTGCGCGACGGCGTGGAGACGACGATCCCGACCTCCGCGTTGCAGGTCGGGGACCGTTTCCTGGTCCGCCCCGGGGAGAAGATCGCGACGGACGGGACCGTGGTCGA
>NZ_QWFA01000304.1 GCF_003501885.1 Streptomyces globisporus
CAGCCACCACCCCCGCCCACCGCCGCTGCGCCGCGACCACCTCCGGCAGACGCCGCACATCCAGATACTCGTGAGGCTGGTCGGCATCCGCATCAAGGAGCCACCGCCCGTGCCGGACACACACACGGTCCCACCGCGGGGCGTACAGCACCGCCCGCCCAGCCGCCCCCGTACGCCGGGCCGTGCACAGACGACAGCCGAACGCCACCGGCCCTGCGACCGCACCACCGGTCCGCCACGCCGCCGCCGGCTCCCCGGCATCCGCAGCCGGCAGCCTGGCATCCTCCCGCCCCCAGGACGGCAACGCCCGCGCCAGCACATCCTCCTCCACGCCGCACAGGCCTGCCAGGAGCTGCCGCCCCGCCGTGTTCAACAGCACCTCGGCGTCTGCCCGCCCGCCCCCGCCGTCGTGCCGAGGCTGGTGGCTGCGCCACTTCCAGCAGGACCGCAACGCCGTCGCTTCGAGCCCGTAGCGGCCGGCGATGCGGCAGATCAGCGACGACGTCGTCTCTCCGCACAGGGGAGCGGTACGCAGAAGGCCGGGAGGAAGGATCACTCCACCACGGTCTCGTGTCCACCGATCAAAGAGGGCGTCTTCGCGGCAGTTCCTTCCATCCCGCGGCCGTCCTTGGCTCACTTCCTCAGGGCCGCAGTTGCCCCGTCCTGAAGCCAACGGCCGCAACGCGACGGGAGATTAGCCCGTTCGAGCACACCGTGATGATCCGATCGCACTAAGCTACGCCTGTGGTGGTTGGCGAAGACGCTCAGGTGAAGGGCTTCTCAGGGGCTCGAAGAGCCAAGCAGTGGCTCGAGGGCACGATGCGCATCTTCGGCGCGTACGCGAACACGGACTCGGAGTCCTGCGGCCGTCGGCTGACCCTCGCCTGGCCGTACGGGGGCCGGACCTTCTCCTTCGATCTGGGCGGCGCCATGCGCGGCGATCCCTACCAGAACGACATGTTCTGCGCGGAGGTCAAGAACTACGCGCAACCCAGCGACCAGGGAACGCAGTTCGACGAGTTCCTCGCCAAGTGCTACGTGGCCGCCCAGGCCCAGCACCATCTCAGCGACCACTTCATGTGGATCACCTGGGCACCGTTCCGGGCGAACTCCTGGTCCACCCTCAACTCGCCTGGCCAGGTGGAGAGCGCAGTCCTTCAGCACAGCAGCCGCGTTTTCGGCACCAGCGACACCCAGGAAGCCCGAAAACTCCTGGACAGCGAACTCGCCCAGTCGGTCGCCGCACGCCTGTGGCTGATCGTCCTCTCGGACAAGCAGGAAACTCTCCTGCCGCTCAAGGACTGGGCAGCCATCGTCGCCGCCGAACTCACCCGCAGAGAGGGCTCGTGGTGAACCTCGTCGAACAATCGATCTCCCAGGCCATGGACGAGCCCGACGACCGGATGATGTTCACCCAGGTCAAGGACATCGTCGCCCGGCACCTGCGCCGCATGGACCCCGGCGCCACCGTCACCAAAACCGAATTCTTCAACCACACCCACGTCCCCGACATGGTCCTGGAATGGCCCGGCCGACCCCGCACACCCCGCCGGTTCATCTACCTGCGCACCACATCGGACCAGCGCGAACTAGAGGACGACCTGCAACGCCTTCCCCGTGCCGACCGGCCGGTGCTTCTCGCGCTCGGTCAACTGTCCTCCACCCGGCAACAAGGAAACCTCCCCCCACTACCCGGCAGCAGCACCTCGCTCCTCCTCGACACTTCCGCGCTCGGCGCACTCCAGTCGGCCGACAACTCTCCCGGCATCCCTCAACTGGTGTCCCGCTCCGTCCTCGAAGGCGGCCGCGGCACCCTCGACAGACCGGCCACCGAGGAATTCCTGAACACAGTCGTCCAGGGAGCGGAAGCCGCCCGCGCGGGAGAACGCGTTCCCACCCGCGTTGCTGTCGACGCCCTCACCGCACGCATGACCACCGACGTCGCCGACCGGATGTCAGCCTTCCTCGCCGCGCTCTGGCAGGGCGGCGGATCCACGCTCGCCAGCTTCCCCGCACCTCAGCGAGGCGTCGGCCACCTCGACGAGACAGCCCTGATGTACCTGCTGGAATCCGAGGACATCACCGACACCGCGTTCTGGAACCGGGTCGTCCGCATGATCAGCCTCCCCACCCTGCTGCGCACCCCGGCTGCAGGCACCGGCAATCTCCAGTACCTCATGCGTGAGGCGATCCGGCTCTGGACCAGCCGCGTCTGCATGATCGTGCCCGGCGTGGCAGACGCGGACATCAGCCCGTGGCGCTGGACAGTGAAGGATGCCCAGCTGATCCTGCAGACCCCACGCTTCCACGTGCTGGTCGCCCAGTCCCAGCGCCAGCTCCCGTCCGGCCAGGAACACGACCTGCCCCGCCTCGACGAAGTGAGGAACAGGGCCGACCGCTTCGGCATCCCATTGACCTCTCTGCGCATGGTCGTGACGGACCGCCACGTCGGCTACGGCGGACCCGGCGACGACATCTCCCACGACACCCGACTCGACGGCATCAGCGACGCACTGGGACAGGCCGAGGGAGTCATCGAGGCCGAAGCCCGCATCCTCTCCGGCGAGACCCTCCAGTGCATGTTCGCCACCGGGATCGCCAGCGCCCGCGGCGCACGTACCCAGGTACCGCTGGACGCCCTCCTCGGAACAACGACGCGCCTGCTCTCCGATCTCTCAAATGATGAAGCCGAGAAGATCACCCAGCTTCTCGGTGCCCAAGGTCCACCTCCCGACCAGCCATGGAGCCAGCCCAGCTTGGACGACGTATAGCGCTTGCGTGGGGCCGCCAGCAGCGCTGTGGGCGCTGACAGAACCCGGTGAGGGTGGGTAACGGCATCCTCCAAGAAGCTGACCGTCAGCCCGCGCAGAAACTCCAGCGTCGGCCCCGTAAGGCGCTGCGCCTCGTCCAGTACCAGCATGCGGGGCTTTTTTCGTAGCGGTGGTGGACCGCCGGATGCTGGAGCGGGCCTGCGTACGGCTCATGGGGCCGCTGTGACCGGCCTGGCCGGGCCGGGAGAGGGTGCGCTCGCCGGATACGAGGTCTGGCTGCGCCACAAGCACGGAGGTGGCCTCTCCAAGGCGACCGAGGAGGAACGCTTGCCCATGAGGAAGGCCCCCCGCGGCTACACCGTCGAGGAGGCGCTCGCCCTCCCGGCGAAGTGGGCGGCCGAGGCGGCGGAGCGCCAGGAGAAGGAGGCGGAGCGCCAGCGGGCGAAGGCGGAGCAGAAGCGGCTGCGGCGCAAGGCGGACCGCATCGCGACCCTGACGGATGAGGCCGACGTCGAGGAGGCTGGGCACCAGGTGACCGCCCGCACTGGCATGGCGCGGGCGCAGGCGGAGGCCGGCCGTCAAGGCGGAGGCGGAGGCGGAGGCCAGGGCGGCAGCGGCGAAGGCGCAGGCGGAGCAGCACCGTCGGACGGCGGAGCGCCAGGCCGTCGAGGAGACGGCGGCGCTGGAGTCGGCGGAGGCGGCGGCGGCGAAGCGCCGCGCGGCCGATGACCTCCTGGAGGCGGAGCGAGCACAGGAGGCGGCTCTCCGGGTGCGGAACGAGAACGCCCGCATCGCGCTGGAGGCGGAGCGGCGCGAGCAGCAGGCGGAGCGGATCGCCACCGACCGTGCCGCAGCCACGGTCAAGGCGGCGCAGGACGAGAAGAACGCGGCCCTTATCGCGCTGGAGGCGGCCCGGTTGCGCGAGGAGGCCGCCCGCGTCGAGGCCGCCGCCGTCGAGGCCGAGGACGTCGCCCGGCTCTCCCCCCGCGAGCGCAACGAGCGGCGCGTGGCCCGGATGCTCCTGGAAGCGGCCGAGTCCGAGGCCGGGATCACCCTGGAGGCGGTGCCGCTGGCCGACATCCAGTCGGAGCTCGGCTTCGGACGCACCACCGCCTCCGAGATGCGCGCGGCGGCGCTCACCCTGCTCCAGGACGGCTACCGCCCCACCGCTTGACCCCGCACCACATGCCGGAGGGCGGCACTCGATCACCGGGTGCCGCCCTCCGGCACGTCCAGGGTCAGTTGCGCCGCCACCACCGCCGCCGCTCCCCGCCGGCCGCCCACCGCCCGCCTGCCCCGGAACGGACGGCCCCAACTCCGGCCGCTCCGGCGCGGGCATCAGCGCCCGCACCGTCTGCTGCAAGTCCGCGATATGCCCGGCCTGCGCAGCAAGCTGCTCCGCCCGGACACCGAGCTGCGCCCGCAGATGACCCGCCTCCGCCTCGACCAGCAGACGCCCGTGCTCCGCCTCAGCCACCGCCAGGGCGCGCTCGTGCCGTACCCGCTCCAGCTCGGCCCGCAGCACGGCCACGTCGTCGTCCTGGCCGTGCCCGGTGACTGCCGGTCCCGGCCGCCGAATCCGCGGCGGGTACGTCGGGGGAGTCAGGGCCGGCGGGGGCGTTCAGCCGGAACCCGGCGGCCAGCAGATCCCCCACCGGGATCAGCCACCCCCGCGCCTCGTCCTGCACCGCCCCGGGCAAATCCCCTGCATCACGGCGTCGGCGGATCGTCGTACGGCTCACACCGCACGCGGTGGCAGCCTCCCGCTGGGTCAGCATCGGACGCGTCATCCCCCCATCCTCCCCGCCCCGGCCAGCACCGCCCGCCGCGCCCGCC
>NZ_QWFA01000305.1 GCF_003501885.1 Streptomyces globisporus
GTACAACCCGCCCGCCTCCCCGACCCGGACCCGGCCCGCCGAGCGCGCCCCCCTGCGCGTCGCGGCCGTCCAGCAGCGCTGGTACCGCGACCCGGCCGAGCACCGCTCCGCCCTGCGGGAGGGCATCCGGCTCGCCGCCGTGGAGGGCGCCCGGGTGGTCTGCCTCCAGGAGCTGACGCTCTCGCCGTACTTCGCGGTCGTCCGCCGCGCCGACCACCCCGAGCCGGCCGCCCCGGAGGAGCTGCTGACGGGCCCCACCTTCACGTTCGCGGCCGAGGCCGCCCGTGAGCACGGGGTGTACGTCCACGCCTCGCTGTACGAGAAGGCCCCGGCGCCCGGCGGCGAGGACGACGGCCTCGGCTACAACACCGCGATCCTGGTCGCCCCCGACGGCACCCTCGCCCAGCGCACCCGTAAGACCCACATCCCGGTCACGGAGGGGTATTACGAGGACGACTGGTTCCGGGCCGGCCCTGCGGGCGACGACGCCTTCCCGCTGGTCGAGGTCGACGAGGCCCGCTTCGGCCTGCCGACCTGCTGGGACCAGTGGTTCCCCGAGCTGGCCCGCGCCTACTCGCTGGCCGGCGCCGACGTCCTCGTCTACCCGACCGCCATCGGCTCCGAGCCCGGCTTCCCCGGCTTCGACTCCCAGCCGCTCTGGCAGAAGGTGATCACCGGCAACGCCATCGCCAACGCCACTTTCATGGTCGTCCCGAACCGCATCGGCGCCGAGAACGGCCTCACCTTCTACGGCAGCTCGTTCATCGTGGACCCGTACGGCCGCGTCCTGGCCCAGGCCCCCCGCGACGAGCCCGCCGTCCTGGTCGCGGACCTCGACCTGGACGCCCGCCGCGACTGGCTGGAGCTGTTCCCGTTCCTGACCACCCGCCGCCCCGACGCGTACGGCCCGCTCACCGGGACCCGCTGATCCGCCAGGCCGGAAGACCCGGGCCGGGGGCGTACCCGCAGGACGCACCGATACGTACCTGAAACAGAGCCGTGCGGCGCTCGAAGTGCGCCCCTGACCGGCCGGAAGCGGCTTTCCCGGAGGCTGTCGACGTACCCGATCCCCGAGGTACGCGATCGTCAGGAGACCAGAGCCGTGCAGAGCCCACCACAGCCCGCAGCGCCTGCCACGGACCCGGCACCCGACCTCGACGTCGCTCCCGGCCCCGCCGTGCGCGTCGGCCCCCGCCGAGCCGCCACCGCCCCTCGGCTCGCCGCCACCGCAGCGGTCGTCTGGGCGGCGGTGATGGCGCTGCACGCGGGGATCCCGAACACCGGCGTCAGCGCGGGCAGCCTCTTCCAGACGCTGCTGCCGTGGACGGGCCTCGGCGTGCCGGTCCTGCTCGTGCTCGCCGCCGTACTCCGGTCCCGGCTCGCCGCCGTGGCGGTGCTCGCGCCCGCCGTCGTGTGGGTGACGCTCTTCGGCGGGGCCCTCACCGACAAGCGTTCCGGCGGCGGCGATCTGACGGTGGTCAGCCACAACGTGGACGAGGGGAACGCCGACCCGGCCGGAACCGCACGCGCACTGGCCGGGGCGGGCGCGGACGTCCTGGCCCTGGAGGAGCTGTCCGACGCGTCGGCCGCCGTCTACTCCCGCGAGCTGGCCGCCGCCTACCCGCACCACGCGGTCATCGGCGGGGTCGGCCTCTGGAGCAGGCACCCGCTGGCGGACGTGAAGGCGGTGCCGATCATGCCGTGGACCCGCGCGCTGCGCGCCACCGCCCGGACCCCGGACGGGCCCGTCGCCGTGTACGCGGTGCATCTGGCGTCGGTGCGGGTCTCGGCGGCCGGTTTCACGACCGGCCGGCGCAACGACGCGGCCCGCGAGCTGGCCGCCGCGCTCCGGGCGGAGCCCGCGCCCCGGGTGGTGGTGCTGGGCGACTTCAACGGTACGTATCAGGACGACGCACTGGCCCCGGTGACCTCGCGGCTGCGGTCCGCGCAACGGGAGGCGGGCGACGGCCTCGGGTTCACCTGGCCCGCCGCGTTCCCGATGGTCCGCATCGACGACGTGCTCGTACGGGGGATGACCCCGCGCGCCGCCTGGACCCTGCCCGCGACCGGCAGCGACCACCTCCCGGTCGCGGCCACGCTCGGCCGGTGAACGGGTCCTCCACCCTCCCCCGACTACGATGCGACCGACCGACCCATCGCCTGACCGACCGATCGGCCTGACCGGCCGATGACCTCGAACGCCCAGGTAGGCAGCGTGTCCGCAACCCGAGGACCGGCCCCCGGCCCCGCCCCCGTCGACGTGCTGGTGGTCGAGGACGACGCCACCATCCGCCGCGCCGTCCAACTCGCCCTGGAGCGCTACGGCTACCGGGTCGACGTGGCCGCCGACGGGCTCAGCGGCCTGGAGGCCTTCCGCGCGGGCGCGTACGACCTGCTGATCCTCGACGTGATGCTGCCCGAGCTGGACGGCATCGGCCTCTGCCACCGGATCCGCGAGGAGAGCCCCGTCCCGGTCCTCATGATGTCCGCACGCGGCGACGCCCTCGACGTGGTCGCGGGCCTGGAGGCGGGGGCCGACGACTATGTGATCAAGCCGGTGGACACCTCCGTCATGGTCGCCCGCATCCGCGCCCTGCTGCGCCGCGCCACCTTCCGCCCGGAACCGGAGAGCCCCGCATCCGAGGAGCCCGGCCGGGACCGGGCCCCCGACCACATCCTCACCTTCGGCGACCTGACCGTCGACACCCTCGGCATGGAGGTCCGCCGGGCCGACGCGACCGTGTCGCTGACCCCCACCGAACTGCGGCTGCTGCTGGAGTTCGCCGCCGCCCCCGGCTCGGTCCTCGACCGCCGCCGGCTGCTGCGCGACGTGTGGGACTACGGCTGGGAGGGCGACACCCGGGTCGTGGACCTGTGCGTGCTGCGGCTGCGCAAGAAGATCGGCAGCGGGCGGATCGAGACCGTCCGCGGCTTCGGCTACAAGCTCGTCCGCGGCTGAGCGGACGCCGATCGCCGTGGATTTCCTCAACCCCCGCGCCCTGCGCTGGAAGATCGCCGCACTGGCCGCCACCGCGTGCTGCGCGGTGGCGGCCGTGGTCGGCTTTCTGGTGCACGACGCGACCCGGGAACGCGGTCTGCGCGTCGGCACCGACCGCACGCTGACCCGGCTGATCGCCGCGGAGCGGGAGTACGACCGTACGGGGAGGGCTCCGGCCGACATCGACGTACGGAGCAGGGGCGAACTGCCCGAACCGCTGGCGCGCGACCTCGCCGGCTTCGCGGAGCGGCCGGGGACCGATCAGCCGGACGTCGGGGGATACGCCACCTGGTACGACGCCGATCCCCCCAACTGGTTCTGGATGTGGGGCGCCGTGGAGGTCGACGACGACCGGTTCCTCGTCGTCCGGGACGACATGAGCACCGAGGTCCGCAGCCTCCAGCTCCTGGACCGCAGCATCGTGAAGTCCGTCCTCGCCGCCCTCCTCTTCGTCGTCCCGCTCGCCGCCCTCGCCACGGAACCGATCAACCGGCGGCTGCGCCACGGGGCCCGTACCGCCCGCCGGATCGCCGACGGCGACCTGGACGCCCGGATCGGCACGGCCGGGCGGGCCCGGGACGAGGTCACCGAGATGGCGGCGGCCGTCGACGACATGGCCGCCGCCCTCCAGCGCAGGCTGGACGACGAGCGCCGCTTCACCGCCGACGTCGCGCACGAACTGCGCACCCCCCTCATGGGCCTGGTCACCGCCGCCGGGCTGCTGCCCGAGGAGGACGAGGCGACCGGTCTCGTACGGGACCGGCTGCGGGCCCTGAGCGCGATGGTCGAGGACCTGCTGGAGATCTCCCGCCTGGACGCGGGCGCCGAGCGGGCCCGCCTCGACCCGGTTCCGCTGGGCGAACTGGTCGCGGACGTGGTGCGGCGTACGGGCACGGACACCCGCGTCACCGTGGCGGAAGCCGAGGTGGTGGAGACCGACCCGCGTCGGGTGGAGCGGATCGTGGTCAACCTCGTCACCAACGCCCACCGGCACGGCGGGGCCCCCGTCGAGGTGACCGTGGCCGGGGGGCGGATCACCGTGCGGGACCACGGTTCCGGCTTCCCGCCCGACCTGCTGGAGCGCGGCCCGCAGCGGTTCCGCACCGGTGCCGGAGAACGCGGCCGGGGGCACGGTCTCGGGCTGACCGTCGCCCAGGGCCAGGCCGAGGTGCTCGGGGCCCGGCTGACCTTCGCGAACGCCCCGGACGGGGGAGCGGTCGCGACCCTCGACCTGGCCCCGCGGCCCGCCTGATACGGAACCGCAACGCACTCTCGCGGCGGTGGAAACGGTGCTGTACGGGTCCGGAAGAACGACTCCTCGAAGGTGACACCGGTACGGGAAACCGCACCGGCACCCTCTGGAGGACCCCATGCCCGCAGCCCCCACCGTCCCCGATCCCACCGGAAGGGGCGTCCGCTTCCGCATCCGGCTCAGGCCCCTCCTCCGCCGCCCGGTCCTCGTACCGCTGACCGCCGCCGTGGTGTTCGTGGCCGGCACGGGAGGGTGGTACGCGGCCGGGGGCGGCGGGTCCGCGAA
>NZ_QWFA01000306.1 GCF_003501885.1 Streptomyces globisporus
CGTGGCGGGCGCGGCTGGGCTGGACGGAGCGCGGGCTCGCCGGGCATCTTCGGGTACTCCGGCGGGTAGGGCATGTCGCCGAGCCCGCGCTCCGTCTCGTCCCGGTCGGCCAGCTCCAGCAGCCCGTCCAGCCGGAACGCCTCCTGGTCCATGTCGACGTGAACGTCGCCGAGTTCGGCGTACCGTCCCGGCATCGTGCGGATGTCGAAGTCGCGGGGTTCGGCGTCGTCGATCTCGTCCCAGCGCAGCGGTGCGGAGACCGGGGCGTGCGGGAAGGGGCGTACGGAGTAGGCGGAGGCGATGGTGCGGTCGCGGGCGGTCTGGTTGAAGTCGACGAAGATCCGCTCGCCGCGCTCCTCCTTCCACCAGGCGGTCGTCACCCGCTCGGGCATCCGCCGCTCCAGCTCGCGCCCGGCGGCGATGGCGGCGCGCCGCACCTCGACGAAGGTCCAGGCGGGCTCGATCGGCACGAAGACATGCATCCCGCGCCCACCGGAGGTCTTGGGCCAGCCGCGTACGCCGTGGTCCTCCAGCACGGAGCGCAGCTCGTGGGCGGCGGTGACGGCGTCGGCGTAGTCGGTGCCGGGCTGCGGGTCCAGGTCGATGCGCAGTTCGTCCGGGTGGTCGGTGTCCCCGGCCCGCACCGGCCAGGGGTGGAAGGTGAGCGTGCCGAGGTTGGCGGCCCAGATCACGGCGGCGAGCTCGGTCGGGCAGATCTCGTCGGCGGGACGGCCGCTGGGGAAGGCGATCCTGGCGGTGGGGATCCACTCGGGGAGGTTCTTCGGGGCGCGCTTCTGGTAGAAGAAGTCGCCCTCGACCCCGTCCACGAAGCGCTGGAGCGTGGTCGGCCGGTGGTTCAGGGCACGCGTGATCCCGGGGCCGACGGCCAGGAAGTACTCGGCCACGTCCCTCTTGGTGTAGCCCTTCTCCGGGAAGTACACCTTGTCCGGGTTGGACAGCCTCACGGCCCGTCCGCCCGCGTCCAGCTCCACCGCTGCTCCCATGACGGCCACCGTAGGCCGGTCGCACATATGCCGCACATCGGGCGACATGGGTGGGTGCGGGGTCCAGAATCGGGCCATGGACCTGCCGGTGATGCCGCCCGTGAAGCCGATGCTCGCCAAGTCGGTGGCCAAGATCCCGCCGGGCATGGCGTACGAGGCGAAGTGGGACGGCTTCCGGGCGATCGTGTACCGGGACGGCGACGAGGTCGAGATCGGCAGCCGTACGGGCAAGTCACTGACCCGCTACTTCCCCGACCTGGTGGACGCCGTGCGGGACAACCTTCCGCCGCGCTGTGTGATCGACGGGGAGATCGTCATCGCCCACGAGGGGCGGCTCGACTTCGAACGGCTCAGCGAGCGCATCCATCCGGCGGACTCCCGGGTGCGGATGCTCGCCGAGCGGACCCCGGCGAGCTTCATCGCCTTCGACGTCCTCGCGGTCGACGACACCTCTCTGTTGAGCACCCCGCAGGTGGACCGGCGGGCCGTGCTGACGGCCGCACTGGCCGGCGCCTCCGCGCCCGTGCTCCTCGCCCCGTCCACCACGGACATCGAGGTCGCGCGGCAGTGGTTCGACCGGTACGAGGGGGCCGGGCTCGACGGGGTCGTGGCCAAGCCGCTGGATCTGCCGTACCGGCCCGACACCCGGGTGATGTACAAGATCAAGCACGAGCGGACCGCCGACGTCGTGGTGGCCGGCTACCGCGAGCACAAGAGCGGCCCGGTCGTCGGCTCGCTCCTGCTCGGCCTGTACGACACCGGTGGCGTGCTCCAGCACGTCGGGGTCTGCGCGGCCTTCCCGATGAAGCGACGCGCCGAGCTGGCCGAGGAACTCGCCCCGCTGCGCTGCGAGTTCGCCGAGCACCCGTGGGGCGCCTGGGCGGACGCGGCGGCGCACGAGCAGTCCCGGCTGCCGGGAACCCAGAACCGCTGGACGGGCAAGAAGGACCAGTCCTGGGTGCCGCTGCGCCCGGAGCGGGTCTGCGAGGTGGCCTACGACCACATGGAGGGCGACCGGTTCCGGCACACCACACAGTTCCGCCGGTGGCGACCGGACCGGTCCCCCGCGAGCTGTACGTACGCGCAGCTGGAGGAGGTCGTCTCCTACGACCTGTCCGAGGTGCTGGCGGGCGGCTGAACCCGTGGCCGCGCGCATGGACGGCGGCCCCGGGGGCACGTGTGGGTGCGGGAGAGGGCCCACCCGCGGCGGGGTGGGCCCTCTCCCGCACCGGTGGACGACGAGGCGAGCGGGGAGACCAGGGCGATGACCGAGGGACCGGAGACCGATCCGGCGGAGCTGCTGAAGGGGCTGACCGTGGACGGCAGCCGCCCCGAGCAGCCCGTCCTGCTGGACGACCGGGGCCGTCCGATCGAGACATGGCGGGAGAACTACCCGCACGACCGACAGGTACGGCGCAAGGAGTACGAGCGTGCCAAGCGCGTCCTCCAGATCGAACTGCTCAAGCTCCAGCGCTGGGTCCGGGAGAGCGGGCAGCGGCTGGTGGTCCTGTGCGAGGGCCGTGACGCGGCGGGCAAGGGCGGGACCATCCAGCGCTTCACCGAGCGGCTGAACCCGCGTGGTGCGCGCGTGGTCGCCCTGGAGAAGCCCACCGAGCGCGAGAGCGGCCAGTGGTACTTCCAGCGCTACGTGGCCCAGCTCCCGACGGCCGGGGAGATCGTCTTCTTCGACCGCTCCTGGTACAACCGGGCCGGAGTGGAGCGGGTGATGGACTTCTGCACCACGGAGCAGTACGAGCACTTCCTGCGGCAGGCACCGCAGTTCGAACGGATGCTCGTCGACGACGGTGTGCTGCTGGTGAAGTTCTGGTTCTCGGTCTCCCGCAGCGAGCAGCGGACCCGGTTCGCGATCCGCCAGGTCGACCCGGTCCGCCAGTGGAAGCTGTCGCCGACCGATCTGGCGTCGCTGGATCTGTGGGACGAGTACACCGCCGCGAAGGTCGAGATGTTCCGGGCCACGGACACCGAGCACGCGCCGTGGACCGTGGTGAAGAACAACGACAAGAAGCGCGGCCGGCTCGAGGCGATGCGCAGCCTGCTGTGGCGGTTCGACTACGACAGCAAGGACGAGAAGACCATCGGGACCCCGGACCCGCTGATCGTCGGACCGGCGGACACCCTGCTGGAGCCGGGCGAGGAGCGGGCGGACCTCTCGCCCACCCCGCTGACCGGCCGCGCGCAGGGGCCGGGCAACCATCCCGGGCAGAATTGATCCGCCCCTTTTCCCTCACCGAGCCGCGAAAAGGGGGCTCCTCCACCCGCTGGTGGAGGAGCCCTTTACTTTTCCCCACCCTTCTCCGCGCCCGAAAAGCGGAACGCGTCAGGCGTTGATCTTCTTCAGATCCACCACCTCATCGGCGGCGGGCTTCTGGGCGTCGACCTTCTTGTTGTAATCGCTCAGCAGCGTCTCGCTCGGCGCTTCTCCGCCCTCGGAAACCGCCTTGAGAACGTAGGGCTCGCCCTCGGTGGCCACGTACATGGTGATCTTCTCGCCGTCCTCCTGCTCCTTCTCCAGGATCAGCGCCGGCTTGCCGTCGACCTCCGTGGTCTCGCCCTTCTTCATTCCCTTGCGCTCGGACTTGTCGCTGTCCAGCATGGCGAGGGCGGCCTGCTTGTCGCACATCCCCTCCGTGCCGGACTGCGCCGGATCCGAGGCCACCCACTTGCCCTGCACCTGCTTGACCACCTCTTCGGTGCCGGGCTTCCCCTTCAGCGTGTTCTGCCAGAACTTCTCGTCACCCCGCACGTAGACGCTCTGCCCGACCTGGAGGACATCGGCCTCCGCGCCCTGTCCGGTCATGGTGCCCGTGCAGTGGTCCTGGTCGTCGACATGGAAGTCGATGCCGATCTCGTTGCCGCCGGACTGCTGCGCCTTTCCGACGATCCGCAGGGATTTCGCGTCACGGGTTGCCTTGACCGCGTCGGCGGCGATGGCGTCCGCGCTCTTTCCGTCGAACGCTTCATCGGATCCTTCACCGCCGCACCCCGCCAGCGCCGTCGCCCCCAGAGCAACCGAAACCGCAGCCAGAATGACCTTCTTCATCGCATTCCCTCCCTGAAAAGGTGAGGGCCTCCCCGGGCCCTCAAGAGCCCGAGTACCCAGCGGATACAGAAAGTCACTCCCCTTTTCTCGACGCCTCTTTCCGGCAGCTCCGAGGGCGAAGCGGAATTCAGCCCTCCCTGCCTACGAGAGGGAATGGGTGTGACTCAGGCCGCGGCTGCCTCCCCCGGTGCGCACGGGTCGTCGGGCTCGTCCTGGCCGCCCGGACCCGCCTCGGTGGGCGCGGGGTCCGCCGGGGACGGGGACGGGGACGGGGTTTCGCCGGAGCAGCCCGGGTCGGTCTCGCCGGGGTCGGGCGGTGTGGTGGGCCCGGTCGGGTCGGGGCTGGGTCCCGGATCGGTCGGATCAGGGCTCGGGCCCGGGTCGGTCGGGTCAGGGCCGGGACTCGGACCGGGGTCGGTGGGTCCGGGGCCCGGGTCCGTCGGGTCGGGGCTGGGGCTCGGCGAGCCC
>NZ_QWFA01000307.1 GCF_003501885.1 Streptomyces globisporus
GTACCGGACGGGGCCGTGATCCTCGTGCGGGCGGGCGGCGGGGTGACCGGGCCGGCGGGCCTGGTCACCCTGGGCGCGGGCGGCAGCGTCGCCCGGCAGACAGGTCTGGTCGCCCCGGGCTCGCGAAGCGCCGTCGCCGGACCGGTGGGCCGAGTCGTCAGCGGGGCCACCCTGGGCAGAGGCCGGGTCGTGAGCACGCTCGTTCTGCGCGCGGCCTGCACGGTTCCCCGGCCGACGGACCCCCTCCTGCCCAGGCGCAACGCCCTCCGGCCCCCGAGCCGCATCCTGCCCGCCGGCCCGCTCCCCCGCCGGGCCGGTGTCCTCGGTTCCCTGCATCCGGGCCTCCTCCGCCGCTCGTCGCGCCGCATCTGTGAGCCTTCGCGGCTCGCCCCGCCGGACTCGCCCCGTGCCCACGGTCCGGCTGCCCGGGAACCCGCGTCCCCGGGGTCCGTCTGCCCGGGGCCGGGCAGACGGCCTCTGGCTTCTTTATACGGAGGTTCCGGGCGGCCCGCCCGCCCAATCGCGCGCCCGCTCCGGGGGGCGTCACCGCCTCGGCCGTTCCGCCGGTCGGTGGTGGCGCGTGGCCGGAGTCTCAGCGCGCCTGCTGGTTCAGCGTGGCCCCGGCGGGTATTCGCTGACCCATGGCCACACCGAGAACCTCACCCACCGCCTCCTCCGCTCCCGCCGTCGCCCGGCTGCGCGGCTGGCTGCAGGGGCGCGACCTGGCCGTCTTCCGGAGCGTCGCGGACCGGCACTGGCCGGGGGCCGATCCGTTGCTGCCCCGGCTCAGCCGGAGCGCCAACCACGGGCTGCTCTGGTTCGGGACGGCGGCCGGGATCGCCGTCCTCGGCAGCAGTGCGCGTTCGCGCCGGGCCGCGCTGCGCGGGGTGGCGTCCCTCGCCGTGGCCTCGGCGGCGATCAACACCGTCGGCAAGGGCGCGGTGCGCCGTGACCGGCCGATCCTGGACGCGGTGCCGGTGATGCGGCAACTCAAGCGGCAGCCGATCACCACCTCCTTCCCCTCCGGCCACGCCGCGTCGGCGGCCGCCTTCGCCACCGGAGTGGCACTGGAGTCCAAGGGCTGGGGCGCGGTCGTGGCCCCGGTCGCGGCGGCCGTGGCGGCCTCCCGCGTCTACACCGGGGTCCACTACCCGAGCGATGTGCTCGCGGGCGCGGCGCTCGGGATAGGAGCCGCGTTCGCCCTGCGCGGGGTCGTCCCCACCCGGGGCCAGCTCCCCGCCCCCGGCCGTCCGCCCGGCGAGGCCCCGGCGCTGCCCGCCGGCAAGGACCTCGTCGTAGTGGTGAACCGGGAGTCCGGTACCGCGACCGCGACCGCGTCGTTGGTGCGCGAGGCGCTGCCGATGGCGACCGTCATGGAGGTCGCACCCGCCGACCTGCCGACGGCCTTCGACGAGGCGGCCGACCAGGGCCGGGCCCTGGGAGTCTGCGGCGGCGACGGCACGGTGAACCTGGCGGCCTCCGTCGCCGCGACGCACGGGATGCCCCTCGCGGTCTTCCCCGGCGGCACGCTCAACCACTTCGCCTACGACCTGGGCATCGAGACCGTCCACGACACCGCCGCCGCTCTCACCGCGGGCGACGCCATCCGGGTGGACCTCGGCCGCTTCCGGCCGGGCCCCAAGGGCGCGGACGGAGCCGACGGCTATTTCCTCAACGCCTTCTCGCTGGGCGCCTATCCGGAACTGGTGCGCACCCGGGAACACTGGTCGCCGCGGATCGGCGGCTGGCCCGCGGGCGTACTCGCGGCGTTCCACGTGCTGCGCGGCCAGCGACCGCTGGAGGCCGAGTTCCAGGGCCGCAGGCGGCCGTTGTGGCTGGTCTTCGTCGGCAACGGGCTCTTCCGACGCGTGGGCCCGAACCCGGGCCGACGCCACAACCTGGCCGACGGCCTGCTGGACGTCCGGGTGGTCCACGGCGGGCGGGGCCCCGCGCTGCGCCTGTTGGCGGCGGCGGTGGCGGGACCGCTGACCCGCTCCCCCGCCCATGCCGCCGTGCGGCGGCGCCGGGTGCGGATCGGCGGACTCGCGCCGGGGACCCCGTACGCGTACGACGGTGAAGTGGCCCACTCCGGAACGGAGCTGATGATCGACAAGCTGCCGGAAGCGCTGACGGTCTACTGCCCGATGCCCGTCTGAGAACACGACGGACGCGAGTTCGTCCGCATAGCAAGACGGCCATCTCACCATTCGGCATCGCGGCGTACGGTGGTTCCGTCGCCGCGCCCGTCGGCGCGGGGCTTCCGGGAGAGGGAGGGCGTCACGTCATGCCGAAGGAGACCGCCGTGTACACGCACGGCCACCACGAGTCCGTCCTGCGCTCGCACCGCTGGCGGACCGCCGCCAACTCGGCCGCCTACCTCCTCGGCGAACTCCGCCCCGGCCTGGCCGTGTTGGACGTCGGCTGCGGCCCGGGAACCATCACCGCCGATCTGGCCGCACTGGTCGCACCCGGGCGGGTCACCGCGGTGGACACCGCCACCGACATCCTGGGCCAGGCCGCCGCGGTGGCGGGCGAACGGGGCCTGGAGAACGTCGAGTTCGCCGTGGCCGACGTGCACGCCCTGGAGTTCCCCGACGACTCCTTCGACGTGGTCCACGCCCACCAGGTGCTCCAGCACGTGGGCGACCCGGTCCGGGCGCTGCGCGAGATGCGGCGGGTCTGCCGGCCCGGCGGTGTGGTCGCGGCCCGGGACAGCGACTACGCGGCGATGACCTGGTACCCGCAGACCCCCGGCCTCGACGTCTGGCAGGACGTGTACGGCCGGGTGGCCCGCGGCAACGGCGGCGAGCCCGACGCCGGCCGCCGCCTCCTCTCCTGGGCCCGGCAGGCCGGGTTCACCGACATCACCCCGACCGCGGCCGCCTGGTGTTTCGCCACTCCGGAGAGCCGCGCCTGGTGGAGCGGCCTGTGGGCGGACCGCACGACGGACTCGGTCTACGCCGAGCTGGCGGTGGCGGGCGGTCATGCGAGTACCGAGCAGCTCACGGAGATCGCCGGGGCGTGGCGGTCCTGGGGCGGGGAGGGCGACGGCTGGTTCATGGTCCCGCACGGTGAGGTGCTGTGCCGGGTGTGAGGTGAAGCGGGGCTCCGGCCCGCCCGGAATCGATCACACCGGTCACGGCCGCCAACTACCCTCGTACGCATGGAGATCCTCGGAACCACGCTGCGTATCTGCGTCGACGACCTGGAGGCCGCGGTGGCCTTCTACGAAGGGCTGACCGGCACGTCGGCCCTGCGCTTCGAGCGCGGTGGGGTGTCGGTGGCCGCGATCGGCTGCTTCCTGCTGATGAGCGGGCCGGAGTCGGAGCTGGAGGTGCTGCGCAAGGTGGGGGCGACCATCGCCGTCAAGGACGTAGACGAGGCAAACGAGGCGCTGACCCGGGCGGGCGCGCGGGTCATCGCGGGACCGGTGCCGACCCCGGCGGGCCGCAACCTCATCGCGCTGCACCCGGACGGCTCGGTCTTCGAGTACGTGGACCGCAACGTCACCGTGTAACCGGCCGCCGCTTCTGCGGGTGCAGGTCGACCGTGATGTGCGGGTCGAGCGCCTGCAGGAAGTCGGGTGCGTCGAAGGTCTCACCGGCGGAGGCGACGCCCACGGTCGTGGTGCGGCCGGTCAGGACGCGCCTGAGCGCCTCGGTGACGAGGGGCGCGGTGACGGCGTAGATGTCCTGGCCCTCGCAGCGCATTCGCCGCGCGCAGGAACTGCTGGAGACCACCGGCGCCACCGTGGACACCATCGCCGCGGCCACCGGCACGGGCACCGCCACGACCCTGCGCCGACATTTCCACCGCAGTGTCGGCGTACCACCTGACGCCTACCGCCGCACCTTCCGTCCCTGATGAGGAGCACCGAGGCGGCCGGGGCAGGGCCGGGTCTCATCAGGGAGAAATACCCTCCTGGGCGTGTCACGCCGCGCAGCACCCGCGTCTGACTATGTATGTCTTGCGTGGGTAGACGATGCCGGGTGCGGGCGTGGCCCGATGTCCGTGGGGAAGGATGCCGTGCCAGCTGATTTCACCGACGTCGATGTGGTCATCGTCGGGGCCGGGGCGGCCGGCCTCAGCCTGGCCCACCATCTGTGCGCGCCGGGCGGCCGCCCTCTGTCCGTGGTGGTCGTCGACGCGCCGCCGGGTCGGCTGAGTCCGCCGCGGCGGACCTGGTGCTTCTGGGAGCCGGAGCCGGGGCCCTACGACGCGTCGCTGACCGCCTCCTGGTCCCGGCTGCGGGTACGTTCCGCGGACGGCGGGACCGTGGTGGCCCGGCTGCCGCGGCTGCGGTACAAGATGCTGCGCTCGGACGACTTCGAGGCCTTCGTGCACCAGCGGCTCTCCGGTGCGCCCGGGGTGCGCCGGGTGGCGGCCACGGTGAGTTCGGTACGCGATCTCCCCGGTGGCGGTGCCGAGGTCCGCGCCCGGGACGGGGCCGGTGAACGCGCCCTGGTGCGCGGCCGCTATGATGGACTTCCGCACGCCCCAGCCCGAGCGGGGCCTGTCCTTCGGATACGTCCTGCCGCTCGACCCGCACACCGCACTCGTCGAGTACACCGAGTTCTCCCCCGCTCCGCTGACCCCCGAGGGCTACCGGCGGGCCCTGCACCGGTACACCCGGGAGATCCTCGGCCTGGGGACGTTCGAGGTGACGGCGCGTGAGCACGGTGTCATCCCCATGACCGACGGCCGCTTCCCGCGCCGCGTGGGGCGTTCGGTGTATCGCATCGGGACCGCGGGCGGCGCGACCCGCCCCTCGACGGGGTACACCTTCGCCGCCATCCAACGGCAGAGCCGTGTCGTGGCCGCGCGGCTGCGCTCGGGCGTGCCGCTGCGGGTGCCGCCCGCCCACCGGCTGCGGGCGCGGGCGATGGACTCGGTGATGCTGCGGGCGCTGGACACCGGCAGGATCGACGGGCCGGACTTCTTCGGCCGCCTCTTCGGCGGCGTACCCGCCGAACGACTCCTGACCTTCCTGGACGGCGGCTGCCGGTGGCACGAGGACCTGCTCATCGGGGCGCGGACACCCGTCGTTCCCATGCTGCGGACCGTCGCCGAACTCCCCTTCGTCCCTCGCCGTCCACCCCGCCCCCTCC
>NZ_QWFA01000308.1 GCF_003501885.1 Streptomyces globisporus
GCCAAGAAGTCCGCCCCGGCGAAGAAGGCCCCCGCCAAGAAGTCCGCCCCGGCGAAGAAGGCCCCCGCCAAGAAGTCGGCCCCGGCGAAGAAGGCTCCGGCCAAGAAGTCGGCGGCCAAGAAGTCCGCCCCTGCCAAGAAGTCGAGCCCGGCGAAGAAGACGGCGGCCAAGAAGTCCGCCTCCGCCAAGAAGTCGAGCCCGGCTAAGAAGACGGCAGCGAAGTCGACCGCGAAGAAGTCGACGGCGAAGAAGGGGTCCTCCAAGTCGGCCTCGTCGAAGCGGACAACATCCAAGCGCTCCGGTAGCGGGAGGTAGACGTCATGGTGAAGTCGGACAGGACCGAGCCGGAAGAAGCGCAGGAGTCGGGTGTCGACCGTCTGAAGGACGAGCTGTCGAAGTACGCGAGCGCCCAGGTGCAGAAGATCGCCGAGAAGGCCGGCGACAAACTTACCGACCTCACCGGCCAGTTGAGCGATGTCGCGGAGAACGGCGGCTCACTGCCAGCGATCGGCTCCCGTGTGCTCCAGGGCGACTCCCCGCTGAAGGCCTTCGTGTCGGAGAAGGCCAAGGGAGCGAAGGACACGGTCGTGGACAAGGCCAAGGAAGCCCTCGGCGGCGGGGGCAAGGGCAAGCGCAAGTCCAGCGGCAGCAAGGTCATGAACATCATCGAGGTCCTCGATGTGGGCGTGCCTCTGCGGACGGCCTACGACGCCTGGACGCAGTACGAGGAGTTCAGCAGCTTCGCGAAGGGCGTCCGCGATGTCTCGAAGAGCGACGAGACGGAGAGCGACTGGAAGGTGAAGGTCGGCCCCTCGTCCCGCAGCTTCAAGGCCACGGTTCTGGAGCAGGTGCCGGACGACAGGATCGTGTGGTCGTCGGAGGGCGCCAAGGGAACGACCAGCGGAGCGGTCAGCTTCCACGAGCTCGGGCCCACACTGACCCGGATCATCCTGGTCGTGGAGTACTACCCATCCGGGTTCTTCGAGAAGACGGGCAACCTCTGGCGCGCCCAAGGGCGCCGTATGCGGCTCGACTTCAAGCACTTCCAACGCTACGTCACCCTCACCGAGGAGGAGCCGGAAGGCTGGCGCGGCGAGATCCGCGACGGTGAGGTCGTCGTCTCCCACGAGGAGGCCGTCGAACAGGAAGAGGCGGAGGAGCAGGAGCGGGAGGACGACGAGCCGGAGGACGAGGAGGACGAGCCGGAGGACGAGGAGGACGAGCCGGAGGACGAGGAGGACGAAGAGTACGAGGACGGCGAGGACGGCGAGGACGGCGAGGACGGCGAGGACGGCGAGGACGGCGAGGACGGCGAGGACGGCGAGGACGGCGAGGACGAAGGAGAGCCGGAGGACGAATACGAGGAGGACGAGGACGAAGAGGAGCCGGAAGAGGACGACAAGGAAGAGGACGAGGACGAGCCGCCCGCTCCGAGGCGTCGCAGGCGTCGCGCGAAGGAGTCGCGGTGACCGACCTCGACTTCCGGCAGGGCGATCAGCCGATCCCCGGCCCTCAGACCAACAACCTCGCCGACATCCTCGAACGCGTCCTGGACAAGGGCATCGTCATCGCCGGCGACATCAAGATCGACCTTCTCGACATCGAGTTGCTCACCATCCGTCTCCGCCTGTTCGTCGCCTCGGTCGACACCGCGAAGAAGGCGGGCATCGACTGGTGGGAGACCGATCCCGCGCTGAGTTCCAAGGCATCGCGCAACGCCTTGGAGGACGAGAACCGTGAGCTGAGGGAGCGCCTGAAGGCGCTCGAACCGTCCGCCGACACCGGCCGGGAGAAGGAGAGCGAGCAAGCATGACAGAGCCCTCGGACTCACGGGTGGCGTCCGCGGAGGCGGCGGTCACGTATGTGTTCGCCGTCTGCCGCAGCACACGTGCCACGAGCACGTTGGACGTCACGGGCGTGGCCGGCCTGCCGGGCGGTGAAGCGGTCCGGCTGCTTCCGTCGGGTCTGCTGACCGCGGTCGTGCAGACCGTCCCCGCCGCCGACTTCACGGACGAGGTCTGGCAGCGCCGGCTGTCCGACCGGGAGGAGATCGAGCGGTACGCCCGGGCCCACCACGCGGTGGTGTCGGCCGTGGCCACGCACGGGCCCGTCGTCCCTCTGCCCCTCGCCACGCTCTACCACGACGACGACCGGGCCCGGAGCCGCCTGGCCGACGAGGCGGACCGCTTCCACACGGCGTTGAAGCGCGTCGCGCACCACGCCGAATGGGGGGTGAAGGTGTACCGGCCCCTGGCGCCCGAGCCGGACCCGGCGGCCGACGCACCGGCCCCGGAGGCGGCGGGTGGACGGGCCCCCGGCGCGGGTCTCGCCTATCTGAACCGGAAACGGGGCGCCCAGGCGCGGCGGGAGAAGCTCCGGGAACAGGCGCTGGACGTCGCCGACTCCGTGGACGCCGAACTGCGCGGGCTCGCCGCGGCATCGCGCCGGTTGCGTACGCACGGTGCGGCGCTGTCGGGCGATCAGCGGGTGCACGTGCTCAATGCCACGTACCTCGTCGCCGACGAACGGGCGGACGAAGTCGCCCGGCTGGTGGCGGTGTTGGGCGAACGTACGGGCGCGCAGATCGAGCTGTCGGGCCCCTGGGTGCCGTATTCCTTCGTCGGAGAGGTGTGACCGTGGCGCACGACGTGGTTCCCTGGGACAGCCCGGAACCCTTGAGCGGTCCTCTCGGGGTGCCGCTCGTCGATCTGCTGGACCGTGTGCTGGCGACCGGTGTGGTGGTGAGCGGCGACGTGGTCATCGCGATCGCCGACGTTCCTCTCGTACGGCTTTCGCTGCACGCGCTGTTGTCGTCGGTCAACGAGCGGGTGCCCTCGCCGTGGAGCGACGGGGGGCCGCTGTGACGGGCCCGCGTGTCGATCTGGACTCCGAGCAGATGGGGCGGGACCTGGTCGCCCTGGTCCTGACGGTGGTGGAACTGCTGCGGCAGCTGATGGAAAGACAGGCCATCCGCCGGGTGGAGCAGGGCGATCTGAGCGACGAGCAGGTCGAGGAGATCGGCACCACGCTGATGCTGCTCGACCAGCGGATGAAGGAACTCTGCGAGCAGCACGGTGTACGGCCGGAGGACCTGAATCTCGACCTCGGCCCCCTGGGGACCCTGCTGCCCCGCGACTGAGAGCCCTCGCGTCGCGTCTCCGCCCCACTCGAATGGCGTATGCGGTCGAGCAGGCGCAGAGTGAGTGAGGGGGCCGCACGGGCCGGGAGGGGGACTGGCTCGTGGCAATGACTCTCTGTGAGGCAGACATGGCCGACACCGAAAACCTGGGCACAGGCACCACGACCGACCGGCGCTCGGAAGGATCCCGTGACCGCGGCAGAACGACCATCGCCGACAACGTCGTCGCCGCCATCGCCGGCATCGCGATACGGGAGACCGACGGCGTCCATTCGATAGGCCGAGGAGCGTCGAAGGCTCTGGGGGCCGTCACCGGGCGTATGTCCGGCTCGTCCGGCTCCTCCGCCGCGGGGCGCGCCGTCAAGGTGGAAGTGGGCGAGAAGCAGGCCGCGATCGACGTCGACGTCAAGGTGGAGTACGGCACGACGATCCACGAGCTCGCGGACCGGATACGGACCAACGTCACCGACGCCGTGGAGTCGATGACGGGCCTGGAGGTGGTCGAGATCAACATCGTCGTCTTCGACGTCCACATACCCGGCGACGATGACGACGACGATTCCGACGATCAGGCCGGGTCCCGCTCCGGCGGAAGCTCTCCTCGCGTCCAGTGAGGGGCGTTCACGGTTGACCGAAGGCAGGAGAGAAGATGCCCGACAGTCCGGGCGGGCGCCGGATCCGCCGTGCTCCCGCCCGTCCTCTGCGCGGGCGGACCGCCGTCGTCACCGGCGCCGCTCGCGGCATCGGTGAGGCGCTCGCCCACAGCCTCTCCCATGCCGGGATGCGGGTCGCCCTGCTGGGCCGGGAGAAGGCGGCCCTGCAGAGGGCGGCCGAGTCCCTGCCCGGTCCGAGCATCTGTGTCGAGTGCGACATCACCGACCGCACGGCGCTCGCGGAGGCCGCACGCCGCGTGGCGGCCGAACTCGGGCCCGCCGACGTGGTCGTGGCCAACGCCGGCATCGCGGTGAGCGGCCCGTTCGACCGTACCTCCGGCGAACTCTGGCAACGCGTCATCGACGTCAACCTCATCGGCTCCGCCAACACGGCCCGCGCCTTCCTGCCCCAGCTCACCGCCACCCGCGGATACTTCCTCCAGATCGCCTCGACCGCCGCGTTCGGCGCGGCCCCCATGATGAGCGCCTACTGCGCCTCCAAGGCCGGAGCGGAGTCGTTCGCCCTCGCCCTGCGCGGCGAAGCCGAACCGGACGGAGTCCAGGTCGGTATCGCCTATCTGCACTGGACCGGCACCGACATGCTCACCGGCATCGACGACCACCCCGTCCTGGCAGCCCTGCGCCGCAACCAGCCCCGCCCCGCCCGCCGG
>NZ_QWFA01000309.1 GCF_003501885.1 Streptomyces globisporus
GCGATCCCCACGTGCCCGCCGACCCCGATCGCCGCCATCCCCGCAGCCATCGCCCCGAACCCCCACCGCAGCGCGGCCGGGTAGCCCATCGCGGCGACCCGTTCCGCCAGCAGCGGCTGGGCGACGACGAGGAGGGCCGCGTACCCCGTCAGGACGGCCCCGAAGAAGGCGGCCGACGTCCGGGGGACCGCGTACAGCGCCAGGTAGTGCTGGAAGAACATGAAGGCGTACACGCTGAGTACGGTCACCAGGAACGGCGAGAATCCGGGGGTCCGTTCACCGGTGTCCCCTTCCTCTGCGGCGGTGGGTCCGGCACCGCCCGACGGCCGGTCCGCCACGCCGTGCGGCAGCAGCGCGTGCCCGGCCCCGATCAGCGCGAACAGCCCCGTGACGCACGCGAACAGCACCCCGGGCGAGCCCATGACGAGCGGCGCCGCGGCGGGCGGGCCGAGCGCCATCCCCGCATTGAAGGCCGAACTGCTCGCCGACAGCAGCCGAGGGCGGCCCGCCTCGGCCGCGCCTTGCACCAAGTACGCCTTGTTCGCCGGGAGATACAGTGCCGCGCCCGCCGACACCAGCAGCAGCGCCCCGACGGCGAGCACTGGACTTGTCAGCCCCGGAACGAACGCGGCGAACCCCGCCGTACGCAGCGCCAGCGCCAGCAGCATGGCGCGCCGCAGGCCGATCCGCGCCACCACCGGACCCGCGACGACACCCCCGGCGAACTGGATCAGCGAGGCCACCGCCAGCACGAGACCGACGGTGCCGAGACCGATGCCCAGCCGCTGGTGCAGCAGCACCGACATGTAGGGCAGCACGGCGAAGCTACCCAGCGTGATCAGGAACGAGCCCGCCAGCAGGAACCGTTGGGGACCGGAGAACGGCTGCCGTACGCGGGACCCGGGGGACGCCTCCGTGCGCGGCGGTCTCACCGCCCCGGGCTCACGGCTCGTCCGCGACGACGACCGGGCGGACCCGGACGGCCGCGCTCCACGCCCGGTGCTGGGCCAGCTCCGCCGTCCGCCCCTCGGCCAGCACCATGCCCGTACAGCCCCGCTGGTCGCCGACGTGGGCCACGCTCTCGCCGGGCTCGCGCACCGGGAACCACTCCACCGCCCCGGGAAACGCGGCGAGTTCGTCGAGCCCGAGCCAGCCCTTCAGCACCCCGGGCCGATCCGGGTACACCAACACGAAGCCGTACGCGGGGCCTTCGGTGTCGAGCGGGGCGTCCAGCAGTGCCGGGCGGCGGCCCAGCGCCTCGTCCGTCATCGCCGTGTACACGTTGGTCCGCAGCGTGCGGCACAGCACCTCGCCGACCAGCGCGCCGCCGATCCTCCGGTTGATCTCGACCAGTTCGGGCCCGTCAGCCGTCAGGATGAACTCCACATGGGCGAAACCCCGTTCATGCCCGGCCGCCGCCAGGACCCGGCCCACCCACGCCTCGATCCCGGCCCGTTCGGCCTCCGGCAGCGCCACCGGGAACGCCGCCGCCTCCTCCCGTACCACCGCGTCCCGGGACGTCTGGCGGCTCAGCACCCCGAGCAGCCGGGTGGTCCCGTCCCAGCTGAGGGTCTCCGCGCTGTACAGCGGACCGGCGAGGAACGCCTCGGCGAACAGGACGCCCGTCAGACGCTCTTCGGACGCCTCCGCCAGTGCCCGGTGCAGGGTCTCCTCGTCGTGCACGACCCACACATGGCGGGACGAGGTGCCCGCCGAGTCCTTCAGGACCGCGGGCAGCCCCACTGCCCCCAGCACCTCCCCGGCGCCTTCGGGACCCGGCGGGACAGCTATGGCCGTACTGCGGCTCAGCCCGTGCGCGTGGAGCGTCTCCCGGACCCGGCGCTTGTCCCGCAGCAGCGTCACGGACTGCGGATCCGGCCCCGGGAGCCCCTGTTCGCGGGCCAGTTCGGCGGCCGGCAGGCTCCAGGTGTCCGTCGTGTTGATCAGCCCGGCCAGGTCCGGCACGGCGTCCAGCGCCCGGCGGACGGCATCCTGGTCCCACGTGTCGACATCGACGACGTCCAGCGCGTCCGGCGGCAGAACCGCCAGCTCATGCCGGTAGACCGCCCGGTCACCGGTCAGCAGACACAGCCGGTGCCCCGCCTCCGCGGCGGCCTCCGCCATCCGCGCCAGGCCGAAGGACAGGGACTCCAGTGCGACGATCGTCATGGCAGCAGCTCCACGCTCGGTACGGACGAAGGGGAGGGCGACGGGGAAGGGGCATCGCCCTCGGAGGTCCACGAGCCCTCGGCGGTCCTGGCGGCCTCCGGAGCGGCCCGCCCGGCCCACTCCATCACCGACCACGGCGGCCGCAGGTCGTCCGGCGAGACGATGGTCCGGGGCCGCAGCCCCGCCGGGTCCAGAGCCTCGGCGTGCCGAGCGAACACCCGCTCCGCGTAACGGTGTCCGGTGTCGGCGCCCAGCACCAGATGCAGCCGCCCGGGATCGCGGGCCGCCTCCCAGGAGGCCGTCAGATGGGCCGCCCCGGTGGAAAGACCCGCGAACACGGCGTGCTCCCGCAGCAGTCCGACCGCCCCGGCCATCGCATGGCGGAAGTCCAGCCAGTGGACGGTGTCGTACAGCTCGTGGCGGACGTTCCCGAACGGGATCGAGCTGCCGATACCCGCGATGATCGCCTCCGGGTCCTCGAACCGCTCGCTCCCGAAGGTCACACTGCCGAACGGCTGGATGCCCACCAGCCGCACCGACCGCCCCGACTCCCGCAGCGCACGCGCCAGTCCACCCGTCGACGCACCCGTGCCCACCGCGCCGACCACCGTCAGCGGACCGTCCGGAAGCGCACCCGTCAGCAGCTCCGCGAACTCCCGGTAGCCCTCGTGGTGGACCCCGTCGTGGTACTGCCGCATCCAGTGGAAGTCGGGCCGCTCGGCCAGCAGCCGGCGCACATGGTGTACGCGCAGTTCCTGGTCCAGGTGCAGGCTCTGCGAGGGCGGCATCGCGTCGACCGTCGCGCCGAGGATCTCCAACTGCGCCCGCATGGTGGCGTCCACGGTGGTGGAGGCGACGATGTGGCAGCGCAGCCCGTAGCGGTGGCAGGCCATGGCGAGGGCCAGCGCGTAGATGCCGCTGGAGCTGTCGACCAGGGTCTGTCCGGGCGCCACCCGGCCCCGGCGCAGCAGCGAGCGGACCGCGCCGAGCGCCGCGTACACCTTCATCGTCTCGAAGCGGGCGAGGACGACGTCGTCGGTCAGCCGGATCAGGTCCGGGGTCTTCACCGCGTCGGTGATGTGGTCGTGCACGGTGGCGGCAGGTGTGGCGGTGCTGCGCGGACGGGCGTCCGCCCCCGCCCTCACGTGCGCCGCCCGCGCACGATGAGCCGGTCCGAGCGCTGGTCGTAGCCGGACGCGTCGAACCCGCCGAAGCACTCCACGTCGGTGAAGCCCGCGCTCTCGAAGAGGGCGTGCAGCTCGGCCGCCGAGTAGAGCCAGGAGGTGATGGAGGCGGTGCGGGCCGTCGTGCCGCGCACCAGCGTCCAGTCCGTGCGCAGGCGCCGCCAGCTGTCGAGGACGGTGTCGCGCTGGACGACGTAGGTGCCGTCGGGCAGGTCGACCGCCTTCGGCCGCCCGATCCAGCCCGCCAGCACCTCCTTGCCCATGACGTCCACCAGCAGCTGCCCGCCCGGCGCGAGGCTCTCATGGGCGTTGCGCAGCACCTGGAGGTTGTCCTCGGCCGCGTCGAAGTAGCCAAACGACGTGAACACGTTCAGGATCACGTCGAAGGCGCCCGGCTCCCGGTACGTGAGCATGTCGGCGCGCTCCAGCCGGACCGCGGCGTCCGCCGTGTCGCAGGCGGTACGGGCCCTCTCCAGCATCGACGGGGACAGGTCGACGCCCGTCACCTCGTACCCGCGGCCCGCCAGCGGCACCACGAAGAGGCCGGGGCCGCAGCACAGGTCCAGGACTCTCGTGCCCGGTGGGAAGTCCAGCAGCGGGGAGGAGGCGACCAGGGCGGCGGCGGACTCGGCCCGTGCCGGTGGGAACATCGTCGCGGCGAAATCCGACCAGAGCGCGTCGTCCTCGTACCAGTGCATGCCTCGCGGTCTCCTCCCGGGCCGGGGGCCCCGTGGGTGTACTGCGGCGGTCATCCCGGCGGCCGTCCCGTCGCACCGGCTGCCGCTTCCGTCACCGGGAGGCCGTCCGCACCCGGTGTCTCTCCAGTAGTCGGCCGCCCCGGCCGGGAAGTTCCCGCGTGATCACCGGCCGATGTCCTGCCGGGCTCTCCCCATGATCACCGGGCGACGCCGGGGGCCCGGTGCCCGGAAGCCTCACCGGAGGTTCCCGGTCGGTGTGCAGGCGACGTAACCGGCGTTGTTCGCCCGGTGTCATCCCTGGGTAACGGGCCTTTCCTAGATTCGGGAGCGACCGCCGCCCGCCCCGCGTCCCTCCGGGAACGCCCGCCCCCGAAGGGCCCCGCACATGAC
>NZ_QWFA01000031.1 GCF_003501885.1 Streptomyces globisporus
GGCCCGCACGGACCCCCGGAACCCTGCGAACCCGTCCCCGTCCCCCTTCTTCCCGGGGCCTGCCGCTCCGCCCGCCGAACGCCTCCGGGTGGTGGTCGCGGACGACAACCCGGTGGTCCGTGCGGGCCTGGGCGTGCTGCTGTCCGGCCGGGCGGACATCCAGGTGGTCGCGGAGGCGGCGGATGGCCGGGAAGCGTACGAGAAGACGCTCGAACACCGCCCCGACGTCGTCCTGCTGGACGTCCGTATGCCCGGCGTGGACGGCATCTCGGCCCTGCCGCACCTGGTCGGCATCGCGCCCGTGCTGATGCTGACGTACAGCCGCGAGAGCGAGATCGTCCACGAGGCGCTGCGGCTGGGCGCGGGCGGCTACTTGGTGCACGGCGAGTTCACGGCGAATCAGCTGGTCCAGGCGGTACGCGACACGAAGGACGGCCGCGCCAACTTCACCGTCACCGCCGCGGACGCCCTCCTGGCCCACATGCGTCACGGCACGCCGCCCCAGCGGGGCCCGCTCCCCGAGGGCCTGGGCTCGGCACTGGCCACGGCGCCGGCCCCACCGCCCGCGCACACCGCCGAACCTTCGGAAAGCCTTTCGCAACTGCAACCAGTTGTGGGACAGTCTTCTGTATCCGGGGGGGCGGTATTCACCCCCAACAGGCAGCAGTACGGGCTGAGTTCGAGGGAGGTGGAGGTCATGGACCTGATTGCGTCCGGAATGAGTAATCAGCAGATCGCCGCCACCTGCTTCATCAGTGAGAAGACGGTCAAGAACCACATCAACCGCATCTTCACCAAGCTCCACAGCGCCACCCGCAGCGAGGCGATCGCCCACTGGCTCGGTACCGCGCCCCGGAACCCCGGGCGGCAGCCGTGACCATGACCGAGCGATTCCGCAACGGTTGGACCCAGAAGGCCCTTTGGGCCCGGGAATGGGCCCACGGGCCCTCTGTGGGAGTGCGGGTTCCCCTCTATGTTTCTCGTGTCGCCAGCGGCACCGGCCAGGAGGAAGCCGGTAACGAGGGCGGCACCGCAGAAACGTGCGAGTCGGCCGGCACCCGGTCGGCCGAACCCGGAGGGGAACACCATGTCGGACATCACCCTGAAGACCGCCGTCCGCGTCAACGGCTGGGCCAACACCGCCGTCAGCGCCATCCAGAAGCGCTACGCGGCGAAGGACCGGGGGCAGACGGCGTTCGAGTACCTGGGGATCATTCTGGTGGTCGTGGCGATCATCGGGGCGATCGTCGCCACGGGTATCGGAGGCGCGATCTCGGAGCGCATCAGCGGACTGGTCGATCAGATCACCGCCGGCTAGTGACGGTCCGGTCCCGTCGCGACCGAGGGCAGGCCTTCCCCATCTACGTAGTGATGGTGGCGGGCCTGCTCTTTCTCGCGTTTGCGTTCTTCGCTGTCGGCAAAGCGTCGGCTCTGCGCAACGGTTCCCAGGGCGCGGCCGACGCCGCCGCCCTGGCCGCCGCCCAGCAGGCACGCGACGACTTCGGGACGGGCTTCTACGCCTCGCTCCCCACCAACATGTTGGATCTGTTCCTCAACGCACCTTTCGCTGCGCCCTGTTACGAGTCGGATCGGTTGGCGGCGGCCAACGACGCCAGGCGGATTTCGTGCTATCCGACTCCTGGATATCTGCGCGACCGGATCACGGTCGAGGTCGAGGGCCTGAAGGCGGTCGACTCTTCGGTACTGCCCGGCTCGGATGACAAGAAGGCCAAGGCCAAGGCCACCGCGCTCATCGAGTTCCGCTGCCCCAACCCGATTGCTGTGGACTCCACCGGCGACGGAATCATCGATCTCTTCACCTTCACGTGCCGGAACGGCAAGATCCTCAAGATCGTGCCCGCCAGCCCCCCACCGTGGGAGAGCGTGAGCAGAACTCTCTTTGACGTGCGGTTGGTCGACCAGTGACAGCGAACGACAAGTAAAGGATTCGGATCCCATGACCATGCGGAGCAGCACGAGGAATCGAAGGGCGTTGGCGGTCGCTTCGGTATCCGCTGCCTTCATCCTGGCCCTTACCAGCTGCGGAAGTGACAGCGACGGCAAAGGCAAGGAGGGGGACGCGGCACCGCCTTCGGCTTCGGCGGCACCGTCCGAGAGTTCGGGCAGTGACACTGTGAAGCAGCAGGACACGGCTGCCGGCGAGAACGTCGACCCCAATGTGAAGCTCGCTGAGATTCGCGGGCAGAACGGTGTCGTCATGGTCATCAACCAAGTGCTTCGGGACTCGGGTGGATTCGTCACCGTCCAGGCGGAGGTGAAGAATGACGGTGACAAGCCTGTCAACCCGGCTCAATGGGCGGGCAGCGAGAGCGTGATCGTGCGTCAGAACCTCTCATCCGTCGGCGGAGCCACATTGGTGGACAAGCTAGGCAAGAAGCGTTACTACGTGCTCCGTGACACCGACGGCCGTTGCCTGTGCACTACGAAGATCGCGCCGCTCCAGCCGGGCGACTCGACTGCCGTATTCATGCAGTTCCCGGCACCGCCGAGCACGACGACGGAGGTCGATTTCTCCCTGCCGACCTTTGCCACCGCATCGCTCAAGATTTCCGGGTGATGAACGACATGACGCCCGTGCGCACCGTGGGACTCCCCATCGCGACTGCCGTGCTCATCGCGGCCACCGCCCTGTTCGGCGCATCACCTTCATGGGCCGACGACGGGCCCAGCGTGCCCCCCGGCACCGAAGCGGCATCCGAGCCACCCGTCCCGATCGACGCCAACGATCCCGACCTGAAGATGCCCGAGGGCGGCACCCTCGCCCCCGGCCGCGTCCTCGACATCGTCCAGGTCGTCGAAGACCTCGGCGGCGAGGAACGCCGCGAGGACAGCAACGCCGACATCAAGTTCGCGCTCCAGGCCGAAGTCCTCTTCGGCAAGGACAGCGCCAAGCTCGGCTCGGCGGCCAACGCCCGTATCGCCGCCATCGCCGAGGAGATCAAGAAGCAGAACGCGACCAAGGTCCGCGTCTTCGGCTTCACCGACAACCTCGGCTCCTCGGCCCACGGAGACGTCCTCTCCAAGCAGCGGGCCGACGCCGTGCACGGGGTCCTGTCGAAGCAGCTCGGCCCCACGGTCACGTACGAGATCCGGGGCTACGGCGAGCAGTACCCGATCGCCAGCAACAGCAACGAAGAGGGCCGGAAGAAGAACCGTCGCGTGGAGGTCTCCTTCCCCCGCGGAGAGGGGTCCTGACCCCGCCACCCCCGGGCCCCGCACCTCGAAACCCGCGCCCGCCGTCGTTCACCCCACGACGGCGGGCGCGGGCCTGTCCTCCGAGGCCACACCGCCGGGGCAGGAATCCGGCCACATGCTCACCGAGCCCGTCACCCGAACGGCGGACCCTCGTTGGTGTTGTGGGCCGGAATCCGGACTGCCCGGCGTAGCAGACTGTGACACGCCGCGCGCCGCTGACACCCGCAGAGCCAGGTGGGTGCCGCGGTGCGCATACGAACAGTCGTCGAGGAAGGTGTGATGGGTGTGGAGGCCCACGCGACGAACGAACGCGTGACGGGACGCCGGTGGACGGTGCGGCTGGACCCGGTCGGCCGCGGTCGTGCGGACGTGCGCGTCTCGTGCAGCCGTCCGGCCTGCGCCGCGCAGGTGCTGCCCACCGCCGCCGCCGGCCGTACGGCGGCGATCGCCCACCTCAAGGCCCACCTGCGCGCCGGCCCGGCCCCCCGCCCCTCCGTGCACTGCGCCTGCCGGGCCGAGGAGTGCCATACGCACATCCGCCCCGCCGGGCCCCGTGAACGCCCCGCGCCCTGGCGGTGCGGGGGAGCGGTCGTCCTGGCCGTCGTCACGGACCGGGAAGGGCGCTGGTGGCAGGTCATGGAGTGCTGCTCGCGCTGCGCCGCCGCCCACCCCAACGCGAAGGTCGTCGCCACCGCTCCGGCCGCCGAGGCACCGGCGAGGAGCGACGGGTTCCGGACCGCCGCCGCAGGCCCCGCAGCCCCCGCGACCCCCGGTGGCCCCACAGCCACCACGCCGACCTTCTCCGCGGCAGGCCCGCACTTTTCCCACAGCGCCACCGCCACCGGCACCGCCGTCCCCCAGCAGGCGTCGGCGCCCCGGTCCGACTCCCGCTCCGCCCCCCGGTCCGCGCGGCCCACGCGGAGGCGCCCCCCGCGAGGGAGGATCGCTCAGCGCCTCGTCCCCCACGACCTCCGGCCCGTCGCGCTGCGGGACGAGCTCACCGAGCTCGGCGAGCTCTTCCGCGCCTACCAGGCCCGTACCGAACCCGACCTCGCGATGCTCGCCGACCTCCACGCCCGTAAGGCCGAGGCCTTCCACGCCTGGGCCGAAGCCACCGCAGACACCGGGTTGCGCCTCGACGCCCAGCGGGCCGAGCAGGCAGCCGCCACCGCCCGCCTCCAGCATCTGCACCGCATCGGCCAGGCCCCGGACGGCGAAGGGCCCGCTGTCGCACGGCTGCTGACCGCCCCCGCGCAGTGGAACCACGCCCGAGCCGTCCTGGCACACGTGGCCGAGAACGCCCCCCTGCCGGGAGCCGAGGCACGCCTGCTGGTGGTGATGGTGACGCTGCGCACCGCGCAGTCCGGGGTCGGCAACCTCGTCGGGCAGGACATCAAGGGGCTGCCCCTGCAAGACCCTCAGCACCTGGTGGGGCAGTTGGTGGAGTCCGGCTGGCTCGGCCTCTCCGGGACCGTCGACGAACTGATCGCCTCCCGTCCGGAGAACCCCACCCGGATCACTGTGCCGTCCCTGACACCCGACGAGGACGACCCCGGTCCGTTCACGTTCGGGCGGAAGCTGCGCCCCAAGCTCAGCGGATGGGCCCAGCGGGTCGTCGGGGAGAAGAAGCTCCGCAAGGGCAAGACCGAGGCCGACGTACGGCTCCTCGCCCTGGCCCTGGCCACCGGGGCCGACGGAGAGGGACGTCTGGGGCCCGGAGGGGAGGGTATCGGCCTGGACGGCCTGTCCTCCTGGTGCTCCGTCGACCCCGCTGACCTGCCGGACCTCGTGGACCGGCTGACCGCTGCGGACTGGCTGGCGGAGGCCGACGTCACCGACACCCTGCTCACCGGCCGGCTGACCGAACGCGTCCTCCCCCTCGGCTGCCCGCTGACCTGAGAAGCGGACCTCAGGCGGAGCCCGTTGTTACGGGGCGCCCCCTACCTCACCGTGATCGACCCCACGAACGCGTCCAGGTCCTCCGCCTCCACCGCGTCCTTCACCGCGTTCAGGCGCACCACGAACGGAACGCCCTTCGAGTCCACCCCCGCGACCAGGACCCCGGTCATCGGTGTCCCCCTGTTCGGGGTGTCCTCCTGGCCGTCCGCCGTGAAGTCGTAGTCGATCCGGCGTGCTTCGCGGGCCTCGCCGGCGTCGTCCGGGCCCGCGAGACGTACGTCGTCCGTTGCCTTGCGGGTGGAGTTGAGGCCGATGCCCGCGCCCGCCGCTGCCGCCGCCCCGGCCGCGTCGCGCACGCCCGTGGCGAAGTCCAGCTGGACCGAGACCATGCCGGTCCGGATGCCGTTCTCCTCCTTGAGCGCGACGGCCGCGTTGGCCTTGGCCCGTTCGCCCGCCGGCTGCTCCGCGTACCCCTCGCTCTTCGGGTAGCCGACGCTCAGGCTGCCGGTCTCCAACGTGTCCCAGCCCTCGGGCACGGACGCCTTGTCCGCGTCGCCGCCGCATCCGGTGAGCAGTACGGCCGCCGCCGCGACGGCCCCGGTGACCACCGTCATCCGCCGCAGGCCCTGCCGCCTGTTCCGCGTCCTCGCACTCATCGTCGTACTCATCGACTCCGTCACCGCCCGTTCAGTTCGCGCAGTAGCTGTACGGAAGATACGTGCGCGCGTCGCCCCGCGGGGCCCCGAGGAACTGCGCGTCCGTCAGCGTCTCCTTCTTCTCCTCCGTGGAGAGGGAGAACCCGAGGCTCATCCCGAGCGAGATCTCGAAGCCGAACTCCTGGGCGTCGCTCTCGCCCGTGTACCGCAGGGTGCTGGACAGCCCGTCCTCGAACATCAGCTGCTGGAACGGGTCGTTGCCGTCCGGGCGGTTCTCCATGCCGTGGTCGCCGAAGAGGTACGCGAAGGGGGCCGTGTTGTTGCCGGAGCCGTCCAGCCACTGTTCGGCGATGCCCCGCTCGGCCTCGGTCGCCGCGTCCGTCTCCTTGCCGAAGACGATCGAGTTCGTCACCACGTCGATGCCGGTCTCGCCCGAGGAGTCCGACGCGCTGCCCTTGCCGCCGCGCTTGTCCTGGCCGCTCTCGCCGTTGTCGCCGCCGACCTCGACCTTGCCGGACGTCGAGCCGCTCTCCACGGTCTGCGTCATGTCGATGCGGACGATCTTCCCGGTCTTCTGGTCGCGGGTGACGGTGATGGCGCCGGTACGGTTCTGCTTGCCGCCCACCGTGCCCTTGACCGGGCCCACGTTCCCGCCGGCCTTGCCCTCCAGTTCGAGCTTGGCGGTGTACGTGGCCGACTCGTTGCCGTTCACGTCGTCCTTGGTGATCGTCACCTCGGGCGAGAACGTCGCCTTGCCGCCCAGTTTCGCGCCCAGCTCGTCCTCGTCGCCGCCCTTGACGGAGAGACCGCCGTCCGCGTAGGCGTTGAGGCCGACGGTCGAGTAGGAGATCTTCTTGTCGCCGATCTTCTTCTCGATGTCCTCCTTCTTCTCCGCCCACTTCATCGCGGAGTACCAGCCGCCGCCGTAGCCGCCGCTGTGCTTGGTGGAGGTCTCCCACATCTTCATTTCCTCGATGTCGTCCCGCATCCGCTGAGCCTCCTCCTCGCTCGCGAAGATCCAGGTGTCACCGTTCGTGATCTTGATGCCGCCGCCGATGTCGACATCCGCCTTGCCCAGGCTGCCCAGCTTGACGCCCGGCGTGCTGGCGGTGGCCCCGGCGGACGCGGCGTCGGTGAACGTCATCGAGACGACCTTGTCCTTCCCGTCCACCGTGCCGTCCCCGTTCACATCGGTGCCGGCCTGGGAGACCTTCTGCTGGAAGCCGTACTCCTCGCCCCACTCGAACCAGCCGATCTTGACCTTCCCGCCCGCCGTGTCCGAGATGCTGGAGACCTGGCACATCTTGGGTTCGTAGTCCGCGTCCGTCTTCGGCTTCGCCTCGGGGCCCTGGCCGCCGGACGCACAGGAGCCGCCGCCACCGGCCAGCGAACTGATCGCACACCGCAGCCGCTCCCCGATCTTGCCGCCGACCCCGGCCATCGCCATCGCGCCGATCAGCATCGTGACGAGGACGACGAGACCCAGGTACTCCATCGCCGTCGCGCCGCTGTCCCGCCAGTTGTAGGAGTACCGGGGCGGCTCCGGGGTGCGCGTGGCGCGCTCCTCCAGCAGCCGGTCGACGGCCACCCCCGACGCCGCGCCCGCCGCCAGTGAGACGGCGGGCATGAGCACGCCCTCGATCCCGACGACGTCCCCGGCGACCGCGAAGCCGTACAGCAGCCCGGCCAACGGCACGGGGAGGGCGGCGAGCAGATACACCGTGCGGGAGGACTCGCGGTGCTCCTCGGGGAGGACGCGGGTCGCCGCCAGCACCGTCAGCAGCGTCACGACGAGGGCGGGCAGGTGGAGCAGGGCCAGCCGCCAGCCGAACGACTCCAGCCGCTCCTCGGTGGCCAGCAGGTCGACCAGGACCCGGCTCATGACGAACCCGAGGGCGAGGTAGACGAGGCCGCCGGTCACCCAGCTCCGGGTCAACGCGAAGAAGCAGCTGCCCTGTTGGGGCGGGTACGGAACGCCGGAACCGGCGATGCCGCGGCGTCCCAGCGGTATGTGTCCCACGCTCCGGTCTCCCCGGCCCCGGCCTCCGCCCCCGTCACCGCTCACGGTGCACCCTCTCCTCGACCCGCGCGTGTTGCCGACGGCCGAGAGCGTACGGCCGAAAAGCCGCCACGGCGCGGGCCCCCGGTCCCAAAGCCGGGCCCAAGTCCGGGGAACGTCAGTCGTGTTGCGCCGGGTCGCGGTGGCCCTTCCGCTTGGGGCCGGCCGTGGGTCCGTGGGCCCACGCAGCCCCGACCTCCGCTCAGTACGCTCGGAGGTGCCGGGGGTCGCCGACCACGACGCCGCGCGAAGGAGCGAGAGCGATGGGGGTGGGCGTCGATGGCGGGTGCCGGATTCTTCTACTCGTACCACCTCGGCTGGACCCGGCTGGACGCCCGCACCCTGCTGGGCGACCTGGAGGCCGAGGGGCTCCGCCCGGTGCACCCGCTGACCGGCCGCACGGTGCTCGTCAGCCTCGACTCCGCGTCCCTCGGGGCCCGTTCGCCCGTCACCCGCGAGCAGTTGCTGTCCCTCGCCGGCCTCCAGCGGCTGCACGAGGTCGGATGCCGGTTGTGGACGGACGGGGGCTTCGACCTCCTGGTACGCATCCGGCGGGCCCGGGCCGGTGCCGTCGCCGTCGAGTTCTCCGTCGGCGAGCTGCCCGAGCCGGAGCGGGAGCACGCGGTGCGAGCCATCCGGCGGACCGTCGGACGGGCCTCGGTGCTGTGCATCGGCTTCGTCGTCGACCGGGCGGGCGCCACGGCCGCCACCGACTGGGACGGCGTCGTCATCGACGGCGCCGCCCACCTGGAGGCCTGGCCGGACACCGTCGCCGTACGGGACGAGACGGCGGCCCGGCACCCGCAGCTGGCGGTGATGGACGCCGTGGAGATGTCGCCGTGGAAGGTGTTCGGGAACGAGGTGCTGGGCGGCGTCTGAGAACGGGGCGGCCTCGGCCGGTACGCCCGCCCGTACCCCTGTCGACCGCCCGCCCGGCTCCCGGCCTCCCGCTGCCCGTGGCACGGCGTACCCGTCGCCGACGTCATAATCGGCCGTATGTCCGATCACCAGCTCCGCACCCGGACGCCCGCCGACCCGGCCCCCCGCACTCCCGGCGGGTCCCGGGTCGCCGCCGCGTTCCGGGCCGCCGCGCCCGCGCTCGCGGTCTACGCCGCCGTGCGGGCCCTGGGGCTCCTGGTCTTCTGGGCGGCCGCCTCCGCCGCCGGGAAGGACCCCCTGGGGCCGCTCAGCGGACGCTGGGACTCCGTCTGGTACCAGCGCATCGCCGAGCACGGCTACCGCTACACCGTCACCCTCCCGGACGGCTCCGTCCACTCCGATCTGGCGTTCTTCCCGCTGCTCCCGGCCCTGGAACGCGCCCTCTCCGCCGTGACTCCGCTCACCCTCGGCGGCGCCGGGCTCCTGGTCGCCTGGACCGCAGGGCTGCTCGCCGCTTGGGGCATCTTCGCCGTCGGCGCCCACCTGCGCGGACGGCGTACGGGGGTGGTGCTGGCCGCGCTGTGGGGCGTTCACCCCACGGCGTTCGTCCAGTCGATGGCGTACACCGAGACGCTGTTCACCGCGCTCGCCGCCTGGGCGCTGTACGCCGTCCTCAAGGGCCGCTGGATCGTCGCGGGCGCGCTGTGCGTCCTCGCGGGGCTCACCCGGCCCTCGGCCGCCGCCCTCATCGCGGCCCTGGCGATCACCGCCGCCGTCACACTCGTACGGGAGTACCGCGAGGAGCGCCGCGCCGGCCCGGTGCTCCGCCGCAACGCCCGGATGATCGGGGGCGTGGCGCTCGCACCGCTGGGCTGGCTGGCGTACGTGGTGTTCGTGGCCGTACGCGAGGGCAGCCCGGTCGCCTACTTCGACGTCCAGGCGCAGTGGGGCAACAACATCGACGGCGGCCGCGCGCTCGCCGCCTTCATCGCCGGGCTGCCGTGGCCCGCCGCCCTCGGCCTGTGCGCGGCGCTGGGGCTGCTGGGGTGGCTGGTCGTCCTGTGTGTACGGCAGCGGCAACCGCTCCCCGTGCTCGTCTACGCGATCGCGATCGTCGTCATCTCGCTGATCGGCGCCGGATACTTCGGCTCCCGGCCGCGCCTGATGATGCCCGCCTTCCCGCTGCTGCTCCCGCCCGCCGGCGCCCTGCTGCGGCTGCGCACCACGGGCCGCACGGGCGCCGTGCTCGCCGCCCTCGCCTGCGCGTCCGCGGCCTACGGAGCATGGACCCTGCTGGGCGCGGGCCCGCCGTAGGCCGGTGCCGTCCGGACCGCGGACCCGCCGTGAGACCGCCCCTGCCCGGACGCGGGCCCGCCGTAGGCTCCTAGCCGGTTTCCGGCGCGGTCGCCGACGCCGCCTTCAGCTCCAGCCGTACGCCCGGCCGCACCCCCCACCGCTCCAACGCCCCGGCCTCCGCCTCCACCACGTGCCGGGCCCGCAGCCGGGGCAGCCCGAGCCGGCCCGGCTTCATCGTGGTGACCGCCAGGACCGTGAACGTCCGGTCCAGGTACGCCACATCGATGGGGAACCGCATCCGGAAGGTGTGCACACTCCCGCACGGGGTGAGCATCATCGCCCCCTCGATGCCGTCCCGCCCGAGCAGTCCCTTGGTACGGGCCCGGTACGAGGCGGCTATCCGCAGCGGCACCCCCCGGGCCCTCTCCCCGGTCCCCGAGTCCGTGCCGACCGTCAGCGTCCCGTCGCCATCGCGCCATGTCCTCATGGGCACCGACCGTAGCCCCCGGCGGACGCGCCCGGACCCGGAACGGCGACGCTTGGGTCCCGGTCGGCCGCTCTGGGCCCCCGGGCCCAAGACCCCAGGTCCCGAGGCCCGTTAGGGTCGCCCCGTGGACGCCGTGCTGCTCGCCCTCGCCGCCGTCTGGGGTGCCGCCACCGGACTGCTGATCCCGCGTGCCGCCTACCGGTTCGCCGTCGAGCCGGAGGAGCCCTGGCGTACGGCGTGCCCCGCCGGCCACCCGCTCACCGGCCCGGCCCGCGGCTGGCTCGGCCCGGCCCGGTGCGCGTCCTGCGCCGCCCGGGTCCCGGAAACGCCCGCCCCGGGAGCCCCGGCTTCAAAATCGCCGGCCCCGGGATCGCCGGCCACGGCCGTCCCGAGCCCGGAAACGACGCTCCCGGAAACGCCCGCCCTCGGCACAACTCCCACCTACGCCCCCAACACCCTCGCCCCCCTCGTCACCGTCCTCGCCTGTGTCGCGCTCGCCGCCGCCACCGGGGCGCGGCCCGAGCTCGTCGCGTGGCTGGCGCTGGCCCCCGTCGCCGTGCTCCTCGCCGTCGTCGACCGGCGGGTCCACCGGCTGCCCGACCCGCTGACCCTGCCGCTCGCCGCCGCGGCCGTGCTGCTGCTCGGCGGGGTGGCACTGCTCCCCGGGCACGCCGGATCCTGGACCTCCGGGCTGCTGGGCGGCCTGGCCCTCGGCGGCTTCTACCTCCTGCTCTTCCTGATCAACCCGAACGGCATGGGCTTCGGCGACGTGAAGCTCGCCCTCGCCCTGGGTGTCGCACTCGGCTGGTACGGCTGGACCGTGCTGTTCCTGGGCGGGTTCGCGGGGTTCCTGTTCGGGGCGGCGTACGGACTCGCCCTCGTGCTCCTGCGCCGGGCGGGGCGCAGGACCGGCATCCCGTTCGGCCCGTTCATGATCGCCGGGGCGCTGACCGGAGTGCTGCTGGGGGCCCTCGCCGGATGAGCAAGGGCGAGCTCCCCGCCGGGCCCGCCGGGAATCCGGTCGCGCGCTCCGGGCCCGGCTGACACGATTCCCGTATGCCCGAACCATCCGCTCCCGCCCCCCTCACGTTCGACTCCGCGGCCTCCCGCGACCGGTTCGAGGCCCTCGTGGCCGAGGCCGACGCCGCGTCCGTGGACGGGTGGGACTTCTCCTGGCTCGACGGCCGCGCCACCGAGGAACGTCCCTCCTGGGGGTACGCCCGCGCCATGGCCGACCGGCTCGGCCGGGCCCACGCCGCGCTCGACCTCCAGACCGGGGGCGGCGAGGTGCTGGCCTCCGCGCCGAAGCTCCCGCCGGTCACCGTGGCCACGGAGGCCTGGCCGCCCAACGTCGCCCGCGCCACCGCCCTGCTGCACCCGCTCGGGGCGGTCGTCGTCGCCGACGAGGACGAGCCGCCGCTGCCCTTCGGGGACGCCGCGTTCGACCTCGTGGTCAGCCGCCATCCCGTCACCACGTGGTGGGAGGAGATCGCGCGCGTGCTCGCCCCCGGCGGTACGTACTTCTCCCAGCAGGTCGGACCGGCCAGCGTCTTCGAACTCGTGGAGTTCTTCCTCGGTCCGCAGCCGCCCGAGGTCCGTCGCGCCCGGCACCCCGAGGACGCGCGGGCCGCCGCGACGGCGGCCGGCCTGGAGGTGGTGGACCTGCGCTCCGAGAGCCTGCGCACCGAGTTCCGCGACATCGGCGCGGTGGTCTACTTCCTGCGCAAGGTGATCTGGATGGTGCCCGGCTTCACCGTCGAGCAGTACCGTCCGCAACTGGCCGCGCTGCACCGGAAGATCGAGACGGAGGGGCCGTTCCTCGCCCGCACCGCCCGCTTCCTGATCGAAGCCCGCAAGCCGTCCTGACGTTGGCCGGATCCCGTACCACAGGTCAACCCGCTTACTCCGTACGTCAGTTCAGCCGTGCCCCGGAGGCAACGGGATCGTGCGGGCCACCGTCCTACCCTGCGAGGGGCACGCACAGTGAAGGAGTGGGAGCGGGCATGACCGTGGAGAGGGAAGAGTGTGCGGGGCCCGCCGGGCGCGCGCGGCACGGCAACGCCGACTGGCTCACGGGAGCCAGGATCACCGCCGTCCTCGGCGTCTACTACCGGCCCGAGGGCCGGGCGGGCGAGCCGGAAGCCGTCGAGTTCGTCCTCGCGGAGGACCAGTCCGTCCTGCTGACCTGTGCCTCCGACCGGACGCTGCACGTCACCCCGGGCGCCTGGCCGCGGTTACCCGACTGGTGCGTACCGGCGAGCCAGTGGCACCACGCGCCGCCCGCGCTCCTGCCGCCGGTGCCGTACGGGGGAGCGTGGACGGTCGTCGGCACCCAGGAGGTCAGGGACGGCTGCGGCGAGGTGCTCCAGGCCGTCATCCGGTGCGAGGAAGGGGACTTCGTGGTGCTCGCCGGAGACACGATGGCGATCCGCTTCGACCCGCGCCCCTGAAGGCGTGTCCCCCGGCCCCGGGGGGGGTGTCCGGCGGATCAGCGCCGGGGTCACGACGCCTGGCACGGCACCTGGCGGCGTTGCCGCCCGAATCGCTCCGCGATGAGGACGTTCCAGCGCCTTGCGATGCACCGCACCAGATGCCGCGCCCTTTCCGGCCCTGATCCGCCGGACACCCCCTACGCGTGCGGTCCCACCGTCACCGGGCCGACCGTCAGCTCCGCCGTTCCCTCCATGATCGCGGCGACCCGCTCCACCTGCTCCTCCAGCTCCCGCAGCCGCGCAGCGGACAGCGGCTTCAACGGTTCCACCGTCACCGCGATCCGGCGGCCCGAACGGCGCTGGTGCCAGACGCCCGCCACCACGCCGTCCACCAGCAGCGTCGGGAAGTTCCCCGCCTGCCCGCCGCCGAGGGCCCGCTCCCACGCCGCACCCGGGAACAGCCGCTCGCGGGGGCCCGAGGCGATGGCGAACGCGTCGAAGTAGGGGAGCAGGCGCACACCCCGCACCGGCGCGTCCGGGAAGTCCGTGTCCCCCGCGACCACCCACGCCGGCCCGTCCTCCCCGAACGTCACCTCCTCGATCGCCCCCGATGCGGCCTGCGCGGCGAACTGCTCGGCCGCCCAGCGCTTCGGTGCCGCGAGCCACCGGGCGAAGTGCGCGGGGGTGGCCGGGCCGAAGGCGTGCAGGTACCGCTCGATCAGGGCCGGCAGCGCCCCGGCGCCCGGCAGCGGGGTGCACCCGGGGTTCGTGTACGTCGCCTTCCGGCCCCGGTTCGGGGCGTACGCGAGGGCGCCCCGGTGGCCCGCCAGATGCAGGACCTGCCGCCAGCGCGGCCACATCGCCCGGAACCCGGGCATCACCAGGTCCCCGGCCCACGGCCCGGTCCGCGCGACGACCTCGTCCGAGAGCTCGTCGATCGTGAGCTCCGCCCCGGCCAGCGCGTCCCCGACCGCCGCGACGACCGCCTCCACCTGGTCCGGGGTCATCCGGGCGTTCTCGGGGAAGGGGTTCGGGCCCGTCGGTACGGCGGAGAGAGCCCCGGTCCACAGGGGCAGGTCCGCCGCGGGCAGCAGATGGACCGTGCCGCGCGGCCCGAACGTCTTGACCAGGGTCCGGTCGGTCCACAGCGCCGTACGGACGTCCGTGCGGGTCAGTCCGTCCCCACGCAGTCCCACGGACAGCTCGGCCGCCGACAGCACCTGGGCGTGCGCGCCGAGCATCGCGGCAACCGCGTCGCCGGGGCCGGCGAAGGGCGACGCGGTGGCGGTGGCGGTGGCCTCCGGGTGGAGGTGCTGCCGGGCCAGCCGCCGGGCGTTCGCCCCGGCCCAGGTCACGGTCACGGTCGCAGGCGGAGTCGCGGGCCTGGTTGCAGGGGATCGTGTCGTCATGCCCCGAACCTAGAACGCCTTGAGGTCACCTTCAGTCCTCTTCCGTGGCCGGCCGCGTCAAGGCGGCGGTATCCGGCGACCCCTCGATACGGATGCCGATAACGGGCCGGGAGAGGGCCCCGGAGCGAGCGCCGACGTGGGCCGGGGCCTGCCCGCAGCGGAGTTTGGCATATGCGGAGAGTGATGATGGAGTGGCGTGGCACGCGTCGGCACTTACGAAGGGTTATGGTGGAAACCCCCCCTCGGGCCGGTCCGTATCCCCCCCCCACGGACCGGCCCGTTTTTCGTGGGCCGGCACCGGTGCCACCGTGCGGCCCGGGAGCGGCCCCCGGACCGCCCCCGTTCTTCCCTCCGCGCAGGCTCCGTTGAGCCGACGTCAGGCGCGACCGGCCCAGATGTTGGTGCCCGCCGTGTCCACGGCGAAGGTGTCGATCTCCTTCAGCTCATCGGCGGTGAGCGCCGGGCCCGCGAGGGCCGCCACGTTCTCCTCCAGCTGCTTCACGCTCGACGCGCCGATCAGCGCCGAGGTCATCCGGCTGTCGCGCAGCACCCAGGCGATGGCGAGCTGGGCGAGCGACTGGCCGCGGCCCTGGGCGATGTCGTTGAGTCCGTTGAGCCGGCGGACCACCTCGTCGGAGAGCAGGCCCGGGTCGAGGGACTTGCCCTGGGTGGCGCGCGAGCCCTCCGGGATGCCCTTCAGATACTTGTTCGTGAGCAGGCCCTGGGCGAGCGGCACGAAGGAGATGCAGCCCATTCCGGCCACCTCCAGGGTGTCGAGCAGCCCGTCGTCCTCGATCCAGCGGTTGATCATGGAGTAGGACGGCTGGTGGATCAGGGCCGGGACGCCCATCTCCTTGAGCAGGCCGGCCGCCTCGGCGGTCTGCTCCGCGTTGTACGAGGAGACGCCCACGTACAGCGCCTTGCCCTGCCGGACGGCGGACGCCAGGGCGCCCATCGTCTCCTCCAGCGGGGTGTCCGGGTCGAAACGGTGCGAGTAGAAGATGTCGACGTAGTCCACGCCCATCCGCTTCAGGGACGCGTCGAGCGAGGACAGCAGGTACTTCCGGGAGCCCCACTCGCCGTACGGGCCGGGGTGCATCAGATAGCCGGCCTTGGTCGAAATGACCAGTTCGTCGCGGTACGGGGCGAAATCCTGGGCGAAGAGCCTGCCGAAGTTCAGCTCGGCCGAGCCGGGCGGCGGACCGTAGTTGTTGGCCAGGTCGAAGTGGGTCACCCCGAGGTCGAAGGCGCGGCGCAGGATCGCCCGCTGGGAGTCCAGCGCCCGGTCGTCGCCGAAGTTGTGCCACAGGCCCAGCGAGAGGGCGGGCAGCTTGAGGCCGCTGCGCCCGGTCCGGCGGTACTCCATGGAGTCGTAGCGCGAGGGGGCGGCACGGTAGTACAGGTCGGGGGAGAGGTAATCAGTCACGTTTCTCTCCTTATCACGGAGTTGTGACAGACCGGGTTGGGCCCTGGTGACCCGCTCGCAGTAATGTGGCGGCTTCGGGGAATGCCGATGTGCGGCGCGGCGCAGGCCCGCGCGGCCCGTGCCGGTGGTAGAGGCGCGGACCGCCCAGGGGTCGTGCGAGCGGCGCAGGTCGTGCGGCGGTCCCCTGCGGGGGACGTCCCCTGTGACCCCCGGCGACGGGGAGGGCGGGCCCCGGCCCGTACGGAACCGAGAGGGTGAACGCAGTGAACTTCCGCGACCTGGTGTACAGGCTCTACGCGCGCCGGGTGGAAGGCCGCCTGGACCACGACCAGGTGCCGAAGCACATCGGGGTCATCCTCGACGGCAACCGGCGGTGGGCCAAGGCGTCCGGCGGATCGGCCGTACAGGGCCACCAGGCCGGTGCGGACAAGATCTCCGAGCTGCTCGGCTGGTGCGACGAGACCGATGTCGAGGTCGTCACCCTCTGGATGCTCTCCACGGACAACTTCGACCGCCCCGAGCACGAGCTGAAGCCGCTGCTCGGCATCATCGAGAACACCGTGCGCAACCTCGCCGCGGACGGGCGCTGGCGCGTCCACCACGTCGGCACGCTCGACCTGCTCCCGCCGGAGACGCAGACGGTGCTGAAGGAGGCCGAGGAGGTGACGTCCGGCATCGACGGCATAATCGTCAATGTCGCGGTCGGCTACGGCGGCCGCCAGGAGATCGCGGACGCTGTGCGCTCGCTGCTCCTGGACCACGCGGACAAGGGCACGACCTTCGAGGAGCTGGCCGAGGTCGTCTCCACCGACCTGATCTCCGAGCACCTCTACACCCGGGGCCAGCCCGATCCCGACCTGGTGATCCGGACGAGCGGCGAACAGCGGCTCTCGGGCTTCATGCTCTGGCAGAGCGCCCATTCGGAGTACTACTTCTGCGAGGTCTTCTGGCCGGCCTTCCGCAAGGTCGACTTCCTCCGGGCACTGCGCGACTACGCCGCCCGCCACCGGCGCTTCGGGGGCTGAGCCGCCGGACACCCCGGGGCGCGCCCCGGGGCGTCACCGGGCGTCCACCGGGACTTCTCCACACCGTGTCATATGCAGCGGCATGGCTTCGGGCCGATGAGGGAATACCCCTGACAGGTCGACATCCGGTCATCAACCAGGCGGATGCCGTCACCAAGTGAGCGGCACCCAGTCCGCTCGCCCGGGAGGCCCTTTGCACACGAAGGACCGTACGCAGCGTGCGGCCGACGCGGTGGCCGTGGTCAGGCCCGCGCACGAGGGCCCGATCCCGGTCCGTCCTCTCCCTTCGGGAAGCTCCGCGACCGTCCGTCGCACTCCCCGACCTCGTCCGAGGGGGTACGTCCTTCCGTGGTGAACAGCAGCAAGCGCCGCATGCCCGACCGGCGCACATACGTTCTCGACACCAGCGTCCTGCTGGCCGACCCAGGCGCCATGGCCCGCTTCGACGAGCACGAAGTCGTGCTGCCGATCGTGGTGGTCACGGAGCTGGAGGCCAAACGGCACCATCCCGAGCTCGGCTACTTCGCCCGCCAGGCCCTGCGCCTGCTGGACGACTTCCGGGTCCGGTACGGCCGGCTGGACGCCCCGATCCCGCTGGGGGACCTGGGCGGGTCGCTCCGTGTCGAACTCAACCACTCCGATCCCGGCGTCCTGCCCGCCGGCTACCGGTTGGGGGACAACGACTCACGGATCCTCGCGGTCGCACGCAACCTCCAGGCCGAGGGGTACGACGTCACGGTCGTCTCCAAGGACCTGCCCCTCCGCATCAAGGCGTCCTCCGTCGGCCTCCTCGCCGAGGAGTACCGCGCCGAGCTCGCCATCACGGACTCCGGCTGGACCGGTATGAGCGAACTGTCCCTCGCCGGGGAACAGATCGACCTGCTGTTCAGCGAGGAGACGCTGTACGTCCCCGAGGCCGCCGAGCTGCCCGTCCACACCGGCCTGGTCCTCCAGTCCGAGCGCGGCAAGGCGCTCGGCCGGGTGACCGCCGAGGGCAACGTCCGCCTCGTGCGGGGCGACCGGGAGGCCTTCGGCATCCACGGGCGCAGCGCCGAGCAGCGGATCGCGTTGGACCTCCTCCTCGACAGCGACGTCGGCATCGTGTCGCTCGGCGGCCGCGCGGGCACCGGCAAGTCGGCGCTGGCCCTCTGCGCGGGCCTGGAAGCGGTGCTGGAGCGGCAGCAGCACAAGAAGGTGATGGTCTTCCGCCCGCTGTACGCGGTGGGCGGGCAGGAGCTCGGCTATCTCCCCGGCAGCGAGGCCGAGAAGATGAGCCCCTGGGCGCAGGCGGTCTTCGACACGCTCTCGGCGGTCGCCGGGCGCGAGGTCATCGAGGAGGTGCTCGGGCGCGGGATGCTGGAGGTCCTGCCGCTCACCCACATCCGCGGCCGCTCGTTGCACGACGCGTTCGTGATCGTGGACGAGGCCCAGTCGCTCGAACGGAACGTCCTGCTGACCGTGTTGTCCCGAATCGGGGCGAATTCGCGTGTCGTGCTCACCCACGACGTGGCCCAGCGGGACAACCTCCGGGTCGGCCGGTACGACGGAGTCGTCGCCGTCGTCGAGAAGCTGAAGGGGCATCCGCTGTTCGCGCACGTCACGCTCACGCGGTCGGAGCGTTCGCAGATCGCCGCGCTGGTGACCGAAATGCTGGAGGAGGGCCACATCTGACCCGCATGTCCCCTTGATGCCGCCCGGCGAGCCAAGCAGCTTAGCCGGGCGGCATTGTGCTGCGCCGTCATTTCCGCAAAACCGATGGACCAAACGAGGTGTGACCTTTCCCACGCAACACAGAATTGCCTCCACACGTCCCCGTCCGGCAGAGTCTTGCTTCCGTCAGGCCCCGCATACGGCACTTGGGCACCTCCAGAGGTGCCACGCACCACACAACTCAACACGAGACGCCCGTATGCCGCCCGCGAGCACCACGCGGCAGCCTCCTCACCGGGGTTGCCCATCGGGCCCGTGCCTCCCGTGACCCACGCAGTAGGGAGGCCAGTGCCAGGGGCACGAACGCGCCCGCGAGGTCACCTAAGCGGGCGATGCTGGAAGGACACCATGTGAGCCGGATCTCGGTCCGGGGGTTCGCCGTGGCATCCGCCACCGCGGTCACCACCGTAGGCGCCGTCGTAGGCGTTGCTGCGGGCGGCACACCTGCCGCCGACGACAACAACTTCGAGGCGGCTGCAGCCGACACCACGCTGCTCGCAGACATCCCCGCGGGCCAGCAGGCCCAGGTCCAGACCGCTTCGCTGACGCAGCAGGCCGACGCCCAGGCGTCCGCAGCCGACGCCGCCGCGAAGAAGTCGGCCGAGGAATCCGCCCGCCTCCAGGCAGCCAAGGACGCCAAGTCCAAGAAGCAGGCCGCCGAGGACCGGATCGAGGCCGAGCGCGAGGCCGAGGCGAAGAAGAAGGAAGAGGCCGAGCGCGCCAGCCGTTCTTCCGTCCGCGACGCCTCCTCGTTCGCGACCCAGGGCTCGTACACCGTGGCCCAGGTCCAGGCGATGGCCCGTCAGATGGTCCCCGCCGACCAGTTCCAGTGCTTCAGCAACATCGTGAACCACGAGTCGACCTGGAACTACCGCGCGACCAACCCGTCCTCCGGGGCGTACGGTCTGATGCAGGCGCTCCCGGGCCACAAGATGTCGTCCGCCGGCGCCGACTGGCAGACCAACCCGGCCACCCAGATCAAGTGGGGCCTCAGCTACATGGACAGCCGCTACGGCTCCCCGTGCGGCGCCTGGTCCTTCTGGCAGGCCAACAACTGGTATTAGGGGGAGCGGGCGGAAGTTCACACGCCGCCCTCTCAACCCCGCGAGGCCCCTCACCGTCCAGACGGTGGGGGGCCTCGCGCGTGTACGGTCGCATCCCGGCGAGCAGCGAGGGCGCTGGGCGGCGAAGATGGGGGAAGGAAAGCAGGCATGTCGAAACTACCGGGCTGGCTGGGCCGCTTCGGGTCCGAACTGACGGAGCTGGGTGCGCGACTGGACGAGCGGCGGGCGCGCGCCGCCGCCGACGACGAACCCCTCGCCGTGCGCGGGGCCCCCGCCGTCCCGGACGGCGACGAGCTCGGGCAGGTGCCCGCGCCGCCCAGCTACGCCCCCTCGGTCGCGGCCAAGCCGGATCCGGTGGCGGCGATCCCGTGGGGCATGCGGGTCGCCGCGGAGGCCGGCTGGCGCCTCCTCGTCCTCGCGGGGACGCTCTGGGTGCTGATGCGGGTGATCAGCGCGGTCCAGCTCGTGGTGCTGGCCTTCGCCGCCGCCCTGCTCGTCACCGCGATGCTCCAGCCGACCGTGGTCCGGCTCAAGCGGTTCGGGCTGCCGCACGGGCTCGCCACCGCCGTCACAGCCGTGCTCGGGTTCGTCATCATCGGCCTGGTCGGCTGGTTCGTGGTGTGGCAGGTGATGGAGAACCTCGACACGCTCTCGGACCGGGTCCGGGACGGTATCGACGAGTTGAAGCGCTGGGCGCTGGACAGCCCCTTCCACGTCACCGAGTCGCAGATCAACGACATCGCCAAGAACCTCAACGACACCATCGGCACCAACACCGAGGAGATCACCTCGGCCGGGCTCCAGGGCGTCACCGTGATGGTGGAGTTCCTCACCGGGCTGCTGCTGGCGATGTTCTCCACGCTGTTCCTGCTCTACGACGGCCGCCGTATCTGGGAGTGGTCGCTCAAGCTGGTGCCCGCCGCGGCCCGCCCCGGAGTCGCCGGCGCCGGACCGCGCGCCTGGCGCACCCTGACCGCGTACGTGCGTGGCACGGTGCTCGTCGCCCTGATCGACGCCATCTTCATCGGCTTCGGCCTCTACATCCTCAACGTGCCGCTCGCCGTGCCGCTGGCCGTCTTCATCTTCCTGTTCGCCTTCATCCCGCTCGTCGGCGCCGTGGTCTCCGGAGCGCTCGCGGTGGTCGTCGCGCTGGTCACCGAGGGCGTGTGGACGGCGCTGTGGGCGCTGGTGGTGGTCCTGGCGGTGCAGCAGATCGAGGGCCACATCCTGCAGCCGTTCATCCTCGGCCGCGCCGTCCGGGTGCACCCGCTCGCGGTGGTCCTCGCGGTGGCGACGGGCGGGCTCGTCGCGGGCATCGGCGGCGCGGTGGTCGCCGTACCACTGGTCGCCGTGATCAACACCGTGGTCGGCTATCTGCGCTCGTACGGGGAGCCCGGCGAACGCGGAGGACACCACGGGGCCACCGCCCTGTCGATGAGCCCGGCGCACGCCGGTCCCGCGCCGGCGCCACCCGATCCGCAGGACGCCCCGGCCGAGCGTCCGAAGGAGAACCCGCCGCCGCAGGAGTAGCGGGGCGGGCGGGAACGCGGAAGAGCCCCGGGGACGGTCGGTCGTCCCCGGGGCTCTTCCCGTACCCAGGTGGGTCAGGGGTGGTGCGATGTCACTACTCGGCGAGGACGGCCTCGGCGTCGAGGGTCACACCGACCGCCTGGATCACCGAAGCGATCTTGACGGCTTCCTGGATGGTCTCGCGGTCCACGCCGGCCTTGCGGAGCACCTGCTCGTGCGAGTCCAGGCACTGGCCGCAGCCGTTGATCGCGGAGACGGCGAGCGACCACAGCTCGAAGTCGACCTTCTCCACGCCCGGGTTGCCGATGACGTTCATCCGCAGGCCCGCGCGGAGCGTGCCGTACTCCGGGTCCGACAGCAGGTGCCGGGTCCGGTAGAAGACGTTGTTCATCGCCATGATCGCGGCAGCCGACTTCGCCGCGGTGTACGCCTCGGCGGAGAGGTTGGCCTTCGCCTCGGGCTCCAGCTCACGCAGCACCTTCGGCGAGCGCGAGGCGATCGCACAGGCCAGCACGGTGCCCCACAGCTGCTGCTGCGGGAGGTCGCTGTTGCCGATGACCGAACCGAGGTTCAGCTTCAGGTCCTTGGCGAAGTCCGGTATGGCGGACTTCAGTTCGTCGAGAGCCATGTCGGTATCAGCTCACTCGCCCGAGAGGAGCGCGACCGGGTCGAGGGTGTTCTCGCCCTTGGTCCAGTTGCACGGGCACAGCTCGTCGGTCTGCAGGGCGTCGAGGACCCGCAGGACCTCCTTGGGGTTACGCCCCACGGAACCGGCGGTCACCATCGTGAACTGGATCTCGTTGTTCTGGTCGACGATGAAGACGGCGCGCTGGGCGAAGCCGTCCTCGCCCTCGATGCCGAGGTCACGCATGAGCTCGTGCTTCGAGTCGGCCAGCATCGGGAAGGGCAGGTCGGTCAGGTCCGGGTGGTCCTTGCGCCAGGCGTGGTGCACGAACTCGGAGTCACCGGAGAAGCCGAGGATCTGGGCGTCGCGGTCGGCGAACTCCTCGTTCAGCTTGCCGAAGGCGGCGATCTCCGTCGGGCACACGAAGGTGAAGTCCTTCGGCCACGCGAAGACGATCTTCCACTTGCCCTCGTAGGTCTTGTGGTTGATCTGCTCGAACTCCTTGCCGCTCTCCAGCGAGACACAAGCAGTCAGGTCGAACTCGGGGAACTTGTCACCGACAGTGAGCACGCGCTCTCCTTGCAACGTCTGGAATTCCCTTTTTGAGGGTCTTCCTGAGGGTTGGACGGCTCCCACCTTGGCACAGAGTGCATTGATCGCGGAAATAGCTACACTCGGTCCGGATGATCGGAGGTGCCTATCAGTGGCGCAGGTGAATCAGGGCGTACGTCCCAAGCAGTCCGTTAAGTCGCCCGTCAAGCAGCCCAGCCTGTCCCAGCTGCGGGCCTTCGCGGCCGTGGCGGAACATCTGCACTTCCGGGACGCAGCGGCAGCAATCGGGATGAGTCAGCCGGCACTCTCCGGAGCGGTCTCCGCCCTGGAGGAGGCACTGGGTGTCCAGCTCATCGAGCGTACGACGCGCAAGGTGCTGCTCTCGCCCGCGGGGGAGCGGCTCGCGGTGCGGGCCGGGGCGGTTCTGGAGGCCGTCGCCGCGCTGATGGAGGAGGCGGAGGCGGTCCGGGCCCCGTTCACCGGAGTCCTCCGGCTCGGTGTGATCCCCACCGTCGCCCCGTATCTCCTGCCCACCGTGCTCCGCCTCGTGCACGAGCGCTACCCGGACCTCGACCTCCAGGTCCACGAGGAGCAGACCTCCTCGCTGCTCGAAGGGCTCGCCGCCGGGCGGCTCGACCTGCTGCTGCTCGCCGTGCCGCTCGGGGTGCCGGGCGTCACCGAGCTCCCGCTGTTCGACGAGGACTTCGTGCTGGTCATGGAGCAGGACCACTGGCTCGGCGGCCGCGCGGACATCCCCCGTGACGCGCTGCGCGAACTGCCGCTGCTGCTCCTGGACGAGGGGCACTGCCTGCGCGACCAGGCCCTGGACATCTGCCGTGAGGCCGGCCGCACCCAGGGCGCGCCGGTCACCACGACCGCCGCCGGGCTCTCCACCCTCGTCCAGCTGGTCGCCGGAGGGCTCGGGGTGACGCTGCTGCCGCGCACCGCGGTGACGGTGGAGACCGGCCGCAACGACGCGCTGGCCACCGGGTACTTCGCGGACCCGGCGCCCACCCGGCGTGTGGCGCTGGCGATGCGGACCGGGTCGGCCCGGGGCGGCGAGTTCGAGGAGTTCGCGGCCGCCCTGCGCGAGGCGATGAAGCCGCTGCCGGTGCGGGCGGTGGACCGCCCCGGCCAGGACTGAGACGGACGCGGCCGGGGCTCCCGTTCCCAGGAGCCCCGGCCGTACGCCCGATCACGCGGGTGTCACTCGGTGCGCAGCCCCTCGGGGCGCATCAGGCGCCACAGCGGCGGCAGCGACGCCAGCGTCACCAGTGCGATCAGCGCACCGCCGGCGCCCACCATCGGCCAGAACAGCCACCAGTCGGCGACCGACTTGCTGATCATCCAGGCGAGCGTGGCGCCGAGCCCCAGGCCGCCCGCGACCGCCACCGCGAGGCCGAGCACCACCGGCACGGCGGTCTGCCACAGCACCGACCAGCCGAGCGTGGCGCGCCGGGTGCCGAAGGCGACCAGCACCGACAGCAGCCGCCTGCGCTCACGCAACTGCTCCAGCTGGGAGACCAGCATCGACGCGGCGATCAGCAGCAGCACCACGGTCGCCCCGACCTGGAGGCCCGTCTGCACACTGTCGTACTGACGGTCGCGCGCCACCGAGTTCAGCTCGACGAAGCGCACCCCGGGGTCGATCCCGATCGCCGTGTTGCGTACGTGCTCGGCGACGTCCGGCACGCTCTCGTCGACCCGGATCTGCGCGACGATCGTGGCGCCGGGCAGCTTGCCCGCGTCCAGCGCTCCGGTGGTCGCCATGATCCCGAAGTGGGTCTCGCCCATCGGGTCCTTGCGGCCCAGCACGGTCTCGGTGTCGGCGGGCAGCGTCCACCGGAACGGCTTCGCGCCCATGCCCTCGCCGATCAGGACGGTCTTGCCCTTGCGCGCCGTTCGGTCCACCCAGCCCGCCTGCTCCTTGTTGTCCGGGGGGTGGACGACGAAGGCGTCGCCGTCCTCGCACCGGTCGATCCGGGCCAGTTCGCGCAGGGTCGCGCAGGTGCCGACGGTCAGCGAGGTGGTGGGCTGCAACTCGTCGTCGGTGTACGTCCCGGGCTTGGTCGCGTACGCCTCCACCGAGCCGATCACCACCTCCACGCCCCGGGTGGCACGGAACTGTTCGATGGCGGAGGTGGCGGCCTCGCCCGTGACGTCCTCGGAGTACGCGGCGAACTGGGCCCGCGAGGGGTCCTGGCCGGTCACCTGGTGGAAGTCGGCGTTCATCGCGGCGAACAGCATCTGCAGGGCGATCGCCCCGGCCACCGCGACCGTCACCCCGCTGACCGCACGGGACGCGGCCCCGCTGCTCAACTGGAGCCGGCGGGTGGCGAGCTGCCAGGGCACCGGGCCGCCGCGCAGCCGGTTCACACAGGCCTCGACCAGCCAGGGCAGCAGCAGCGCGAGACCGACCAGCACCAGGACCGCGCCCGAGGCTATGGCGAAGGGGTTCACCGGCTCGTACCCGTTGGTGCGGCCCGTCACGGCGAGCACCGCGAGACCGGCCGCGGGCATCAGCAGCCGCCACCAGAGCCGGCGTCCCCGCTCGCGTCCCCGGCGTACGACGCCGAGCGGCTCGATCACCACGGACCGCATCGCGACCAGGGTGACGAGGACGGCGGTCAGGGGCACCGCCACCACGATCAGGAGGGCGAGCCGGGGGTCGGGGACCAGGTCGGCGGGGAACGCGCTGACGTCCCAGATCTCCACCGAGCCGACGAACAACCGGCCCACCAGGAAGAACGCCAGACCGATCAGCAGCCCGAGCAGCGCGCCGAACATCGCCTCCCCGGCGGCGATCCGCCGGGTCGTCCGGATGTCCGCACCGACCAGGCGCAGCGCGGCCAGCCGGCGGTCGCGGCGGTCGCCGCCGAAGCGCACGGCGGTGGCGATGAAGATCGCCACCGGCACCAGCAGTACGACGCAGACCATGACGACGAGCACGATCAGCAGCGGCGGCAGGGGATCGCCCTCGCGGGAGTCCCCGTACCCGTCGATGCGGTGGCCGCCCTTCGCGGGCGTCAGGGTGTCGCTGCCCGCGTAGTAGAGGAGTTCATTGGGGGAGCGCAGCCCGGAGTCCCCGATCGTGCCCGTGATCTCGTACGGCAGCCGCTCGCGCAGCAGCTCGTTGCCCGGGTCGGCCAGCAGCTCCTTCAGCGCGGGGGAGACCACCATGGTGTCCGCCGCCGGGAAGCGGTCGACGCCCGGCGGCCGGACCGGCGCCGAACCGTCCGCGCGCATCAGATAACCGGCGACCGTCCGGTCCCGGTACTCGGAGGTGGCGTTGATCCGCACCACCGAGCTGTCCGACTTCGCGGCACGCGCGTCGGGCGAGTCGGAGATCCGCGGCTCGCTGCGGGCCTGTTCGCGAGCGTTCCGCTCGTCGAGCAGATGCGGTACGGAGGAGGCGAGCAGCAGCAGCGCCACACCGAGGCCGACGCCGACCGCGGTCAGCAGCGTACGGATCCAGCCCTCGCGGCCACCGGCGGCGGCGAACCGGACGCCGAGGCCGAGGTCGCGGAGGACGGCCGCGCCGCGCGAGGGCGGCTTCGGGCTCTCCGGTGCGGCGGCCGGGGCCGTGGGGGAGTCGAGCAGGGTCATACGGAGTGCTCCAGATCCCGGGCCCGGCCGTCGCGCACGGTGACGTCACGGTCGGAGTAGGCGGCGACCCGGGCCTCGTGGGTCACCAGCACCACGGCCACGTTGGCGGACCGGGCGGCCTCGGTGAGCAGCTCCATCACCCGCTCACCGTTGAGCGAGTCCAGCGCGCCGGTCGGCTCGTCCGCGAAGATCACCTTCGGCGACCCGGCCAGCGCACGGGCCACGGCTACCCGCTGGCCCTGCCCGCCGGAGACCTCGCCGGGACGCTTGGCACCGAGGTCGTCGACCTCCAGGCGCTCCATCCACTCCAGCGCGGTGCGCTCGGCGGCCCTGCGCTTCACGCCGTTGAGCCGCAGCGGCAGCGCGACGTTCTCCACACAGGTCAGCTCGGGGACGAGCTGGCCGAACTGGAAGACGAAGCCGAAGTCGCTCCGTCGCAGGGCGCTGCGCTCGGCGTCGGACATCGCGGACAGCTCGCGGCCCGCGTAGGTGATGGTGCCGGAGTCGGGCGTGATGATCCCGGCCAGGCAGTGCAGCAGGGTCGACTTGCCGGAGCCGGAGGGGCCCATCACGGCGACGACCTCTCCGGGGTGCACGGAGAACGACGCGCCGTCCAGGGCGGGCGTCGAACCGTAGGTCTTGCGCAGGTCGTGCGCGGCGAGCAGGGAGCCTTCGGGAATCACGGAGCCACCACCTTGGCGAGCTGGTCGAGACGGGCGGCGGTCAGTTCCAGCCAGCGCAGATCGGCTTCGAGGTGGAACAGGGCGTGGTCGCAGATCAGCTGGTCGGCGAGGTCGCCCTTGCGCTTGCGGTCGGTGAGGATGCGCATCATCCGCAGATGCGCCGAGCGCTGGGTGTCCAGCAGGTCGGCGGCGCTGCGGTCGGTCAGCAGCGCGAGGACGACCTTGGTGTAGAGCGTCGACTGGAGGTAGGGCTCCGGCTTCTCGGGCTGCGCCAGCCACTGCGAGACATCGGTGATCCCGGCGTCGGTGATGGCGTACCGCTTGCGCTCGGGGCCTCCCTCGCTCTCGACGCCGTCGACCTCGACGAGTCCGTTCTTCAGGAGCCGGGACATCGTCGAGTAGACCTGGCCGTAGTGCAGCGGGCGGTCCTGGCCGAACTTCTCGTCGAAGGTCCGCTTCAGGTCGTAGCCGTGTCGGGGGCCGGACTCCAGGAGCCCGAGGAGGGTGTGACCGATAGACATGAGGAGCACTGTACACGGTGTGTATACCCCCGATGTATACGCGTCCGAAAAGCGACCCCGGCCCATGGAGTGGGCCGGGGTCGCGGTCTCAGGGGGTCTCCTGGCCGCCGGTCCCGGGCGGGGCGTGCGGCTCCTCCGGCGGCTGCTTGGGCGGCCGCCCCCGCCGGGGGATCGGCCGCGCCGCCCCGGGCAGCCGCCCCGCCTCCGCGAGCGCCCGCCGCAGCAGGAACTCGATCTGCGCGTTGGCGCTGCGCAGTTCGTCGGAGGCCCAGCGGGCGAGTGCGTCGTGCACCGCGGGGTCCAGTCGCAGCAGCATCTGCTTGCGCTGCTGCGACCGGGACGCCGGCGTCCGCCGGGGAGGCGTCTGGTCGGTCACTGGTAGAGGGTGCCCGTGTTGAGGACCGGCTGGGCGCTGCGGTCACCGCACAGCACCACCATCAGATTGCTGACCATGGCTGCCTTCCGCTCGGAGTCCAGTTCCACGATGTCCTGCTCGGCGATCCGGTGCAGGGCCATCTCGACCATGCCCACCGCGCCCTCGACGATCTGCTTGCGGGCCGCGACGACCGCGCCGGCCTGCTGGCGCTGGAGCATGGCGGAGGCGATCTCGGGGGCGTACGCGAGGTGGCTGAAGCGCGACTCGATGATCCGGACGCCCGCGGCCTGGACCCGGGCGGTCAGCTCGGCGGCCAGCTTCTCGGTGATCTCCTCCGCGTTGCCGCGCAGCGACAGTCCGTCCTCCTCGTGGGCGTCGTACGGGTACTCGATGGCGATGTGCCGGACGGCCGCCTCGGTCTGGGTGGCGACGAACTCCAGGAAGTCGTCGACCTCGAAGAGCGCCTGGGCGGTGTCCTCGACCTTCCAGACGACGATCGCGGCCAGCTCGATCGGGTTGCCGTAGGCGTCGTTGACCTTGAGGACGGCGGTCTCGTGGTTGCGGACGCGGGTGGAGATCTTCCGGCTGGAGGTCAGCGGGTTGATCCAGCGGAGCCCGTCGGTGCGGATGGTGCCGACGTACCGGCCGAAGAGCTGGATCACCCGGGCCTCGCCCGGAGCGACCATCTTCACACCGCTCATGCAGAAGAACGAGGTGATCACCAGGAGCACCCCGAGGATGAGGAGCGTGACGCCGACCGTGCCCGCGCCGTCTCCGTTCAGCACCGCGCCGCCGATGACGAGGCCGATCCCCGAGAACACCCCGATCACCGTCAGGAGCAGTCCGAGGCCGCCCGGGATCGCGTGCGCGACGACCTCCCTGACCTGCGGTGCGGGCATGTCGGGAGCGTCGATGGTGAGATCCGCCGCCGTGGTGTCCGGGCGGTGGTCGTCGTGCTGTTCGGTCATGGGATCCCCCGTTCGGCGCGGTATCGCACCACGCTAGCAATGTGATTACACATTACTGATTCTCGCAACCTTGTCCACCCCTGGGGAGTCGGTTCCTACAGTGGCGGGTGCTGATTCTCACGTCCGTAAAAGGCTGGATCGCTTGTCTTTTGTCCCTGCTGTCGGTGTTAGCTGGCAGGTCTGAGCGAACAGAGGAAACCGAGCGAACCGGCCGAGCAGAGAAGCGGGAGCAACACACCAATGGGTCGAGCGGATGCGCGACGAGCCCAGGCGCAGGAGTCGCGCCGGGCCGCGAAGAGCGGCGGCATACGCAGACTCTTCACGTGGAAGAAGCTGCTGGGCACGTTCTTCGGGATCGTCCTGCTGGGCATGGGCGCCTTCGGCGCGCTCTACCTGTACGTCGACGTCCCCGCCGCCAACGCCATGGCGGAGCGGCAGAGCAACGTCTACAAGTACAGCGACGGCACGGTCCTCGCCCGGACCGGCAAGGGCGTGAACCGCCAGATCGTCGATCTGGACGAGGTGCCGAAGAAGGTCCAGCACGCCTTCGTCGCCGCCGAGAACAAGACCTTCTACAAGGACCAGGGCGTCGACCTGAAGGGCACCACCCGCGGTCTCCTCAACACGGTCAGCGGCAAGGGCAAGCAGGGTGGCTCGACCATCACCCAGCAGTACGTGAAGAACTACTACCTGACGCAGGACCCCACCGTGAGCCGCAAGCTCAAGGAGCTGGTGATCTCGCTCAAGATCGACCAGCAGCTGTCCAAGGACCAGATCCTCGCCGGGTACATCAACACCGCCTACTACGGACGCGGCGCCAGCGGTATCCAGGCCGCCGCCCAGGCCTACTACGGCATCGACGCCAAGGACCTGAACGTCTCGCAGGGCGCCTACCTCGCCTCCCTCCTCCAGGCCCCCAGCCAGTACGACTGGAACTCCGCCACCCCCACCGGCAAGAAGCTGGTCAAGGAGCGCTGGGCCTACACGCTGCGCAACATGGTCGAGATGGACTGGCTGACCGAGGCCGAGAAGGCGAAGCTGAAGTTCGCCTACCCGCAGAAGCCGAAGCCGGCCGCGGGCATGGAGGGCCAGACCGGCTATCTCGTCGAGGCGGCCAACAAGGAGCTGGAGAAGCAGGGCGTCTCCGCCGAGGACCGTGAAGCGGGCGGCTGGACCTTCACCCTCACCGTCGACAAGAAGCGCCAGCAGGCGCTGGAGAAGGCGGTCGACGACCAGCTGGAGTCCAAGCTCGACCGCGAGGGCAGCAAGGTCGACGCGACCGTCCAGGCCGGCGCCACCTCCGTCGACCCGAAGACCGGCAAGGTCGTCGCGCTGTACGGCGGCGAGGACTACATCAAGCACTACATCAGCAACGCCACCCGCCAGGACTACCAGCCCGCCTCCACCTTCAAGCCCCTGGTGCTCGCCGCCGCCCTGGAGAACGAGTCGACGACCCAGGACGGCAGCCTGATCGGGCTCAACACCATCTACGACGGCACGAGCAAGCGGCCCGTCGTCGGCAGCGACACCCCGTTCAGCCCGCAGAACCAGGACGACCGCAGCTACGGTCCGATCTCCGTCCAGAAGGCCATGAACAGCTCGGTCAACTCCGTGTTCGCCCAGATGATCGTGGACGTGACGCCGGCCAAGGCCAAGGAGACCGCGCTCGCCCTCGGCGTACCGGACAAGAACTTCCCCGAGCGCCCCGCCGTGACCCTCGGCACCATGAACGCCTCGACCTGGGACATGGCCGGCGTCTACGCCACGCTCGACAACCACGGCCAGAAGGTCACCCCGCACATCCTCCAGTCCGCCGAGCACCGCGACCGCACGGTGAACCCCGAGAAGCCCAAGCGGGAGCAGGCCATCAGCCGCGCCTCCGCCGACACCGTGACCAAGGCGCTCACCGGGGTCGTCGACGCCGGTTCCGGGGGCGCTGCCAACAGCCCCGCCTACGACGCGGCGGCCAAGACCGGCACCTCCGAGAACAACAAGTCCGCCTGGTTCGCCGGGTACACCCCGGAACTGACCACGGTCGTGGCCCTCTTCGGCGAGGGCGACGGCGGCCGCAAGCAGGTCTCCCTGACCGGTACGGCCAACTCCGGCCGCGCCAGCGGCAGCGGCTTCCCGGCCCGGATCTGGGCCGACTACACCCTCGGCGCCCTCGGCGGCGGCTCGGACAAGACGTTCGACCTCCAGGACGTCGAGCGCGGCGAGGTGCCCGCCCCGCCGACCCCGTCGGACACGCCCTCCGAGGAGCCCACCGAGCCCGAGGAGCCGACCCCGTCGGACACGCCCTCCGAGACGCCGAGCGAGACGCCCAGCGAGACCCCGACCACTCCGGCCCCGCCGACCATCAGCCCGCCGGCCACCACGCCCCCCACCACCCCCGGGCTGCCGCCCCAGCCCGGGGAGGACGACGGCCAGCCGGGCGAACGGCCCGGCGGCAACGGTCTGCTGGGGCAGTGAGGGCCTGACAGCACGAAGGACATGAGGGAGGGGGCGGGCCGACGGCCCGCCCCCTCCCTCATGTCCTGCAAGCGCCCTACTGGGGCCGGGCCGCCATCTCGAACCAGACGACCTTGCCGGTCGACAGCCGGGTCGCTCCCCACCGCCGGGCCAGCCGGTTGACCAGGAACAGCCCGCGACCGCCCTCGTCCGTCTCGCGCGCCCGGCGCTGCCGGGGCAGCTGCGGGGAATCGTCCCCGACCTCGCAGCGCAGCACATCGGTCCGCAGCAGCCGCAGCGTCACCGGCCGCTCCGCATAGCGCACCGCGTTGGTGACGACCTCGCTGACCAGCAGCTCCACCTCGTCGGCCAGATCGTCCAGACCCCAGCGGCTCAGCGCCCGCCGGGCCAGCCTCCGGGCCCGGCCCGGAGCCGCGTCCTCCGGCTCCAGGTACCAGTACGCCACATCGCTCGGCGCGATCCCGTCGAAGCGGGCGGCCAGCAGGGCGATGTCGTCGTCCCGGTCGCCCGGCCCGAGCATGTCCAGCACGTCGTCGCAGAGCGCCTCCAGCGGCGGCGCGTGGTCGGGGCCGGTGAGCTGTGCGGTCGCCGCCAGGCGCTCCCGCAGCTGCTCGATGCCCGTCCACACGTCCCGCAGCCGCGACTCCACCAGACCGTCGGTGTACAGCAGGAGCGTCGCCCCGGCGGGCGCGTCCAGCTCGACGGCCTCGAAGTCGACCCCGCCCACCCCGATCGGGGCGCCCGGCGGCACCCGCAGCACCTCGGCCCGCCCGCCCAGATGCAGCAGCACCGGCGGCGGGTGCCCGGCGTTGGCGATGGTGATCCGGTGCGCGACCGGGTCGTACACCGCGTACAGGCAGGTCGCCATCCGGTCGCTGCCGAGCCGCTGCGCCTGCTCGTCCAGGTGGTGCAGCACCTCCTGCGGCGGCAGATCGAGCTGCGCCAGGGTCTGCGCCGTCGTCCGGAGCTGGCCCATGATCGCCGCCGAGGTCATGGAATGGCCCATCACATCGCCGACGACCAGCGCCACCCGGCTGCCCGGCAGCGGGATCGCGTCGTACCAGTCGCCGCCGACCCGGGCGGTCTCGGCCGCCGGGAGATAGCGCGAGGCGAGCCGGACACCGGTGGGCTGGGGTAGCGAATCGGGCAGCATCGTGCGCTGCAGCTCGTCGGCGATGTAGGCCTCGCGCCCGTACAGCACGGCCTTGTCGATACCGAGCGCGGTGTGCGTCGCCAGCTGCGCCGCGACCAGCAGATCACTGGCCTCGAACGGGATGCGCTCGGTGCCGCGCACGAAGACCGCCGCCCCGATGACCCGACGCCGGCCGCGCAGCGGGGCCAGGATCGCCCGGTGCCCGGTGGGGACCGACCGGCCGGGGCCGAGCAGCTCCGGCAGCGCGGCCCGCGCCGCCGCGGAGTCGCCGAACACCGGCCGCACCCCGCGCAGCACCTCGGCCAGCGCCCCGCCCGCCCGCACCTCGCACAGCTCGGCGGCGGGCATCAGGTCCGCCTGCGGGTCCAGGACCAGCGGCCGCAGCCGCTCCGTCTCGGAACCGGCCGCCTCCGCGCCCTCCTCGTCGCTGACGCGCAGCCGGTCGCTGCGCCGCAGCCGCAGGACGAACGGGCTCACCGGGCGCTCGTCGCCCACCGGCAGCGGATCACGGAGGTAGACCAGGATCGCGTCGGAGAACGTCGGCACACTCGCCCGGCACAGCCCGAGGACGATCTCGTCCAGGTCTATGCCCCGGGCGATCCGCCGGGTCGCCGCGCCGACGAACCGCAGCCGGTCGCCCTCGCGGCGGGTGGCCGCCTGCGCGTCGGCGACGGCGGCCGCCCCGGGACCCGGGTTCGGCGCGGCGGCCGGAGCCGGCACCGCGGCAGCCGCAGCCGCTGCCGCGGCGTCCTGCTGCCGGGGCCGGGTGCGCTCCTGCGGCCGGGCAGCCAGCGGCTGCCGGCCTTCGTGGGAGGTGGGGTGCTCCGTCACGCGTGGGATTCCGTCCGTCCGGGCCGGTTGTATGAGGCAGTCACCTCGTGGGGCGTCACTGTGCCCCGGCAAGCGCGGGAAGAACAACGGCTGTCACCGGATGCCCCCGATGAAGGGGCCGAAACCGAGCGCCGCGGAGATGGCCGACAGACGACCCCTCCGGCAGCGGACGCGGCGAGCGGGCAGCGGACGGCGTGCATGTCTCCACCCCCTCGTAGTGGCTCCCGCGACCGAGCGGAACGTCCGGGTCCGTGGCCCGTCGCTCCGCACGACCGGTGTGGTGACTTGTGGTCAGTTCCGGTGTGGTGCCCGCTGGTTGCGGCGATCGGCCCTCCGTACGACCGGACCTGCCGACCAGGCCGCCCGAAGGGTTCTTCCAGGGTCTCACGACGGCATACGGGCAGGGGTGCGGTCCCAGTCATCCGGCAGCGGCGGAACCTGCCACCCCGGATCGGGCCGCCAGTGCTCCCAGCCGTCCCGGAACGGCGACCCCCAGCCGGTGATCACCTCGACCGCCGCCAGGCCCGCCTCCCGGACCCGCCGGGCCGTCCCCCGGCCCATCAGGCCGACCTGCTGAGCCTGCGCGAACTCGTCCTCGTCGAGCCATTTCCAGCTCCGGTCGGGGTTCACGGAGATGTCGAGAAAGTGATCCTCGGAATCCACCCCTCCGGACCACCGGGTGCGGGGCTCCTCCAGATTCACGTACCAGTTGCGGAACATCCAGCCGCGGTCCCAGAACAGCCACACCGACCACGGGTCGCCCGGCCGGGCCAGCTTCAGCACCCCGGAGCCGAACCACGTCGAGCGGGCCGTGGTGCGCGGCGCGGTGTAGCGGGTGGCGAGCGGCTCGGCATGCACCTGGGTGCCGTTCGCCAGGACCGGCCGCACGCACTCGGTGCCCGGCGCCATCCAGACGGCGAGCAAATCGTCGGTGTCCTGCACGACGGTCACCGGACGGCAGATGTGCACGGGCGCGGCACCGGCCGTCCGGTGGGCCCGGCCGTTGTCGCGGTAGCGCCAGAGGATCTGGTCCCCCGGTGCCCAGCGTGCGCACTCTCCCGTACCTGTCATGGAGAGATCTTACGGAGCGCTCCCACCGGCCCGCTGCGACTCAGGTCACCCGGCGATCACGGACGGGTCATCCGCAGCACGTCCAGCGCCTCGTCGAGCTGTTCCAGCGTCAGGTCGCCGCGGTCCACATAGCCCGAGGCCAGGACCGTCTCGCGGATCGTCGTCCCGTCCTTCAGGGACTTCTTCGCGACCTTCGCCGCCTCCTCGTAGCCGATGTACTTGTTCAGCGGGGTCACCACCGACGGGGACGACTCGGCGTAGGCGCGGGCCCGCTCGACGTCGGCGGTGATGCCGTCGACCGTACGGTCCGCGAGCAGCCGGGAGGCGTTGGCCAGCAGCCGTACGGACTCCAGGAGGTTCTTCGCGATGACCGGGAGCATCACGTTCAGCTCGAAGTTGCCCGCCGCACCGGCCGTGGCGACCGTCGCGTCGTTGCCGGTGACCTGCGCGGCGACCATCAGGACCGCCTCGGGGATCACCGGGTTGACCTTGCCCGGCATGATCGACGAGCCCGGCTGGAGGTCGGGCAGCGCGATCTCCGCGAGACCCGTGCGCGGACCCGACGCCATCCACCGCAGATCGTTGGAGATCTTCGTCAGGGACACGGCGATGGTCCGCAGCTGGCCCGAGGTCTCCACCAGCCCGTCCCGCGCGCCCTGCGCCTCGAAGTGGTCCCGGGCCTCGGTCAACGGCAGCCCCGTGGCCTCGGCGACCTCCGCGATCACGGCGGCGGAGAAGCCGGGCGGGGTGTTGATGCCGGTGCCCACCGCCGTACCGCCCAGGGGCAGTTCGGCGAGCCGGGGCAGGGAGGCGCGCAGCCGCTCCACGCCGTAGCGGATCTGCGCCGCGTAGCCGCCGAACTCCTGGCCGAGGGTGACCGGGGTGGCGTCCATCAGATGCGTACGGCCGGACTTCACGACGTCCGAGAATTCGGCTGATTTCCGCCCCAGGGAATCGGCCAGGTGGTCGAGCGCGGGGATCAGGTCGGCCGTCACGGCGGCGGTGGCCGCGATGTGGATGGAGGACGGAAAGACGTCGTTGGACGACTGCGAGGCGTTCACATGGTCGTTGGGGTGGACCTCGCGGCCGAGGCGCTCGGTGGCCAGGGTGGCGATCACCTCGTTGGTGTTCATGTTCGACGAGGTGCCCGACCCCGTCTGGAACACGTCGACCGGGAAGTGCTCGTCCCAGCGGCCCGACGCGACCTCGGCCGCGGCCTCCTGGATCGCGGCGGCGATGTCCGGATCCACCACCTTCAGCTCGGCGTTGACCTTGGCGGCCGCGCCCTTGATCCGGGCCAGCGCCTCGATGTGGGCCCGCTCCAGACGCTGCCCGGAGACGGGGAAGTTCTCCACCGCCCGCTGGGTCTGCGCGCGCCACTTGGCGTGCGCGGGAACCCGCACCTCGCCCATCGAGTCGTGCTCGATCCGGTACCCGTCATCGCCCGCCGTGCCGCCCGATGCGTCAGTCATGTGTTTAAACCTCCTGAAAAAGATGAGCACTTGTCTTGTTCTATGTATTCCCAAGTCGCCTACCGGCCAGTAAATACCGGGGGTAACCACTTACCGGGAGGCGCAATGAGGCGCACCAGCACCAGACTTCGAGGGCTCCGAAGCCTTCGCCGGCTCCGCTGTACCGTCGCCGCCACCGTCGCTCTCGCGGCTGCCGTCGGCGGTATGGCCGCCGCCGGACCCGCGGGCGCGACGGAGTCGGCTACCAGCTCTATCGCATCCACCCCTCTTCCGCCCGCGCTGGAAGCCGTCCGGGCCGCCGAAGCCACTCAGCTGTACGGCAGCCCCGCCGAGCGGCCGCTCGCCGAACGCAAGACCGGGCTGATCTCGCTCGGCGACAGCGAGATCTCCGGCGAGGGCGTCGGCACCTACGACCCCGGGACCAACGGGCCGGACAACTGGTGCCACCGCTCTCCGGAGGCCGCCATCCACCGCACGGGCATCGCGGCGGACCTCACGTACAACGTCTCGTGCTCCGGCGCCTATACCGGGAACATCAAAATCGGCGGGAACAAGCAGTACGCCGACGAGCTCGTGCAGAGCGACAGCCTCGCGATCAAGGCCCGCAACACCCGGATCAAGATGATCGTCCTGGTCGCCGGGGCCAACGACGACCTCCAGTTCGGCCCGGTCATGACGGACTGCGTGGTCCGCTACATCAGCCTCCAGGGCCCCTGCGAGCCGAAGTACGCGGGCGGCTGGCAGGCCCGCGTCGATGCGCTGGTCCCCAAGGTCGAGGCGACGGTCCGCGATCTGCGGACGGTGATGACCGGCGCCGGATACGGAGACGACGACTACAAGCTCGTCCTGATGGGCTACCCGAGCCCGATCGGCCCGGACTTCCGCGACAACCCGAACTTCCCCGGCAAGCTGATCTGCGGCGGCCTCGGCTACGACTCCGACACCGTCTGGGGCCGCAACACCGCCGTACCCGCCTTCCAGGCCGGCATGCGCAAGGCCGCCGCGAGCACCGGGGCCGCCTACCTCGACAACTCCCGGCTCTTCCACGGCCACGAGGTGTGCAGCGAGGCCCCCTGGGCGCGCGGCCTCTACATCGATCTGAGCAAGCCCGGCCTGCCCGACGAGAACTCGGTCCGGCAGTCCTTCCACCCCAACGCGGCCGGCCACCGGGCCTTCGCCTCCTGCCTGACCCAGCTGTACGACTCCGGGCTGCGCGAGGCGAGCTGCGCCGACCCGGCGAGCACGGGAAACCCGGTCCTGACCGGTAGGGCCTGGGACGACCTGTTCACCCCGCTGAAGAACGAGGCCACCGGGAGCTGCGTCGACGTGCCCGGCTCGGTCACCCGTAACGGCACGGCCGTCGGCGGCTGGGACTGCCACGGCGGGCGCAACCAGAACTGGTGGTACGACGCCGGTACGCAGACCCTGCGCACCGCGCTCAGCCACGACCGGTGCCTGGACGTGTCCGGTGCCGAGTACAACCCGGGCGCCACGCTCATCGTGTGGAACTGCGCGGGCGCGGGCAACCAGAAGTTCGTCCAGCAGTCGGGCACGATCCGCCCGGCCGCCGCGACGGGCCTGTGTCTGACGCTGGCGGGAGCCAAGGATCCGCTCAGGCTCCAGACGTGCGACGGCAGCGCGAAGCAGCGCTTCGTGTAGCCACGGGCCGGTGAGCCAGGGGGTGACCGTGTGGGGCGGTCGCCCCCTTCGCTTCTCATGCTTTCAGGACGCTTGCCTATGCCCTCAGGGACAGGGCCTCGGACAGCGCCCCCAGCGTCGGCGTCAGATACAGCTGGCGCAGGGGTACAGCGGGCAGCCCGCGCTCCCGGGCGAGTGCGCCGATCCGGATCGCGTACAGCGAATTGCCGCCCAGGTCCCAGAAGTCGTCGTCCGGGCCGATCGCCTCGACGCCGAGCACGTCGCACCAGATGGCGGCGAGGGCAGCGGCCGGGGCGGGCTCGGTGGACCTCGGCAG
>NZ_QWFA01000310.1 GCF_003501885.1 Streptomyces globisporus
GCGGGGGCCTGGGGCTGGGGGTACCGGGGGTCGTGGCTCATGTCGTGGAGTCCTTCTGCGAAGGGGCCGGGAGGCGGGAGCACGGTCCGTGGACCGGGGCGCGCGGACGGGCGGGAAGCCGGAAAGGAAGCAGGCCCCGAAGCCGACCGCTGCTCGGTCGCCGATGGTAGTGGGTGGCCGAGTGCTCTCTCTCACACCGTGTGCGTAATCTGGGGGAAATCCCGGGTCGCGATACTGAAGTGTCCCCCTACCCCGGGCGGTGGTGCACGGACCGTCTGAACTGCAAGGATGTGGCAATGGACAAGCAGCAGGAATTCGTCCTCAGGACCCTTGAGGAGCGCGACATCCGCTTCGTGCGGCTGTGGTTCACCGACGTCCTCGGGTTCCTCAAGTCCGTCGCCGTCGCCCCGGCCGAGCTGGAGCAGGCCTTCGACGAGGGCATCGGCTTCGACGGCTCGGCGATCGAGGGCTTCGCACGGGTCTACGAGTCGGACATGATCGCCAAGCCGGACCCGGGCACCTTCCAGATCCTGCCCTGGCGCGCGGAGGCCCCCGGCACGGCGCGGATGTTCTGCGACATCCTGATGCCGGACGGCTCGCCGTCCTTCGCGGACCCGCGCTATGTCCTGAAGCGGATCCTGGCCAAGACGTCCGACCTGGGCTTCACCTTCTACACGCACCCCGAGATCGAGTTCTTCCTGCTGAAGAACAAGCCGGTCGACGGCACCCGCCCGACGCCGGCGGACAGCTCGGGCTACTTCGACCACACGCCGCAGAACGTCGGCATGGACTTCCGCCGCCAGGCGATCACCATGCTCGAATCGATGGGCATCTCCGTCGAGTTCAGCCACCACGAGGGCGCCCCCGGCCAGCAGGAGATCGACCTGCGGTACGCGGACGCGCTGTCCACGGCGGACAACATCATGACGTTCCGTCTGGTGATGAAGCAGGTCGCGCTGGAGCAGGGCGTGCAGGCGACGTTCATGCCGAAGCCGTTCTCGGAGTACCCGGGCTCGGGCATGCACACCCATCTCTCCCTGTTCGAGGGCGACCGCAACGCGTTCTACGAGTCGGGTGCGGAGTACCAGCTCTCCAAGGTGGGCCGCTCGTTCATCGCGGGCCTCCTGAAGCACGCGGCGGAGATCTCGGCCGTCACCAACCAGTGGGTCAACTCCTACAAGCGCATCTGGGGCGGCTCCTCCCGCGCGGCCGGCGCGGGCGGCGAGGCCCCCTCGTACATCTGCTGGGGCCACAACAACCGCTCCGCCCTCATCCGCGTCCCGATGTACAAGCCCGGCAAGACCGGCTCGGCCCGCGTCGAGGTCCGCTCCATCGACTCCGGCGCCAACCCCTACCTCACCTACGCGGTCCTGCTCGCCGCGGGCCTCAAGGGCATCGAGGAGGGCTACGAACTCCCGGCCGGCGCCGACGACGACGTCTGGGCCCTCTCCGACGCCGAACGCCGCGCGATGGGCATCGAACCGCTCCCGCAGAACCTGGGCGAGGCGATCTCGCTGATGGAGAAGAGCGAACTGGTCGCCGAAACGCTGGGGGAGCACGTCTTCGACTTCTTCCTGCGCAACAAGAAGCAGGAATGGGAGGAGTACCGCAGCGAGGTCACGGCCTTCGAGCTGAAGGCGCTTCTGCCGGTGCTTTAGCGGTAGTTCGGACGGCTGCAGCCGTCCGCGAGGTGTGATTCCGGGCCGGAGGCGGTGAGCCTCCGGCCCGAGGTGTTTCGCCGGGTGCCGGGCCGCCTGTGGGCCGTCGCGGGTTTCGCCGAGGCGGGCGGATGGTTACCCGGCCTGCGGAGGCTCCTTCAGCTTGGACAGCCGAGCCGTGACGGCGACGATCCTCTCGATCGCTTCCTGAAGGAAAGCCGCCCCGGGTATTTCGCCGCTGTGGACCAGGTCATTCCTGATGCGCCGCAAATAGTCGAGTTCACGCTTGAGGGGTTCGGTGAGGTTCGGAATCCTGTTGATGAGAGCCCCCACGCCCATGAACCGCGTGTCCTCGGGGTCCACGACGGCGAGCCCGCGCAGGGTCTTCTCCAGCGCTGTCCATTTGGACCAGAACCGACCGACGATTTCATCGGATATCGTGGACTGGTCGGAGGAAGGGGGATTCATGGACGAGAAGCTCATCTGGAATTGGATTTCTTCAAACCTTCGGTACCGCTCGGGATCCTCGGAGATTATCGCATCAATGACTTGATCGGCCAGTGGGCGCTCTTCCAGATTTTCGTGCAGGGATGAAATGAAGGGCGCCAGCGAGTTCGGCGTGTTGAACTCCAGATCGGTGAGAAGCTGAAAGAGAAGGTCAACTCGGCCGAGTCCCGACTCTTCGACCGGGCTCTTCCGTTCCTTGTTCGCGTGGGCGAGTATGTGGGCGGCGAGTTCGTAATGGTTGAGGAAGGTGCGGTCGGTGCTGGCGACGCGGACCTCTCCTGCCTTCTGCAGCATTTCGAGGGCGATTTCGCCGGCCAGGACCAGCCCGTTGAGTTGGTCCAGGATATGGAGCTCCTCCTCGGAGAGCCCTCCTTCGAGTGGCTTGTAGATGAGGTCGTGCTCGACCTCGGACCACGAGTGCATCAAAACCGAGGCGACTTGGATCTCCACACGCGCCTTGGCGTACCTCTTGTCGCTGTCGCCCAGGCTGCGTTCGGACAACTGGGCCCTGTAGTGTGCGGCGGAGTAACCGGAGAATTTCTTGGAGGGGTTGACTTTTCCGGGGTCCGGAAAATCTCGCCTCTCCTCCAGGAGGTGGAAGAATCTGTTGATAATTCTGTCCACGCGCTCCCGGTCTCCGGGGAAGTAGAGAGCGACGCGCACCCCTGCCAGGTCGACGATGTCGCTGTAGATGTCCTGGATCTCTTTGTAGGGATCTTCCGCGTGACGCTTCTCGCATTTCTCGGCGAGCCGGGATATGTCCTTGGCGCGATGGGTGACGATGCAGCGGACTCCTGACCTGTGGAGATTGCTTTCCAGTGTTTCGGCCGCCAGTCGGGCGGCTTGGCTGTAGAAGTCGTACTCTCTGATGTATCTGGAAATAAATTCATCGATCAGTTGCATCCTCGGCCCCATCGTCGTGTCTGCTGAGAGTGCTGCGCCATGCATCGGACAACAGGATGCCCCAGGGCGCCGGAGAGGTTTCCGGTTTCAACGAAGTCGGCCCTGCCGGCGACGGTGCCGACAGGGCCCGCAGCTATGGGACAGTTCGCTGAGGATTGACGGCTATGCCCTCCAGGGAGAGGGTTGCACCTTCCGTAGCGTCATGTGGTCCGGTGGACGTACGTCCCGATCCCTCGAGAGAAGGTCCCCGCCCATGCCCGCGTCTTTCGTGCCACCCCGTCAGGTCAGGATCGGCGACGCGGCGGCCTTTGCCGGCTGCACGCCGCGGGCGATCCGGCACTACCACGAGATCGGCCTGCTCCCCGAACCCGAGCGGGGTGGCGACGACCGCCGCCGCTACGGCTACGAGGACATGATCCGCCTGCTGTGGATCCGCAGGATGGCCGACGCCGGTATCGCGCTGGAGGACATCGGCGAGGCTTTCGCCGAGGGGTCCACCGAAGCACACGGCGGAGACGGCATCGAGGCCATGTTGGAGCGCGTGGAGGCATCCCTCGCCGCCCAGGAGGCGCAACTGCGACGCCAACGGACCGCCGTGCAGCGGATGCGCGTCGAAGGCAGCCGAATGGGACTGCTGTCCGACCTGGTCACCGACTGTCTCAAGGGCCTGTCCGGGAACTCCCTGCGCCAGGCCGACCTGGACACCTTGCTGGTCACCGAGCGGATCTTCGGTCCGCTCGGAGCAGCCGTGCAGGCCACGCGGTTCGTCGCCCTGGCCACGCATCCCGCCCTGCGGCAGGAATCCGACCGCATCGACGAGGCGGAGGAGGCACTCGACGACAGCGTCGCCGTCGACGACCCGCGGGTGGCTCAAGTGGCCGCCGAACGGCACGCCTTCGAAACCGCGCTGCATGCCGTCATCGAGGAGTCCGGCCTCGACGAGGACGACGACGCCCTTTTCGATGCCTGGGACGCTGCGCACCCTGAGTCCGGCGATGACGAGAAGGACGGTTCAGGTTCCGGCTCCGGCAGGGGCATGAGTGTGCTCGAAGCCACCGGAAAGATGCCCTACGACTTCTCCCCGGCCCGCCTGCGCTGTATGGAACTGGCCGAAGAGCCGGCCGTGCTCACGGCGGATGAGGGGGCGGGGATCCACGCCATGCACCATAGTCCCGAGGTGGCTCCCGGGGGCCTTTGTGCCCACCCCCCTTGACCGCGTACCTCGAAGGTCTGACCGGTCTGCAACCACCGGGCAACCCAACAAGGGGTACTGACAACTGCCCACGCTTCCGGGGAGGGGCGCGGGCAGGGCGGGAGCGCCGGGCCCTGCACCGGCGGCGTTCCCGGTGGTGACGGGGCCGGGGG
>NZ_QWFA01000311.1 GCF_003501885.1 Streptomyces globisporus
TCCCTGCCCCTCACCGCCCCCGTCCACGCGCCCCCCACGCGTCCGCGACGTGCGGCAACTCCGGGACTCTTGACCATTTTTGGTCCAGACCAATACCTTCCCTGTGCACAGCACGGCTCTCCCCCGCCCCTTCCGCACAGGAACGAGCCCCATGCGTCGAAGAAACCTGTCCCGAATGACCATCGCCGGCGTCGCCCTGACCCTGCTGGCAGGCGCCGCGCCCGCGGCCACGGCCGGTACCGGCCACGACCGGAACGACGGCGGCGACCGCGGCAAGGGCCACCACCGCCCCGCGTACAAGAACATCGGCTACTTCACCCAATGGGGCGTCTACGGACGCGACTTCCAGGTCAAGGACCTGGACACCAGCGGGGCCGCGGCCAGGCTGACCCACATCAACTACGCCTTCGGCAACGTCAGCGCCGAGGGCACGTGCTTCACCGGCAACATCCCCGGCCAGGCCGACGCCTGGGCGGACTACGCCCGTCCGCTCGACGCGGCGGGATCGGTGGACGGCGTCGCCGACACCGACACCCAGCCGCTCGCGGGCAACTTCAACCAGCTGCGCGAGCTGAAGGCCAAGCACCCCGGCCTCAAGGTCATGATCTCGCTGGGTGGCTGGAGCTGGTCCACCCACTTCTCCGACGCGGTCCGCACCGCGGCCTCCCGCAAGGCGCTCGTCTCCTCCTGCATCGACCTGTACATCAAGGGCAACCTCCCCCAGGACGGCGCACGCGGCGGCGACGGCGCGGCGGCCGGTCTCTTCGACGGCATCGACGTCGACTGGGAGTGGCCCGGCTCGCCGGCCAACGAGGGCACCGTCTTCCGCCCGGAGGACAAGAAGAACTTCACCGCCCTGATCCACGAGTTCCGCACCCAGCTCGACGCGCACGCGAAGAGCGAGGCGAAGGCCAAGGAGAAGGCGGGCAAGGGCAAGGGGCACGGCCACGGGCACCACAAGCCGAAGCCCAAGCACTACGACCTGTCGGCGTACGTCCCGGCCAACCCCAAGGCCATCGACGCGGGCTTCGACGTGAAGCGCCTCATGAAGGACTTCGACTTCGTCAACATCCAGGGCTACGACTACCACGTCTCGGGCGAGAAGAAGACGGCCCAGCAGTCGGCCCTCTACGCGCGGAACGACTTCAGCGTCGACCGGACCGTGCGGGACTGGGTGCGCCACGGCGCTCCCAAGCACAAGATCGTGGTGGGGATGCCGACGTACGGCCAGGGCTGGACCGGTGTGACCGGCGGCGGTACGGGCCTGGGACAGCCGGCCACGGCACCGGCTCCGGCCACCTGGGCGGCGGGCTACGAGGACTACAAGGTCCTGAAGAAGCTGGCCGCTTCGGGGACGTACAAGATCCACCGTGATGTGAGGAACGGCCACGCGTGGCTGTTCGACGGCACGACGCTGTGGACGTACGACGACCCGCAGGTGCTGCGCGCCAAGGCCTCGTACGTCCGGGACAAGGGGCTCGGCGGGGCGATGTTCTGGTCGCTGGACGGCGACACGGAGGACGCGGAGCTGGTCACCACGGTCGACCGCGCGCTCAACCGCCGCTGACGGCGGCGATTCCGTCGCTGAACGGCCGAAGGGGCCGGGGCGGTCGCACGACGCGACCGTCCCGGCCCCTTCTCACGCTGTCTCACGCTGTTCGGTGGTTCACCGCCGGGGCGGGATCAGAACTGGAGCGCCCAGCTGTTGATCCGGCCCGTGTCGTAGCGGGCGTTGTCGCTGACCCGGAGCTTCCAGGTGCCGTTGGCGACCTCGGAGGAGGCGTTGACCGTGTACGTGGTGACCACGTTGTCGGCGCTGCCGCCCGAGCCGTACGCCTTCAGGTTGTAGACCGAACCGTCGGGCGCGACCAGGTCGATCTTCAGGTCACCGATGTAGGTGTGGGAGATGTTGACCGGAACCTGGAGCGCGGCCGGGGCGTTGCCGGTGATGCCGGTGACGGTGACCGGGGACTCGACCGTGGCGTTGTCGTTGATCGCGTAGCCGGTGGTGTTCTCGAACTTCTTGCCGGGCGGCGGGGTGGTGCCGCCCGGGCCCACGTGCAGCAGGCGGTTCGGCGAGCCGGTGCCCGGGTTGCCGACGACGCCGGTGGTGGCGGCCGCGACGAGCCCGGCGGAGACCTGGGCGGGGGTCGAGCCCGGGTTGTCGGCGAGGTAGATGGCGGCGGCGCCGGCGACGTGCGGGCTGGCCATCGACGTACCGGAGATGGTGTTCGTGGCGGTGTCGCTGGTGCTCCACGTCGAGGTGATCGACGAACCGGGCGCGAAGATGTCCACGACCGCGCCGTAGTTGGAGAAGCTGGAGCGGGCGTCGGTGTTGGTCGTCGAGCCGACCGTGATCGCCTCGGCGACGCGCGCCGGGGACTTGGTGTTGGCGTTGGTCGACTCGTTGCCCGCGGCGACGGCGTAGGTGATGCCGGCGGCGATGGACCGCTGGACGGCCGCGTCGAGGACCGCGTCGGCGCCACCGCCGAGGCTCATGTTGGCGACGGCGGGCTTGACGGCGTTGGCCGTCACCCAGTCGATACCGGCGACGACCTGCGCGGTCGTGCCGGAGCCCTGGTTGTTGAGCACGCGGACGCCGACGATCTTCGCCTTCTTGGCGACGCCGTGGGCGGTGCCCGCGACGGTGCCCGCCACGTGCGTGCCGTGGCCGTGGCCGTCCTGGGCGACGTTGTCGTTGTCGATGGCGTCGTAGCCGTTGAAGGCCCGGCCGCCGAAGTCGCTGTGGCTGATGCGCACCCCGGTGTCGATGACGTAGGCGGTGACGCCCTCGCCGGCCTTGTCGGGGTAGGTGTAGCGCTGGTCCAGCGGGAGGTTCCGCTGGTCGATCCGGTCCAGGCCCCAGGAGGGCGGGTTGGTCTGGGTGGCGGAGACCGTGAAGGTGCGGTTCTGCGAGACGGACGCGACGGCCGGGTCGGCGGCGAACTTCTTCGCCTCCGCGGCCGTGGCCTCGACCGCGTAGCCGTTGAGGGCCGAGCGGTAGGTGCGTTCGATGCTCGCGCCGTACTTCTTCGCGAGGGCCTTGCCCTTGGCGGAGTCCGACTTCGCGGCCGAGTCCTTCAGCGTGACGATGTAGCTGTCGCTGATGGTGCCCGGAGCGTCCGCGTTCAGGATCACGCCTTCGGGTGCGCGCTCGGCCGCGGTCGCCGGCAGGGCGGCGGTGGCGAGGGCGACGGCGGCTGCGGTGGCTATGACGGTCGCCGCGGCGAGTCTTCGACGGGCCTGGGGGGTCTGACGCGTCACTGACATGTGAGGGGTCCTCCTCATAGGCGGTGCTCTGGTGGGGGGTGGTGCCGGAGTCGCACGACCGACTCCCGACAGGGGCATGACAAATCAGCCATCGGAACGCCCCACGTTCGGCGTCGTCCGGCGAGCGGCGTGCCCTGCTGCCAGCGAAAGATTGACCGATCCATGGCGAACTCACAAGGGTGCCTTGGGGTGTTCCATACGCCCGCCATTCACCTGCCATATGCCTGACATGCTGGCGGACATGACGATCTATTACTGTCCAGTGGATGGGACGCGATCCGCGATCACCGCTCTGACCTGGTGCTGTCCGGTCTGCCGGGGCCCCTGGGATCTCGACTTCACCCCTGCGCGGGGCGTCGGGGTGAACGCGCTTTCCGGCCGGATCGATTCATTGTGGCGTTACAAGGATTTCCTCCCGCTCGACTCCTCGACGATCTCCCTGGGCGAGGGCCGCACCCCTCTCGTGCCGCTCACGGACACCGTTTCGGCGAAGCTCGACTATCTGATGCCGACGCTCTCCTTCAAGGACCGGGGCGCGGTGATGCTCGCGGAGCTGGCCCGGCGGCTGGGCCCGGACCGGGTGGTGGCGGACAGCACGGGCAACGCGGGCACGTCGGTCGCGGCGTACTGCGCGCGGGCGGGACTGCCGTGCACGGTGTACGTCCCCGAGGGCACGTCGGCGAAGAAGACCGAGCAGATCCGGGCGCACGGCGCGCGCCTGGTGGCCGTCCCGGGCGGCCGGGAGTCGACCGCGCTGGCGGCCCGCGCGGCGGCGGACGAGCCGGGGGTCTTCTACGCCTCGCACGTCTTCAACCCGTACTTCCTGCACGGGACGAAGACGTACGTGTACGAGCTCTGGGAGGACCTCGGCGGCCGGCTGCCGGACGCTCTGGCGGTCCCGGTCGGCAACGGCACCCTGCTGCTGGGCGCGGCGCTGGCGGTCGCCGAACTGCACGCGCTGGGCCTGATCGAGACGCGTCCCCGCCTGATCGCGGTCCAGGCGGAGGCGGTCTCCCCGCTGGCCGCCGCCTTCCGCACGGGCGCGGACGACCTGCTCCCTTCCGCCGACCGCGCCCCGGCCGCCCCCACGCTCGCGGAGGGCATCGCGATCCCCCGCC
>NZ_QWFA01000312.1 GCF_003501885.1 Streptomyces globisporus
GGCCGTCGCCGCCCCCGCCCCCGCCCCGTAGCACCGGATAGCGGGCCGACTCCTCCCTGACCACCTGATCGAGGCGGACCACCTCGCGCTCGTCCGCCGCCAGGCCCCGTTCGCTGCGGGCCAGCACGAGCAGCCCCTCGATGAGCCGCTCGCTGCGCCGGTTGGTGTCCAGCAGGGTCTGCCGGGTGCGGACGAGGTCCTCGGGCGACGGATCGTCCAGACCGATCTGGATCGCGGCGCGCTGGGTGGCCAGCGGGGTCCGCAGCTCGTGCGAGGCGTTCGCGATGAATCTCCGCTGGCTGTCGAACGCCTTCTCCAGGCGGCCCAGCAGCGCGTCCAGCGTCTCGCCCAGCTCCTTCAGCTCGTCGTCCGGGCCGCTGGACGCGATCCGCTCGTGCAGGGTCTTCTCGGAGAGCCGGCGGGCCTTCGCGGTCATCGCGTGGACGGGCCGCAGCACCCGGCCCGCTATCCACCAGCCCACCCCGACCGCGCCCGCCGTCATCACGAGCAGCGCGGCGAACGACCAGTTCAGGAGCTGCTTGCCCGCCGCGTCGCTGACGTGGTCGGTGAGTTCGTAGGCGCTGGGAGATCCGGTGGAGCCGCGGGCGATGAAGGGACCGTTCACGGAGTACCCGGGCGGGACGACGACCACAGCCGTGGAGGCGATGGCCCGCGCCTCGGTCTCCGTCCCGGCGCGGGAGGCCAGGTTCACGGTGGCCAGCAGGGCCGTGCCGAGCACCAGGAAGACGCCGCCGTACACGAGGGCGATGCGGGTGCGGATCGTCGAGTGCGGCAGCTTCGAGGCGTCCGCCGGCCGCCGCAGCGGGGACGGCCGCTTCACAGGGCGTACCCGACGCCCTGCACGGTGCGGATCAGCGCGGGCTCGCCGAGCTTGGCGCGGAGCTTGCTCATGCAGACGCGTACAGCCCCCGTGAAGGGGTCGGCGTTGGCGTCCCAGGCCCGCTCCAGCAGCTCTTCCGCGCTGACCGTGCCGCCGTCGGCCTCCAGGAGCAGTTGCAGCACGGTGAACTCCTTCGGGGAGAGGTCCAGGTCCCGGCCGTCGCGGAGCGCCGAGCGCCGTACGGTGTCGAGCCGGATGCCGTAACGCTCCAGTTGGGGAGGTACGGGCCGGGCGCTGCGCCGGCGCAGGGCGCGTACCCGGGAGACCAGCTCGGGGAACTCGAACGGCTTGGCCACGTAGTCGTCGGCCCCCAGGTCAAGCCCGGCGACCCGGTCCTCCGTGGCGCCCGAGGCGGTGAGCATCAGGATCCGGGTGCGGGAGCCGGAGGCGACCAGGCGGCGGGCCACGTCGTCGCCGTGGACCCGGGGGAGGTCGCGGTCGAGGACGACGACGTCGTAGTCGTGGAGGCCGAGATAGGCGAGGGCCGCGTCCCCGCTGTACACGGTGTCGACGGCGAACCCGGCCCGGCGCAGTCCGGTGGCGACCAGCTCCGCGAGGATCTCCTCGTCCTCGGCGACCAGTACCCGCATCGTGATGTCCCCTGCCTCGTGCACGCTTGTCCGCTCCCTCCCAGGATGCGACTTTCCTACGGGAACCATTACGTGAGGGGATGTTTCGCAAAGCTCTCCACCGGAGGGCCTTCCTCCGTCCGCACACCGGCCGCCGTTTATCGATGTGAGTGGATCTTGATCGGGCCGTTAGGATTTCGACCATGGCGGCCACTGGATCCGAGAAGCAGGGGGCGACGGCGTTCTACGTCTCGACCCCCATCTACTACGTCAACGACGCTCCTCACCTGGGCCACGCCTACACGACCGTCGCAGGCGACGTGCTCACGCGCTGGCACCGCCAGCGCGGCGAGAAGGTGTGGTACCTCACCGGCACGGACGAGCACGGTCAGAAGATCATGCGCACGGCCGAGGCGAACGAGGTGACTCCGCAGGCCTGGGCGGACAAGCTCGTCGAGGAGGCGTGGAAGCCCCTCTGGGAGCACCTCAACATCGCGAACGACGACTTCATCCGGACGACGGAGAAGCGGCACACCGACCGGGTGCAGGAGTTCGTGCAGGACCTGTACGACAAGGGCGAGATCTACAAGGGCGGGTACGAGGGCCCGTACTGCGTGGGCTGCGAGGAATACAAGCTCCCCGGCGATCTGATCGACGGCGAGGGCGAGTTCGCCGGTCAGAAGCTCTGCCCGATCCACAAGAAGCCGGTGGAGCTCCTCAAGGAGGAGAACTACTTCTTCAAGCTCAGTGAGTACGGCCCGAAGCTGCTGGAGTTCTACGCGGCGAACCCGGACTTCATCCAGCCCGAGTCGGCGCGCAACGAGGTCGTGAACTTCGTCGAGCAGGGCCTGCAGGACCTGTCGATCTCGCGCTCGACGTTCGACTGGGGCGTCCCGGTGCCGTGGGACCCCAAGCACGTCATCTACGTGTGGGTCGACGCGCTGCTCAACTACGCGACGGCGGTGGGCTACGGCGCCAACCAGGAGAAGTTCGACGGTACGTTCCCGGCGAACGTGCACCTGATCGGCAAGGACATCCTCCGCTTCCACTCGGTGATCTGGCCCGCGATGCTGATGGCGCAGGGTCTGCCGCTGCCGGGCAAGGTCGTCGCCAACGGCTGGCTGATGGTCGGCGGCGAGAAGATGTCCAAGTCGAACCTGACCGGCATCAAGCCGCAGGACCTGACCTCGCACTTCGGCGTGGACGCGTACCGCTGGTACTTCCTGCGGGCCATCTCCTACGGCAGCGACGGGTCGTTCTCCTGGGAGGACTTCTCCGCCCGCTACACCTCCGAGCTGGCCAACGACTACGGCAACCTCGCCTCGCGCGTGGCGGCGATGGTCGGCAAGTACTTCAGCGGGGCGCTGCCGGAGGACACGGCCGCCGGTGACGCCGAGCAGGCCGTACGGGACGGGCTGGCGAAGGCCGTGGCGACGGCCGACCGGAAGATCGGCGAGGAGCTGGACTTCCAGGGCGGCATCCTGGCGATCTTCGACTTCGTGAAGCAGGTCAACGGCTACATCACGGAGCAGGAGCCGTGGAAGGTGGCCAAGGACACCACCCCGGAGGGCCAGGCCCGCCTGGCGACCATCCTCTACACGGCCGCCGAGTCGCTGCGCGGGGTCGCGGTGCTGCTCAACTCGGTGATGCCGGAGACCTCGCAGAAGCTCTGGGAGTCCCTGGGCGCCGAGGAGTCCCTGGGTGCCCTGGCCGACCAGAAGGTCCAGGACGCGGGCACGTGGGGCGTCCTGCCCGCGGGCGCGACGGTGACGAAGGGCGCAGTGCTGTTCCCGCGTCTGGAGGAGAAGCCGGCGTAACCCCTCCGTACATACGCCGGGAGCCCGGAACCGCGAACAGCGGTCCCGGGCTCCTCGCGTTGCGGCGCGGGTTCAGCCCACCCAGTTCGACCGGAGCGAGCGCGGCGTCGGCCCGAGCGTCGCTCTCGCCATCTGTCCCGATCCGCAGCCCCCGGTAGGCGTGGAGTTATGGGTTCGGATCCGCCTGCAGGCACAGGCGCGTCAGCCACTCGATGATCCGCCCTCGATTTCCCAGCGTACGCACTCGGCCCCTACCCGTCCGCCCGTCACCGCCTCAACGACTCGGCATCCCCCATCACGATCACCGGGTTCATCTCGGGGTCCAGGGTGCGCAGGAGTTCCTCCATGCGCTCCTCGGGGACGGAGACGCAGCCCTGGGTCGGGCCGTCGTGGTCGACGTGGATCCAGATGCCGCCGCCGCGTTCGAGGCCGAGCGGACGGGTGCGGTTCAGGGGGCTGACGCCCTCGGTGCGGTTGTAGTTGATCGCGACGACGTAGTCGAAGGAGCCCTCCAGCGGCTCGCCGAAGAAGCCCTCGCCGTCCACCGCGAACCGTGGGTGCTCGTCGTACGGCAGCAGCGCCCCGGGGTCGGGGAGCCGGCCGCCCGCGTCGGTGAGGGTGTAGACGCCCGTGGGCGATCTCCGGTCGCCCGCCACGTGATAGTCCGTCCAGCCCTCCATGCCGTTGTGGGCCGGCCAGGGTCCCGCGACCGGCTCCCAGCCGTGTGCCGGGTCCGCGCGGCTGTACAGGACCGCGCTGGAGCGGTAGGAGTCGGCCTCCTCGCCGGTGACCACGAATGCCTGCCGGGCCTCGGCGGGGATCTGGGCCAGGGTCTCCGGTCCCAGGCCCGGGATCTCGGCGGGGCTCGGGGCGGGCACCGGGCTGGGGGAGGACCGGAGCGCGGACGCGGCGTCGGACTGCGGGCCCGCGGCGCCCTGCCCCGGGACGCCGACCGGAGCCTTCTCCGGAGCGGCGCCGGAGGAGCAGCCGGTGAGCAGCAGGGCCAGGGCGAGGAGCGGTGCGGCGAGCAGGGCGGGTGGGCGGCGGGGGAGGGACACGGTGGGCTCCTCGGA
>NZ_QWFA01000313.1 GCF_003501885.1 Streptomyces globisporus
GACCGAACGGCCGCCCCCTCCCCGCAACTCCCCCCTGATCCACCCGTCGGCCCCGCCGCGGGTGGATCAGTGCGTTTCCGGGTTGGCCGAATCCTTTCGGTCCGAGGGTGATTCGCCGCCGACCAGCCCCAGCAGCCCTCGCACCTGCGCATACTTCGCCGCCAGCCGGGTACGGGTCGGCTCGCCCAGGACCGCCAGGCGGGCGGGATCCGCATTGTGGGCGAGGTCCGCCTCTTTGACGAGCAGCGCGCCCGGCGTGGCCAGGATCCGCGCGGTGTACGAGGAAAGTTCCTCCCCCGGCCGCTTGGTCACCGCCAGGACCATGTCCTTCACCTCCTGCGGCAGGGCGGCGGCCGCTAGCCACTCGGCGCAGAGCGCGTCGTCCTCGACCGCGTCGTGCAGCCAGGCCGCCGCGATCTGCCCGTCGTCGCCGCCGCGTACCCGTACGCCTTCGGCCACCGCCGCGAGGTGTTCCACGTACGGGCGGCCCGCCTTGTCGGTCTGCCGCGCATGGACCTCGCGGGCGATGGCCTCCACCTCGGAGACGCTCAGATGCCGTCCAGTCATGGGCCGACTCTACGGCCGCGGCCGGGGCCGGATCCGAACTCGCCGCTCCCGCGACGGTGTTGACGGGACCCCTCGGTCGGACCAAGCGGACGAACATTGACGATCCGACGGATCCATAGTTGCAGCGTCAATCGTTCGGTAAACTAATTACTGATGGATTCTTGATGCCCCCTTGACCAGCTCTTGACCGACCCCGAAGGACCAGGCTCATCGGACACGCAGACACCCTCCTCGCCATGGGCGGCGCCTTCCTGGCCGCTGCCGTCCTCGCCCGCCTCGGCGGCCGTATCGGGCTGCCGACGATCCCCCTGTTCATCCTGGCCGGGATCCTCCTCGGCCCGCACACCCCCGGATACACGCTCCTCTCCAACCCGCACGACCTGGAGATGCTCTCCGCGCTGGGACTCGTCCTCCTGCTCTTCTACCTGGGGCTCGAGTTCCACATGGACGACCTCAAGACGGGCGGCCGGAAGATGGCCATCGCGGGCGGGACGTATCTCGTCCTGAACGTCGGCGCCGGTCTGATATTCGGCTTCGCGCTGGGATGGGGCACGTCGGAGGCGCTGGTCCTCGCCGGAGTCCTCGGGATCTCCTCGTCCGCGATCGTCACCAAGATCCTGGTGGACCTCGGGCGCATCGGTAATCCGGAGACCCGGCCGATCCTCGGCATCATCGTCGTCGAGGACATCTTCCTCGCCCTGTATCTGGCCGCGCTCCAGCCGATCCTGTCCGGTGCGGACAGCCTCTCGGCCGCGCTGGTCGACGGCGGCAAGGCCTTCGGCTTCCTGCTGCTGCTCGCGCTGGCGGCCCGGTTCGGCACGAAGCTCATCGGCAAGCTGATGAACACCAAGGACGACGAGCTCCTGGTCATCTCGTTCCTGGGTGTGGCCGTCTTCGTCGCCGGAGTCTCGGAGATGTTCGGCGTAGCCGACGCGATCGGCGCGTTCATGGTCGGCCTGATGCTCGGCTCCACCTCGTCGGGCGACCGCATCCTCAAGCTGGTCCACCCGCTGCGGGACGCCTTCGGCGCCATCTTCTTCTTCGCCTTCGGCCTCTCCATCGACCCGGGTGACCTGCCGAGCGTGTTGTGGCCGGTGGTGGCGGCCGTGGTCCTGACGCTCGCCATGAACATCGCCGCCGGACTCGCCGCGGCGAAGGTCTACTCCTTCGGCGCGCAGGCCACGTCCAACATCGCCACCACGCTGGTGGCCCGCGGTGAGTTCGCGCTCATCCTGGCCACGATGGCGGCGGCCGCCGGACTGGACGAGCGGCTCTCGCCGTTCATCGCCGGCTACGTCCTCCTGCTCGCCGTCCTCGCGCCGCTGGCCGCCGGACGCTCGCACTGGCTGGCCCGCATTCTGCCGGGCGACCGCAACAAGGACGACCACCAGGACCAGGAGCAGGTACCGGTGTCGGTCTGACCCGGAGCCGGCTGAGCACCACCGAACGGCGGAGAGGCGCCCCGATACCCGGCCAACGAGTGACGGGCGCCTCTCCGCCGTCCGGGGTCGCGCCCGTCACCCGGGACTGCCGGGGGGGCTCAGGCCCGGCGGGAGAGCAGCAGCAGCGCCCGGTCGTCGTTGACGTCCTTGGCGCAGGCCTCGATCAGATGCCAGGCCGCGCCCTCGAAGCCGGTGGAGACATAGCGGTCGGCCTCGCCCGTCAGGCGGTCGATGCCCTCGGCGATGTCCCGGTCGGATGCCTCCACCAGACCGTCGGTGAAGAGCATCAGGACGTCGCCGGGCGCGAGCGAGCCCTTCACCGCGTCGAACTCGGCCCCGTCGTAGACGCCGAGCAGGGGCCCCTCCCCCGACTTCTCCTCCCACTGGCCGCTGCCGGCGTGCAGTTGGAGGGCGGGCGGATGGCCCGCGGAGTAGATCTCGTAGTCGCCCGACTCCAGGTCCAGCACCAGGTGGATGGAAGTGGCGAACCCCTCGTCCCAATCCTGGCGCAGCAGATAGCCGTTGGCGGCGGGCAGGAAGGCGTGCGGGGCCAGCGACCCGAGGAGCCCGCCGAAGGCGCCGGACAGCAACAGTGCCCGGGAGCCCGCGTCCATGCCCTTGCCGGAGACGTCGGTGAGGACGGCTTCCAGGGTGCGGCCCCCGTGGGTGCGGGCCGCGACGACGAAGTCCCCGGAGAACGACTGGCCGCCGGCCGGGCGCAGGGCCATCTCGCGGTGCCATCCCTGGGGCAGCCGGGGCAGGGAACTCTGGACCCGGATGCGTTCGCGCAGGTCGAAGAGCATCGTGCCGCCGCGCCGCCAGGGCACGCCGACCCGGGCCCGGAACTGGGCGAGGATCAGCCCGAAGAACCCGCAGGCGGCGACCACGAGCACGGTGCCCGGGGTGACCCGGGCGGGGCCGTCCAGATACGGGCCGAGGGTGAGCGCCTCCACGATCAGTGCGCCGGCGGCCGTCGCGTACAGCCCCAGCAGGCTGGAGGGGCGCAGCAGGAGGCCGCCCGCCACGATGGGCAGGGCGAGGGCGGCCGGGTCGATCCAGATCGGGCTGACGACGGTGGCCACGGTGATGGCCGGGATCGTCAGCAGCAGACCGGCCAGGGCGATCCAGTCGGAGCCGTCGCCGCGGAAGTAGTCGACCCCGGATTTGCGCAGCCCGATACGGGCCCGGTGCATCTTTCTGCGCCACCGGGCCCAGAAGTCGTCTGTTCCTCCGCTACGGGCCACTGCCGGGACCCTATCCACCCGAACGCCTCCGGTGCAGGGGGACCCCGGTGACAATGCGCTCGAAATGGGGTCGTCCGCGCGTTCCCGCCGGTCTTCTTCGGGCGGTTTTCAGCCTTTTCCGCCGGCGGAGGGGCCCGTGGGCTGGCACCGGGGGCACCAGAAGAGGTTGCGCGAGACCAGGTCCGCGGTGCGGATCTCCGTACCGCAGATGTGGCAGGGCAGGTGGGCGCGCCGGTAGACGTAGACCTCGCCGCCGTGGTCGTCCTTGCGGGGCGGGCGGCCCATGGCCTCGGGGAGGTGTTCGGGACGCACGGTGTCGATGCGGTTGTTGCGGACGCCCTCGCGCATCAGCTCCACCAGGTCCGCCCAGATCGTGTCCCACTCGGCGCGGGTGAGGTCGCGGCCCGTGCGGTACGGGTCGATGCCGTGGCGGAAGAGGACCTCGGCGCGGTAGACGTTGCCGACGCCCGCGATGACCTTCTGGTCCATCAGCAGGGCGGCGATGGTGGTCCGGCTGCGGGAGATCCGCTGCCAGGCCCGCTCCCCGTCCTCGTCGCCGCGCAGCGGGTCCGGGCCCAGGCGCTCGTGTATCGCGCGCTTCTCGGGCTCGGTGATCAGGGCGCAGGTGGTGGGGCCGCGCAGATCCGCGTAGTGGCCGGCGTTGACAAGGCGGAGACGGACGGTGTCGGTGGGCGGCGGGGGCGGGGCGGCGCCGAAGCCGAGCTTGCCGAAGAGGCCGAGGTGGATGTGGACCCAGCCGGTGTCGCCGAAGCCGAGGAAGAGGTGTTTGCCGTGGGCGTCGGTGGCGGCGAGGGTGTGCCCGTCCAGCAGGGCCGCGCTGTCGGAGAACTTCCCCTGCGGGCTGCTCACCCGGACCGGCGCGCCCGCGAACCGTTCGGCGTGGTCATCGGCGAGACGGCGGATGGTGTGTCCCTCGGGCACGGCGGGGCTCCTGCGATACGGACTGGCGGTGGCATGGCCGTGCCGCCGGGTCCGGGACCCGGCGGCACGCGAGGGGTGAGAGCGGGGGTCAGCCCTGCTGGGGGTGGCGGGCCGGGATCGGGGGGA
>NZ_QWFA01000314.1 GCF_003501885.1 Streptomyces globisporus
CCCCCCACGGCACCCGGCCCCACCGGTCCACTCCCCCCTGGACCGGTGGGGCCGGTGTCGGATCCGCCTCCGGCCGGCCGCCGTCCGGGGTGCTCAGGCCCCGCTCGTGGCGCTCCAGACGATCTGCGGCGGACGCACCCGGGCACACAGCGGCTGCCCCTTGGCGTCGGTGAGCCCGAGCCGCCCCGTGAGCTGCCCGGAGCGCGCCGCGGCGGCGAGGAGGTCCGGATCGATGTCGCTGAACATCAGCTTCGCGCGCCGGAACATGGTGAAGGTCCCGGCGTCGTCCACCGTGCCCCAGGACAGATAGACGAACCGCCCGCCCAGCCGGTTCTGGATGTAGGGCCCCGACACCTCGACCCCGCCCTCCGTCACGGTGGCCTCGCAGTCGAGCACCCATGAAGCGGAGGGGGCGTCCCCGGGGTGCAGGCCGAGCAGCTCGCCCGGCCGGTCCTTGCGCTGGACGCCGACGTGGATGTTCTCGTAGCCGGGAAAGTCGCTGTCCGGGCCGCAGGCGCGGCCGGGAAGGGCGGAGGCCTCGATAAGGATCTGCATGCCCCCATGGTCCGGCACGGCCGGGGCTGCCGGCTCCGGCCCACCCCCGCGCGCGGAGCCTCACACGGTGTCCTCCGGAGCGCTGTCGTACACCGCGCCCAGCTCCTTCATCAGCTCGTCGTCCACCGGGAACACCGTGTCGTCGATCCGCCGCACCGGCGCGATGCCCTGCGAGTTGCAGACGAAGGCGGCGGAGAAGCGGCCCACCCCGTCGGGCCCGTCCAGCGTCACCGGACGGCGGACCGAGGGCCGTCCGGCCCGCTCCAGGCCCTGTTCGAGCAGGGTCATCGTGATGCCGGTGAGCGCGGGGGCGTCGGGCCACACCACCGATGTCCCGTCCCGGAAGCCGATATTGGTGATCGCCCCCTCGGTCACCACGCCGCCCGGCGCGGTCAGCAGCGCGTCGTCGAACCCCGCCCGCCCGGCCAGCACCCCGTAGTACGTCTGCCCGAACTCTCCGGGCCGCTTGATGTGCGGGGCGGTGCGCGTGTACGGCACCGACATCAGGCTCTGCGCCCCGGACGGCATGACGGCGGGCTCCCGGACCGTCACCATCAGGGTCGTACACGTCGCCCCGGGCGGCAGGTAGGCGTTCACCCGCACCGAGGCGTCCCGGCGCCCCGCCCCGTCCAGGGCGTGCCGGACCAGCTCCCGTACCCGGTCACCGTCGAGCGGCAGGGCGAACAGCTCCCGGTTCGCGGCGTCCAGTCGCGCGAGGTGCAGGCCCAGGCCCCGCACCCGGCCGTCCCGCACCTGAAGGGCGGTGAAGTGGCCGAAGCCGTACAGGGCGGGGATCCACAGGGTCTCCTCGGTGGCCGGGAGGCCGTCGAGCTCGATGTGGGGCGGGGGCGGCGGCGTCGTCATGCGGCCACCGTAGGGGGTGCCCGGCGGATCATGACCGGGTCCGCGACGCCTGGCACTTCCCCCAGCTTTCGGCTTCGCTCGAGCAGGGGGCCCCATCCCTCGCGGCGTTGCCGAAACGCCCGAATCACTCCGCGATGAGGGCGTTCCAGCGCCTTGCGATCGCACGCACCAGAGGCCGCGCGGCCGCCCTCCGGGCGACGACGGCCGTTTGACGACAGGCCCTAGGCGTGTCGATAGGTGCGGGCTTGACCTCAACCATGGTTGAGGCGGAAAGGTCGACGCCATGGACACCACAGCCGCATCCACGCCATCCACGTCGTCCGCCTCGTCCGCCTCGTCCGCCGAGGTGGCCCCCCTCAAGGTCGCCGTCATCCTCGGCAGCAACCGGGACGGCCGCTTCGGCCCCGTCATCGCCGACTGGTTCCTGGGCCGCGCGGCCCGGCACCCCGGCATCGAGACCGACCTGATCGACGTCGCCGAGGCCGGCCTGCCCACCGCGATCACCTTCAGCCCCGGCCCGGAGGAGGCGGCGCGGCTCGCCGCGGTCTCCGAACGGCTCGCGGCGGCCGACGCCTTCGTCGTCCTCACCCCCGAGTACAACCACTCGTTCCCCGCACCGCTGAAGACCCTCATCGACTGGCACAGCGCCGAATGGCAGGCCAAGCCCGTCGCCTTCGTGTCGTACGGCGGCATCTCCGGCGGGCTGCGCGCCGTCGAACAGCTCCGGCAGGTCTTCGCCGAGCTGCACACCGTCACCGTCCGCGACACCGTGTCCTTCCACAACGCGGGCGCCCTCTTCGACGACGAGGGGCGCCACCGGGACCCGGGCCCCGCCGACGCGGCCGCCAAGGTGCTGCTGGACCAGGTGGTGTGGTGGGGCACCGCCCTGCGCGACGCCAGAAAGTCCCGTCCGTACGGCGCCTGACGCCCGGTGGGCCGACAATCGCATCGAAGGCCCACGGGCAAGGTGCCCGCCGAGTCCGCATTCCGAGGAGACCGACGATGACAGCGCCGCCGGCATGGCTGACCGTACTGACCACGACCGACAGCGAGGACAAGGCGCACGCCCTGGCGCAGTCGGCGGTGGAGGCCAGGCTGGCGGCCTGCGCGCAGATCTCCGCCCCCGTCACCTCCGTCTACCGGTGGCAGAACGCCATCGAGACGAGCGAGGAGTGGCAGGTGCTCTTCAAGACGACGGCGGAGCGTTACGACGAACTGGAGGACCTCCTTCAGCGCGAGCACGACTACGACACGCCGGAGATCATCGCCCTGCCGGTGATCCGGGGCAGCGCCCGCTACCTCGGCTGGGTGACGGCGGAGACGGCTCCTCCGGCAGCCCTGTGACGGCGGCGGTCATGACCACCCCCGACCCGGGCGGCGGGCCCACCGACGCCGAACTGCCCTTCTTCGTGTACGGGACGCTGCTGCCGGGCGAACCCAACCACGACCTGTTCCTCCGGGGCCGTACGGCGGGGGAGCGCCCGGCCGTGCTGCCCCGGGCCCTCCTTTACGACGGCCCCGGCTACCCGTACGCCATCGAGGGCCACGGCCGCGTCCACGGCACCCTGCTCGTCGCCGCGCCCGGGGTGTACGGGGAGCTGCTCGGGCTGCTCGACCACCTGGAGGAGTTCCTCGGCCCCGGCCACCCGCGCAACCTGTACGAACGCGTCGTCCGCGAGGTCGAGCTGCCGGGGCCCGGCGACGGGGGCGTGGTGCGGGCCTGGGTCTACCTCGCCGCGACCGCCGTCACCCGCTCGCTGCGGACCGGGGGCGTGCTGATCCCCGAGGGGCGGTGGATCACCGGACGCGCACCGGGCGGCTGAGGGGTGTCCTTCACCCGCTCGGCGCAAGCGCCTCCGCCACGCCCGGCTCCTCGGGCCCCAGGAAGCGCGGGTCGGGCCGGAACAGGGCGTCCAGGGCCGCCTTGCCCGAGGCGGCCAGCTCCCGGGCGCCGCCGTAGTACCAGGTGGCGTCCCGGGGCTCGTCGACCGCGACGCCGTACGCGTCGATCCCGGCGGACCGGCACAGCGTGACGGCCCGGTGGATGTGGAAGCCCTGGCTCACCAGCACGGCCCGGTCGACCCCGAAGATCTTCTTGGCCCGGACGCAGGAGTCCCAGGAGTCGAATCCGGCGTAGTCGCTCACGATCCGCCCGTCGGGCACTCCGCGCCCGGTGAGGTACGTGCGCATCGCGTCCGGCTCGTCGTACTCCACCCGGCTGTTGTCCCCGGTGACGAGGACGACCTTGACCTTCCCGGTGCGGTACAGCTCGGCCGCCGCGTCCAGCCGGTGCGCGAGATAGGGGGTCGGCCGCCCGTTCCACAGCCCGGCCCCGAACACCACGGCGACCTCCCGGGCCGGGGCCTCGGCCGCCGTACCCACCCGGTCACCGGCCGCCAGCCGCATCCAGGTCGCGGGCACGAGCGCCAGCACACAGGCGACCATCAGCCCTTGCACCAGCCGCCGTTGCCCCCGCCGGGTACGCGGCAGCCGCAGCCCGGCGAGCCGCTCGCGGAGCCGTGGCATGGGCCGTTGCGGCAGCCGCACGGCAGTGAACCGCTGCCGCAGCCCGGCGAGCCGCTCCCTGAGCCGGCGGCCGAGCCCCGCCGGAAGCCGAGGGCCGGCCACCTGCGGAAGCCGCGAGCCCGTCGCCCGCCCGGACCGCCCGAACCGCTTCCGTCCCTCCCCGCTCTTCCCACGCACCGCAACCCCCACTCGTCCCCGCGTCGACCGTCCGTCGGCCGCGCCGTGCGCGCACCGCGCCCCCACCTCACCTGACGACCGGCGCGCCGCAAAGGTTCGCCCGCCGCCCCGCCCTGTGGCACCCGACACCCGCACAGACCCCGCGCTCGCCCGCGCCGGACCCGCGCCCGACACCGCCCCGCACCGCCCGCCCCGGCCC
>NZ_QWFA01000315.1 GCF_003501885.1 Streptomyces globisporus
CCCATCCTCCCCGCCCCGGCCAGCACCGCCCGCCGCGCCCGCCGGTCCGGTCGGGTGACCCCCGTCCGTCACCCGGTGGCGGTGGGGCCGGTGCTGAGCGGGCGTCGCCCCGCCGGCCGGAGCACGGCCGGGGCCGTGGCTGCTCCTTGTAGACGCTCCGCGGCGAGCACGGCGCGCGGTACGGGCGCACCGGGCGGCGTCCCCTGGTCGTCAACGGCGGGTTAGGGTCCGGTGCCCAGCGGGCGGCGGGTGGTCACCCCACGATTCTCCCTCCGGGGCACCGCCTTCCCTCACCACCGCAGACCGGCTCCGGAGAACCGCCCCTCCCCAGAAAGGTCAGAGAGGGAGGAGGGGTTGCGCGGCTAACTGCGACGCGTCGCACTGTGCTGCCAGCAGTCCCGACCGGCCTGCGTCCCGCCCTGGAGAACCAGCCCTCCCCAGTGTGTTCAACAGTCCCGACCCCTGGTTTGTCCAGTCCTCGCGAATCCGCCCCGACGCCCCGTCATCGGCCCCCGGCCCTGGCCCGGATCGGATTTTCGCGAGAACTGGAACGGCTGGCGGACGGCGCGGACTGTAGGCCCCGCGCTCACCCGGAGCGCACTTTCGCCCCTTGAAGGAGAACACCGTCATGTCCTCGCTCGCCCTGCTCGTCGCCGTACTCCTGGTCCTCGTTGTCCTCATGTTCGCCGCCGGACTCGCCTACGTCGCGCACCGTCACCCCGCGTGGGTCGCACCGCTGACGCTTGGCCTCCTCGGCGCCGGACTCGTCGCGGCCGTCATCGTCCCGATCGCGGTCCGGTGACACTCCGGGACCGCCGGGCCGTGACTCGTCCAGGTCAGGGATTGGGCCAGCGGCTCACCCGGCAGCTGTTTGTCCGGCCGACCCCGGGTACGTCATCTGCGAGACGTGCCCGGGCGGCAGGTGACGTACCCGGGGCGATGGCGGCCGGGACCGAGGACCGACTCCGCGCGCCGGACCGGCCACCGCGCCCGACCGGCCGGTGGCGGAACCGGAAACCCGCGGCGGCGCTTGCGGCGCTGCGTTGGCCGGCCGTGGGGGACGCGTCGGCCGGTGGCTGACGTGCCCTCGGGGATGGGCGAGCAGGGCACCCAGCGGCCCCGTGGGCCCGTTTTGAGGGCCAGGCTCCAAGAAGCTCACACATGTCCGAGCGCCGTCGAGCTGAACGCACAGAAGCCCCCGGAGCCTATGAGACGGCGGCGGGGGCTTCTTGAGTGGTGGGGCGTGCGCCAACACGGATCCCGCCGTGTGCCCTCGTTCTTGGTTGCATCCAGTGGACCAGGGCTTCACACATCGCCGTACGTACGGCAATGCGTTGCTAAGTGTTGCTCAGTTCCGTAGCACAGCGCAAAGTCGACTTGGACAGTGGCGAGCCAATTACGTGGAATGAGAGGCTGAGCAGCCCTCAAGAGGCCGTCACTGAGGGGGTTTCTCCAGATCAGCCCGCTGGCAGTACGGCGATGACGTATATCGCAGCATGGAACAAGAATGAGCCAACTTTTCACAAAGTGGACTAAAGGGGCGCGGGGGTTCACGTCCGGTTGGGGCGGGATCGAGTTCACCTGGAACACTGACACTGCTCGTGCGTGACGCAGCGCCAACTGCGCCACGAGAAAGCGAGTTGCATCCAGTGGCGGGCGGATGCGTCGACCTCACGTCGACGCCTCTTCCCCTTGAAAACAGGGGCTTCTTATGAGCAAGAACAACGGCGTCCGAGCCGTACCGGAAAGTACCGGCATCACCGGCCCTATGCTGCCGGCCCACCTGGCAGAAGCCGATCCGACCAGGCCGGGAAGCCTGACCGCGGCACACGTGCTGCCGCTCATCGCGTTCCCCATGATCGGCTGCCTGCTGTACATCGTGGGCGGCATGCCCGTGACCGACGTCTTCACCTTCCTCGGAGGCTGCGGCGGAATCGGCGCCCTCGCTACCGTCGCGGTCACCGGGGGCCGACGTGCGGTCGTCGCCATCGCGCACGGCATCCTTGCCGCCTCGGACAATCGATAAGGGCGTCCGACATGGGACGCGCAGAACGGCCTGTGACTGGCCCACCGCACCTGGAGAGCCTGGCCCTGTACCTGCGGGCATATCGTGCCACGGCTGGCGTCACTTACGAGGAGATGTCCCAGTACGTCGACGCCTCCCCAGCGACGCTCAAGCGAACCGCCGCAGGCGCAAAGGTCCCGAGGTGGGACAGGGTCGCACAGTTCCAAGATGCCATTCGTGAAATCAATGACGTGGCCCTCTACAAGGTCGACGAAGCGCTTCCTGGCCCTCCGGACAGCCACCGCGTGCGCGAAGCCCTGCACACTCTTTGGACCTACGCACGCCGAGAGGAGCGAGGCACCCTCGACGTCAAGAAAGTCGCGCCTGAGACAGTGGGCAATCCGGCCGAACTCCGCTATGCCCTATGGGCCCTTTACGAGACCGCCGGGGCCCCACCGCTGCGCACTATCCAGGCGCGGGGGAGCGGCGAGTTGATTCTTCCCCTGAGCAGCCTGGCCCGGATCGTCAGCCAGGAGGCTATCCCCGCTGACGATCAGCAACTGATCGCCCTCCTCAACGGGGTCGGCCGGAGAGAGACGAGCCCCACGTGGCACGGCCGGTGGACCAAAGCCCGCGCCAGGGCCATTTCACCTAGAGAGGCATCCAGGATGCTCCAGCACGCGCCCGATGCTGACCGCGACCGGGACGTTCTCTCCTTCCGTCGAGTCTCTCGTGCGCGAATGAATGGGGAAATTAGGTTGGGTCCTACCAGAACCGGTTGAACACTCTTTCTATACGTCGTCCAGTATGGGCAGCAGGAGACGCACTTGAAGGAGTGGACCGGTCACTGCGGACCGGGTCGCGTGGCTCTCCGCACGAGCCGTGCTCCAGTTCCCGCCGGCCACGTTCTTCTTCATCGCCCTGGGCCAGTCCCTCCGGCACGACCCAAAGCGCGCGCGTGTCGTGCACGCACGAGGTGCGGCCCTCGACCACGGGGCCTGGGGCGGGCGTTCGGTATCCGGCGCCACACGCCGGCCGTCCGCCCGCACCTCGCGCCACCCTTCCACCCCACCGCGCCCGCTGCCGGGCGAATGGGCGCGGTGGGTTCGGTGGAAGTGGATGAAAACTGGTGGGTGGGGGCGGTAGCGTCGCAGGTCATGATGGGCGCTCCCCGCGCATGCGGGGATGGTCCCAGCTACGGCGACGACCACCGGCAACTGCGCTCGTCGTCCCTGCGTGTGCGGGGATGGTCCCGAGCCCACGGAGCTGGCCGGGCTGCTCGATGCGTGCTCCCCGCGCGTGCGGGGGTGGTGTTCATCCGGCGAGCGCGGCCCCGGTGGCGGCCACCAGGTCGTCCGCCGTGGCGATCGCCCGTTCCCGCGCCTCCTGGAGCGTGGTCGTGCTGTCGGCGGCCCGCATGTCGTATGTGGCCTGGATGGCGTGCTGCGCCGCGTCGGCCAGCTCGGGCAGCAGGAGACGCACTCGAAGGAGTTGAGCCGTCACCGCGGACCGGGTCACATGGCTCTCCGCACGAGCCGTACTCCAGTCCCCGCCGGCCAACCGGATTTCCTCCCGGACTGCCATTGCCCGCCGGTGATCCGCCAGCGCAGCCGATAAATTCACCACCGCATCCAGACCCGCCGAACGGCGCTCAGACAATTCCGCAGCAGCCCGCTGCGCCCGTTGTGAAATACTGGAGAGCGCCCGTAACAAACGATCCGGCAAGCGTCCCGAGAACCGCGATCGCAGCAATCAGCATGTGAATTCCTTTCGTCGATGTGAGTTCATCATCTCCGGAAAGAGACCTCAGTGACCGTGTTTTCCCTTTCCTATTCAAGGGGGAATCATTCAGACCCTTTCAGGCCCCGGCGGGGGTGGCGCAGATTCCCAATCTCTACACGGGCTCAAGAGATGATGCAAGGCCTGAGAGTCCACTGCGGACGGGGGTGGGGGAGATTCCCAATCTGTACACGGGTGCCGGTGGTGATGCAGGGTCAGGGTCGGTCCTGGCCCGGCCGGTTGACGCGCGACCGCCTCAACCGGCCCTCCCCTGTAGCCAGCCGCCTGCGCAGCGGGCTCCTCCTGCAGGCGGAGCCGGAAGGAGTCCCACCCAACAACCCGTCATCACCGGTCCCGGAGCGGAGCGCAGGGACCCGCCCAACCCTCCACCCGTTTTTTGAATTCCGGAGGAATTCATAAACAATCCCGGAGGGATTGTTTCAAAGCCCGTAGGGCTTTATCGTCTTTACGACCCGTAGGGTCGTGCGTCGTTCCCCCGGAGGGGGA
>NZ_QWFA01000316.1 GCF_003501885.1 Streptomyces globisporus
CGCCCCCTGACCCCGCCCACCCCACATCCTCATACGGGAAGAAGTTTTCGCATGCCCTCCGCCACCGGGTCCGCCCCCGACAAGCTGCCCTTCGTCGTCTGGGTGCTCGCCGCCGGCACGTTCCTGATGGGCACCACCGAGTTCGTCATCGCCGGACTGCTGCCCGAGATGGCCGCCGACCTGAACGTCAGCGTCTCCCACGCCGGCCTCCTGATCACCGCGTTCGCCGTCGGGATGATCATCGGCGGGCCCACCATGGCCATGGCCACCCTGCGCCTGCCCCAGCGCCACACCCTGATCGGCGCCCTCGCCGTATTCGCCCTCGGACACGCGGTGGCCGCGCTCAGCACCTCCTTCACCGTCGTGCTCACCGCCCGGGTGGTGACCGCCCTGGCGACCGGCGCGTTCTGGGCCGTCGGCTTCGTCATCGCCACCACCGCCGCGGGCCCGGCCCGGTCCACGCGGGCGGTCGGCGTCATGATGGGCGGGCTCACCCTGGCCAACGTGATCGGCGTGCCGATCGGCTCGTTCGTCGGCCACTACACCGGCTGGCGCGGCCCGTTCTGGGCGCTCGCCGTCCTCGCCGCTCTCGCCGCCGCGTTCGTCGGCCGGTTCATCCCCCATACCGAACAGCGGGCCGAGGTCTCCGTGCGGGCCGAGGTCCGGGCCCTTCGCCAGGGGCGGCTGTGGCTCGCCCTCGGCGCGGCCGTGCTGATCATGGGCGGTGTCCTGGCGACGTACACCTACATCACACCGCTGCTGACCGACCGGGCGGGCATCCCGGCCGGTGCCGTGCCGCTGGTGCTGATCGCCTTCGGGATCGGTGCGCTGGGCGGCACCGCGATCGGTGGCCGTCTCGGGGACCACCGCCCGATGGTCACCACGATCACCGCGTCGGCAGCGACCTCCCTCATCCTGCTGGCCCTGATCCCCGCCTCGAACAGCCCCATGGCCGCCGTGATCCTGGTGTTCGGCATGGCCCTGGCCGGGTTCACCGTCAACCCGGTCGTCACCTCCCTCGCCGTCCGCTTCGCAGGCGACGCCCCCACCCTCACCTCGGCGCTGACCACCTCCGGCTACAACACCGGCATCGCCGCCGGATCCCTCGCAGCGGGCCACGCGCTGGACTCCTCGCTCGGCCTGACCGGCCCGGCCCTGGTCGGCGCGGTCTTCGCCGCGCTCACCCTGCTGCCCCTGATCGCCCTCGCGCTGCGCGGCACCACCGGCCCCTCCCGGATCGTCGCCCATCACACCACCGACACGTACGAACCGCAGACCGCCACCACGTCCGCGCACTGAACTCCACGCCCGTACACCTTCGTTGGGAGCCACCGTCATGAACCCCACCTACGACTTCACCGGCCAGGTCGCCTTCGTCACCGGCGCCTCCTCCGGCATGGGCCTGGCCACCGCCCGCGCGTTCGCCGAAGCCGGGGCCGCCGTCGCCCTCGCCGACATCAACGAGAACGCCGTCAACGCCGCCGCCAAGCAGCTCACCGACGACGGGTACCAGGTCCTCGCCCTGGTCTGCGACGTCACCGACGAGGACCAGGTCGCCGCCGCCGTCGACCGCACCGTGGAAACGTTCGGACGGCTCGACATGGCCTACAACAATGCCGGGATCATGCCCCCGCCCACCGACGCCGCCGACGAGAGCGCCGAGCAGTTCGACCGCGTCCAGGGCATCAACCTGCGGGGCATCTGGGCGAGCGTGAAGCACGAACTGCGTCACATGCGGGAACAGGGCAGCGGTGCGATCGTCAACTGCTCCTCCCTCGGCGGCCTCGTCGGCAACCCCGGCCGCGCCGCCTACCACGCCTCCAAGCACGGCGTCATCGGCCTCACCAAGAGCGCCGCCCTCGAATACGGCTCCCGCGGTGTCCGCATCAACGCAGTGTGTCCCGGCACGATCAGCACCCCGATGGTCGACTCCATGGTCGAAGGCGGAGAACTCGACCGCGACCAGGCCGAAGCAGGCCAGGCCATCGACCGGCTCGGCACCGCCGACGAGATCGCCCAGGCCGTCCTGTGGCTGTGCAGTGACGGCGCCAGCTACGTCACCGGCATCGCTCTCCCCGTTGATGGCGGCTACACCGCCCAGTAGCCTGCCCTTCGCCCGTGGGGCACGACGCCCCCGGCGTCACTAGTCCGGTCCCGGCCCTCACTCCCGTACGACCTGACCCGCCGATCCCGAACCGGTTTCAGCCTCCTGGCCGCCAGGAGGCCATCGGGCCGTGCCCTTCCCCACGGGTGCCCGCTGTGCTGTTGAACGTGTCTCGGGTGTACGGGCTCCCAGGTCGAGGCCGATGGGGGAACGCAGCGAGGCGAGCTGCTGTATCTCCACGTCGGCTTCCCGCCGGAGTCGGCCGTGGTGGTCCATGAGTTCGGTCCAGATCCGCCTTCCGTTGAGCTCTCTGCCGATCCCGGCCGCCGGAGGCCGACGGGAGGAGGGGGCACACGGTGCGGGTCCTTCCGGTTCAGGACGTCGCCTTCGCCGCCCGGAAAACCCGCCTCCAGGTCGGCCTTGAGGTCGTCCGCACGGGGCGGTGACGGGCTGAATACGGACCGTGGGACGCCCTCGGCGCCCTCGGAAGCGTGATGCCCGCCTGGCCACGAACCCGCAACGGCCCGTCACGGCCCGCAATGCGGAACCAACGCGCATGCCATGCCCCGGGCGCGGGCGGGGGCAGGGCATGCGCGCGCGTTCAGCGGACCGCCGGGACCTCGGCGATCGAACGGCCCGCCCACGCGGGCGCCGGCTCGACGAGCGAGGCCAGCCGTTCCCGTACGGAGTCCGGGAACGGGGCGGTGCGGCCCGCCCGTTGGTCGACATGGAGCGCCAGCAGTTCGGTCGTCGCCACCGGGACGGCCTCCGGCTCCGGTACGTCGTCGGGGGCGCCGACCACGTACAGCTCGTGGCAGAAGCGCGCCTTCTTCGCGTCCACGCCCAACAGCCGGGTACGGACGGCGAGATGGGATCCCGCGGCCACCTCGCGGAGATAGCGCAGATGCGACTCGGCGGTGTAGAGCGAGCAGCCGGTGCTCTCCCGGTAGCCGGCGTGCAGACCGGTCTCGATCATCATCGCGTCGGTGGCGTACCCGAAGACGAGGACGTAGAACGCCTCGCTCATATGGCCGTTGTAGTCGATCCACTCGGGCCGTACGGTCCGGTGGAACAGGGGGAGCGACGTGTCGACGTCCTCGACCACGGCCGCCTCCTCGTGCGTGGGCTGCTCGCTCATCGGGTCGCCTCCTCGGCGGAACGGGGCAGGCGGCCGGTCGCCCGCAGGATGTCGATGACGCCCCGGTCGCGTTCGGCGACCAGGTCCGCGATGCTCCGGCCGTCCGCGGCCTCGTCGCAGCCGGCCACCACCGCCGCGTACAGGGCCCGGTCCAGCTCGGGTGCTTCGAGCCGGGTCCAGGGCGACTTCAGCGACGGGCCGAAGTGGTCGAGCATGTGCGCCATCCCGCCCTCGCCGCCCGCGAGCGCGAACGTGAGCATCGGCCCCATCACCGCCCAGCGGAGCCCCGGCCCCTCGGTGATCGACGCGTCGATCTCCGCCACCGTCGCCTCGCCGTTGGCGACCATGTGCAGCGCCTCGCGCCACAGGGCCTCCTGGAGCCGGTTGGCTATGAAGCCGGGCACCTCGCGGTCCATGGTGATCACGGACTTGCCCGCGACCTCGTAGAAGCGCGAGGCCCACTCCACCGCTGCGGGGTCGGTCCGTTCGCCGCCGACGACCTCGACCAGGGGGATGAGGTAGGGCGGGTTGAAGGGGTGCCCGACGACGAGCCGCCCGGGGTCGGCTGCCTCGGTCTGCATGTCCGTCATCGGATAGCCGGAGGTCGACGAGGCGATCACCGCACCTGCGGGTGCGGCGGCGTCCAGGCGGGCCAGCAGGTCGCGCTTGAGGTCCAGCTTCTCGGGGGCGCTCTCCTGGACGAACTGGGCGTCGGCCACGGCCTCTTCGAGCGTCGCGGTGACGGTCAGCCGGTCCTGCGAGGCCCCGTCGGCCAGGCCGAGCTGTTCCAGCGCGGGCCAGGCGGCGGCGACGAGCCGGTGCAGCCGGACGGCCGCGTCGGGGGCCGGGTCCCAGGCGGTGACGTCGTAACCGCGGGCGAGGAAGTGGGCGGCCCAGCCGCCGCCGATCACCCCGGCCCCGACGCACGCCACACGGCGTACGTCCTCCGGGGCGCAGGGAGTGGGGGGACCGGGGGGCGGGGTGGGCAAGGGGATGACGGTCACGGGTGACACTCCGGAAAG
>NZ_QWFA01000317.1 GCF_003501885.1 Streptomyces globisporus
GGGGGAAGGGGCGGGGGACGGGCTCCGATCAGGCCAGCGGGACGCCGGCGATCGCGATGCGCTCCATCACCCGGCGCTGCGGGAAGTAGTCGTTGATCGCGTAGTGCTGGACGGCGATGTTGTCCCAGACGGCGATCGAGCCGGGCTCCCAGTGGAAGCGGATCTGGTACTCCGGGATGCGGGCCTGCAGCACGAGGATGTCGAGCAGTTCACGGCTCTCGGCGTCGGAGAGCCCCTTGATGTACCGGGTGAACGGCTCGTTGACGTACAGGGTCCTGCGGCCGCTGCGCGGGTGACGCACCACGACGGGGTGTTCGACCTGGGGCCAGTTCGCGCGGAAGGCGGCCTTCTGCTCGTCGTTCATGAGGGCGCCCCAGCTGGCCTCCCAGTCGTGGACCGCAGTGAGGTCCTCGATCCGCTCCTTCAGGTCATCGGGCAGGTTGTCGTAGGCCGCGGCCATGTCCGCCCACATCGTGTCGCCGCCCGCGGCGGGCACCTCCACGGCCCGCAGGACCGCGCCGAGAGACGGGTTCGCCATGAACGAGTGGTCGCTGTGCCAGATGTTCTTGTTGCCCGCCGCCTTGGCGTCCTTGGCCAGCCGGGAGATCCCGGCGGTGCCGGCCGTCGCGAAGAACGGGTTGGGCTCCGGCGGGCCCCAGAGGCCGGACAGGGCGAGCTGGTGGTCCGGGGTGAAGCCGTCCTGGCCGCGGAAGAAGATCACCTTCCACTCCAGCAGGGCCTGGCGCAGCTCGTCGGCGAGGGCGTCGGTGATCGGCCGGGTCAGGTCGACGCCGCCGATGACGGCGCCGAAGTGCGGTGTGAGCGGATCGACCTGGACCAGCCGGTAGTCAGGCCGCTCCGCGCCGGGGGCGAGGCGTTCGAGAACCCGGCTCCCGTAGTGCATCAGGGGCTTGTCGAGGATCGGCTCGGGCTTCTGGACGGAGTGGGCCGCGATGTCGTGCATGGGGGTTCCTTCCAACCGCTGACACGGATTACGTAACCCGCAGTATCGATATTGCCGGGCACCGGGACAAGGGGTTGGAGCGAGTCGATTTCCTGGAGGTTCCGCGCCGCGATGCGCCACCCAGGGCGCGTGCCGAACAGCGCGCCACAAGCACGCCGAAGGGCACGCCGGGTGGTCGATTCACCTGGCGTGCCGACCGCATGGCGTTGCGTCGGATAAGGGTCAGGGGCGTGCGGCGATCGCCCGGCCGATGAGATCCACCACGGATGCGACCAACGCCTCGTCCGGCAGTCGCTGTTCGGCGACGAGGCGGAAGATGAGGGGGGAGGCGACGAGGGTCACCGTGGCGTCGACGTCGATGTCCGGGCGGACGTCGCCCCGCGCGATGCCGCGTTCCAGGACATGCCGGGTCTCGCCGGTGACCCGCGTCGCGTAGGCGCCGAAGCCCGCACGCACCGCACCCTCCTCCGCCGCCGCGCCGATCACGCCCGCGAGCAGCCGGTCGACGCCGGGCTGTCGGTACGTCTCCATGCGGGCCGACAGGACGGCGCGGAGTTCGGCCCGGAAGTCCCCCAGGTCCGCCACCTCCAGCGGTCCGATCCGGGACTCGGCCGCGGCGATGACCAGGTCCTGCTTGGTGGACCACCGGCGGTAGACGGCGGGTTTGCTGACTCCGGCCCGCGCGGCCACCGCGTCCATGGTCAGCGCTCCCATGCCGCTCTCCGAGACCAGTTCGACGACGGCGTCGAGGACGGCCTGGGTGACATGCTCCTGGCGTGGTCGCCCCGGTCCCCTGCGTGCGCTCCGCACCTGGTCATCGCCCATGGCGACGACCCTACGCGGTGTCAGGCCAGTTCGGCCCGGAGCACATGCTTGGTGATCTTGCCCGACGCGGTGCGCGGCAGTTCGTCCCGGAGCACCAGTTCGCGCGGGAACTTGTAGCGGGCGATCCGCGTCCCGAGCCACTCCCGTACGTCGTCGAGATCCAGCCGCGCTCCCTCGCGCGGCACCACCACGGCCACCACGGTCTCGCCCCACTGGCCGTGCGGCCGACCGACGACGGCGACGTCCAGAATGTCCGGGTGGCCGCGCAACGCGCCCTCGACCTCCTGCGAGGCGACGTTCTCGCCACCCGTGATGATCACGTCCTTCATCCGGTCCACCACGGTGACGAAGCCGTCCTCGTCGACCCGCCCGAGGTCTCCCGTGCGGTACCAGTCACCGGCGAAGACCTCCGCCGTGGCCGCGGCGTCGCCGAGGTAGCCGACCATGCGGGTGTCCGAGCGCAGCCAGATCTCGCCGGTCTGTCCGGCCTCGGCGTCCATGCCGTCGGGGCGGACGACCCGCAGGTCCACGCCGGGCATGCCGCCGCGTCCGATCGCGCCGGCCTTCTCGACCTGCTCGGCCGGGGAGAGCGAGGCCCCGACGGGTCCCATCTCGCTCATCCCGTACACCTGGTGGAAGTTCTCCGACCCGTACGCCTTCATCAGATGGCGGGCGGTGTCCGCGTCCAGCGGGCCGGCGCCGTAGATCCAGGCCCGGACGGACGAGAGGTCGAAGTCGGCGAAGTCCGGGACGGCCCGCAGGGGAGCGATGAGGGCGATCGGCGCACCGAACAGGGCCGTGACCCGTTCGCGCTGGATCGTCTCCAGCATGACGCGGGGCCCGTACTCGCGTTGCAGGACGACCGTGGCCCCCAGCAGCAGCGTGCCCAGGGCCCAGTTGTTGAGCGGGGACGCGTGCCAGATCGGCATGCAGATCAGGAAGCGCTCGTCGCGCCGGAGCGGGATCGCGGCTGCCGTGTACGCCGCGGTCAGCGCGATCGTCCGGTGCGTGTGGACGCAGCCCTTGGGGCGGCCGGAGGTGCCCGAGGTGTAAAGGATCTGCGCGACGTCGTCGTCCGGCCCGGGCTCACCGGCCCACGGCCGGGCCCCCGCGACCAGCGCCTCGAAGGAGTCGGCCGGGAGGCCGTCGGGGGCGGTGTCCGGGTGGCTGATCAGCCACCGTACGTCCGTGTCCGCGGCCGTCGCGCGGTCGCCGATCTCCGCGTCGACGACCGCGAGCCGGGCCCCGCAGTGCCGCAACTGATAGGCGACCTCCGGGGTCTGGAGCTTGTGGTTGACGGGCACCAGGGTGGCGCCGACGTACCAGGCGCCGAACGCGGCGAACAGGAAGGCCGGGGTGTTGTACGTCATCACGGCGAGCCGGTCGCCGGGCCGGAGTCCCGCCTCGCTCAGTGCGGTCGCCGCGCGGCGGGCCGCGTCGGCGAACTCCCGGTACGTCCAGCGCTGTCCGCCGTAGATCACGGCCTCTTCGGGGCCGGACGAGCGGGCCACGCCGTCCAGCAGGGCACTGAGGTGCATCACGTTCTCCTGACGAGCCGGACCGGGGGAAACCGGCCATGGCGGGAACCTCTGAATGATGGTTCACTTCTTTCATGGCCTACCGCAAGACCCCAGCCGAAATTCGTCGGCTCGAAGCCGCCCGGGAGCATCTCGTCGTCTGCGCCACCGAGGTCGTGGCCGACGTCGGCTGGGCACAGGCGTCCGTGACCGCGGTCGCCGACGCGGCCGGCATCGCCGCCGGCTCCGTCTACCAGCACTTCTCGTCCAAGTCCGCGCTGGCCGTGGAGGTCTTCCGGCGCGCCGCGCAGCGTGAGGTGGACGTGCTGGGCGATGTGCTGGAGGGCGAAGGCGACCCGGCCGACCGGCTGCGCCGGGGGGTGGAGGTGTTCGCCCGCCGCGCCCTGGAGAACCACGGCCTGGCGTACGCGCTGCTCGCGGCGCCCGCCGAGCCGGCGGTCGGCGCGGAACGCCTGGCGTTCCGCCGTCGCTACCGGGCGCTGTTCGCCGCGGTGATCGACGAGGGGGTCGCCGCGGACCGGTTTCCCGGCCAGGACGCGGAGATCACCGCCGCCGCGCTCACCGGCGCCATCGGCGAGGTCCTCGTGTACCCGCTGAGCACCTCGGCCGCGCAGGACGCGGACCTGCTCGTCGCCGAGCTGACCGCCGTGGCGCTGCGCTGCGCCGGCGCGGCCCCCTGACCCGGCCCGCGCCTCGCCCGTCCCCGCACCCGGTGTGCCCCACCCCGC
>NZ_QWFA01000318.1 GCF_003501885.1 Streptomyces globisporus
CGGGCGGGCGACCCGGGGGGCCTGCACATCCGCGACCGGGTGGCAGGCCGTCGCCCGGCGGCCGCCCCGCGCGACGATGTCCGCCCAGGCCGCCGGAAAGTGCTCCTTCGCCAGCTCCTGGACGTACGGTCCGGGCTCGGCACCCTCGGGCGGCCGGCCGTAGATGGCGTACGCGAGCAGGCGGTTGCTCGCCCCGGTGCTGCCGTCGCCGTCCTGCGGGCCGCCGGGGATCAGATAGAAGATGCCGTGCCCGCCGGGGAATCCCAGGGTCACCCACGCGCCGCGCAGGAGGTCCAGCTCCCGCGGGTGCCCGGCCAGCGCGCCGAGCGGGATCGCGCCACGCCACACCATGTACGGGGCCGGCTCCGGCCGAAGCCCGGGTGCGAGCAGCTGCCGGGTGGCCGAGGCGTGTCCGTCGGCGCCCACGACCACGTCGTACGCCTCCTCGCCCCGCGTGGAGGCGATCACCGCCAGCCCCGCCGACTCGTGCCGGACCGAGGCCACCGGCTGCCCCCGGAGGTAGCGCACGCCTCCGGCGCTCGCGCGCAACGACCGCCACAGCAGGCCCCAGTTGCACGGGGTCACGGGGGAGGCCTGGCGGGCCAGTTCACGCGCGGACCGCCCGCCCGGCTCCCGCGTCAGCCAGACCCGCGTCCCGACGGGAGCCGTCGGCATGTCCGTGTCCAGATAGCCGGACCCGACCAGTTCCTCGTGGAGCGGCGGCGGGATCACGATGCCGAACCCCCGGTCCTGGAGTTCGGCGGCGCTCCGTTCGTACACGGTGACGTCCGCGCCGGCCCGCGAGCCCGCGACGGCCGCCGCGCACCCCGCGATGCTGCCGCCGATCACCCCGATGCGTAACGCTGCTGCCACGTCCCCGGCCCTCTCGTTCGTCGCTCCGGCGTTCCGCGCGGTGCGCGGTGCCGTGGTCATCGTTCCATCGCCCGGTCCGGCCCCCGGCGGACGGAGGCCGCACACACGGAAGGTCCGGCCGGACAGTCCCCGCTGTCCGGCCGGACCTCGTTCTCCCGCAGGAGCCCTATCAGTCCCGCGCGTTGCGGGTGCGGCGCATCAGCACCGCACCGCCGAGCAGGAGCGCGGCGCTCGCGCCGGCGGCCAGGCCCAGGTCGGCGGCGCCGGTGTCGGCCAGGTGCGCGCCCGGGGTGTTGGACCCCGGCGTGCCGGACCCGGGAGTGCCCGAACCGGGCGTGTCGGTACCGGGGGTGTCGGTCGGCGGCTCGTTGACGGGCGGCTCGTCTACCGGGGGCTCGTCCACCGGGGGCTCGTCGACCGGGGGCTCGTCGACCGGCGGCTGGTCCACGGGCGGCTCGTCCACGGGCGGCTCGTCGACCGGGGGCTCGTCCACGGGCGGCTCGTCCACCGGCGGCTCGTCCACGGGCGGCTCGTCGACCGGGGGCTCGTCCACGGGCGGCTCGTCCACCGGCGGCTCATCGACGGGCGGCTCGTCCACCGGAGGCTTGACCGGCGGGTGTTCGTGCTTCGGGCCGTCGTCGTTCACGCACTTGTTGCCGAAAGCCGGGTTCAGCAGAGCGATCACATTGACGGTGTTGCCGCACACATTGACCGGGACGTGCACCGGCACCTGCACGGCGTTGCCCGAGCCGACCCCCGGCGAACCGACGGCCGCGCCGTCGGCCGACGCGTCGGCGTGCGCGGTGCCGCCCACCGCCGCCAGGAGGCCCGAGGCGGCCGCCATGACGATCAAGCTTTTGTTCAAGACCTGTCGCATTACTTGCCCTTTCTGAGGACATTCGCGAGGACATCGCGTGGGTGCTTCGCGCGCGGACAACGGGCAGCCATCGGGCGGAGCCGCTGCACAGCCGGATCCGGCGGGAAGCCATGGTGAAAGTGGTGAAGACGTGCGCGCTGGACGACTGCCATAACGACACAGACCTCACGCGGGAAACTTGGAGTTGCGTGGAAATTGTGTAATCACCCGAACGGGTGGTGTCGCCGCATCCCCTCCATCCCGGTTCACAGAACAAGAAAAACGATTCGCCCTCAACTGCGCTGTTCCTCACCGGTGTTGACCGCGTCCGGGTATCCGTCACGGTCGCGGCGCGGCGTCAGGGGCGCCGGTGCTCGCCCACTCGTTCGGGCGAAATGGGCCGGAGGGGCCTGTGCAATTTCTTCACGAACAGGCTGCCGTACGAATTCGCCGTGCGAAGCCCTACGAAGAGGAGGTGGGATCCCTTCGTGTCCGGCATTCGGGTGAATGGGCGGAACCTAACGTCGCGTGGTGAGTTGACCAGGGGGCTCCGCCGCGGGGCAACCAGTACGAGAAGGGTTAATCGTGATCAAGAAGGTTCTGGCTACGGGCGCTGTCGCCGCCTCCATCCTCGGTCTCGGTGCGACGCAGGCCATGGCCATCGCCAACGACGGCGGCACGACCTCGGTCAACGGCAACGGTGCCTCGCAGTCGTACGGCAACTCCGAGACCCACGGTGACTGGAGCCCGCAGTTCGCGCTCGTCCAGGGCTCGCTGAACAAGCCCTGCATCGCCCTCCCGGCCAAGGCGAACGTCGGTTCGCTCATCGGCCTCGTGCCGGTCGCGGTCCAGGACATCAACGTCCTGTCGTCCCCGCAGAACCAGCAGTGCACCGAGAACTCCACCCAGGCCAAGGGTGACGAGGCTCTGTCGCACATCCTGGAGGACATCCCGATCCTCTCCGGCAACGGCGTCGGCAACAACTGACCCGCAGCCGCCCTACTCGGGCCCGGGCCCTCGGCGTTCCTCCACCGAGCGGCCCGGGCCCGTCGCTTTCCCGGGACGTGACTGCGGCATTCGGGCGGATATCCGGAAATCCGCTCGGCAGACAGTTCCGATTCCGGGCGTTCATCGTTACGTAGGACAGCGCAGGAGTCGTGAGCGATTCAGTATCCGGCTCGGGCGGGGCACGACAGTCGTGACCGCACCGGACTCCGCCGAGGAAAGGGAAGAAACGTGAAGTTCACCAAGGTTGCCGCCGTCGCCGCCGGTACGTTCATGGCGATGGGCGTCGCCGCGCCGGCCATGGCCGACTCGGGCGCCGAGGCCATTGCCGCCCACTCCCCGGGCGTGCTGTCGGGCAACATCCTGCAGGCCCCGATCCACATTCCCGTCAACGTCTGCGGTAACACCGTCAACGTGATCGGCGCGCTGAACCCGGCGTTCGGCAACACCTGCATCAACAAGTAACTCCCAGCGGTTCGTTGGGCCCCGGACGGCACATGCCGTCCGGGGCCTTTTCGCTGCACGAGTGATTCGTGAAGGGCGCCGGAGAAATTCCGTCCCCCACAGTTTCCCGGAAGCGGCCTGATCGTTGATCAGGAAGAAAGCGGCAGAAGTCACAGGTAAAGAAAGCTTGTGTGCGGCACGGAGACGTGACCGATGCAGACGCCGCGCAGAAGGGAACCAGAAAAGTGAAGTACGCGAAGACCGCCGCCCTCGTTGTCGGTTCCGTGGCTGCCCTCGGATCGGCCGCTCCCGCCTTCGCGGCTCCCACGCCCACGGCCCCCAACTTCAGCCTCGACAGCGGCCTCAACCAGGTGATGGCCAGTGCCCCGCAGGTCGTCGACCCGCTGGTGGACACGGCCGCCGAGACCACCGAGACGCTCTCGGAGGACGGCACGGTCGGCAAGCTGGCGGGCCAGGCAACCGGTGCGGCCGAGGGCGCCGCCCCGCTGCTCGGCGGTGTTCCCCTCGGCGGCTGACCGCCGCATCACGACCATCCCCCCGGGCTTCTCCGCCTGATACGCATCACTTTCCAGAAGGGCTCTTCCATGTTCAAGAAGTTCATGTCCTCGGCGGCCGTCGCCGTCTCCATCGTCGGTGTCTCCGCCGCGGCCGCCCCGTCCGCCATGGCCATCGCGAACGACGGCGGAACCACCACGGTCAACGGCAACGGTGCCTCCCAGGCGTACGGCAACTCCGAGACCCACGGCGACTGGAGCCCGCAGTTCGCGCTCATCCAGGGCTCGCTGAACAAGCCCTGCATCGCCCTCCCGGCCAAGGCGAACGTCGGCTCGCTGCTCGGTGTCGTGCCGATCTCCGTCCAGGACATNTCCTGAACGACATCCCGATCCTCTCGGGCAACGGCGCCGGCAACAACTGAGACCGCGTGACCCCGGTCCGCTCCCGGTGACCACCTGGGGCCGGTCCATCCGTACGGCGACCGTTCTTCGCCGGACCGGACGGGCCGGCCCCTCGCCGTGTGCCGAGTCCTGTGCCGGTGTCTCCCGTCGGGTCAACCGGTTGGGCCGGATGCCGTAACCCGGGCTGACGGTCCGGGCCGGGCCGGGTAGGGCATCGGCATGGATCCGTACGACAGTCAGACCTCACAGAGCGCCGAGCGGTGGCCCGCGCCGGGCGGCGGCACACCGATCTACGACCGGCTCGTCGCCGAATGGCAGGCGGCAGGCGGCGACCACCCCCTGGCGGAACCGCAGCCCGCCCC
>NZ_QWFA01000319.1 GCF_003501885.1 Streptomyces globisporus
CCGAAGAGCAAGTCATACCCGGGCGGCAGTTGAAGCAGGATCCGCCGGGTGAGATCCTCGCCCGCCGCCTCGGCGGCGACGCTGAGGACGGCTCCGACGTCCCACCGGGCCGTCTGTTCGCCGGCTCCCTCGATCCAGGCCGCGGTGGCGCGCACGAACCGTTCCGGGGAGAGCGGTTCGACGGCCTGGAGCGGATTCAGCAGGATCAGGGCCATGGTCTCCGGGAGCCGGGCGGCCAGTTCGGCCCGCTCCCCGCCCACCAGGTGGGCGCCGAGGAGGGCCAGGACGACGCGCGCGGCGCGTTCGGCCTCCCCGTGCGTCTCGTACTCTCCGCGTTCCTGGACCCGGTCCAGGAACGCTTCCCACCTGGACCCGGGGGAGAGTAAGGGGAGATCCGTCCCGGCCCCCGCCGCTGTAGCGGGCCGACCCGGGTCAGCCCTTGATCTGCTTGCGCCGGGGCTGCCCGCCGATGGCGATCTTGCGGGGCTTGGCGCGCTCGGCGATCGGGATGCGCAGGGTCAGCACACCCGCGTCGTAGTCGGCGTCGATGCGCTCGGTGTCGAGCGTGTCCGCGAGGACGATCTGGCGGGAGAAGACGCCCAGCGGACGCTCGGAGAGCTCCATCTGCACGTCGTCGGCGTTCACCGCCGGCCGTCGTTCGGCCTTGACGGTCAGCATGTTCCGCTCGACGTCGATGTCGATCGCGTCCGGCGAGACGCCGGGAAGATCGAAGGCCACCACGTACTCGTCGCCCTCCCGGTACGCGTCCATCGGCATCGCCGAGGGGCGCGACCAGGTGCCGGGGCGCAGGAGTTGCTCGGTGATCCGGTCGAGTTCACGGAAGGGGTCGGTACGCATCAGCATGACGGAAACACCTCCAGTCAATCGGGCGGACAGCCCGCGCTTTTCACCTGACACCGTTGTAACATGTCATCCATTCGATGACAACTAGCCGTGTCACCGAAAGGATGACCACATCGTCGAGTGCAGCAAGGAGCCACCGTGACCACACCGGCCCACCCCGAACCGCCCCACCGGCCCACCCCGGACGCCGTCTCCTTCCTTGCCGCGTGGGCGGCCCTCCAGACCATCGACGAGGCCGTCCGCGACGCGCACGGCCGCGCCGGGGACGGCGCCTCCAGCCCGCCAACGGTCACGGAGCGGGCCCAGGCCCTGGCCTCGCTCCAGCTGTTGCGCGAGGTGCGGGAGCAGCTCGCGGGCTGGGAGACCGGCCTCATCGAAACGGCCCGCGCGGCGGGGGCGAGCTGGGCCGACCTCGCCGACCCGCTGGGCGTCGCGAGCCGCCAGGCCGCCGAACGGCGCTATCTGCGCCTGCGACCCGGCTCCGAAGGCTCCACCGGGGAACAGCGGGTCCGGGCGACCCGGGACCGCCGGGCGGGAGACCGGTCGATCACCACGTGGGCCCGGCAGAACGCGGCGGATCTGCGGTCGCTCGCCGGGCGGATCACGGCGCTGACCGATCTTCCCGCCGCGGCAGACCCCTCACTGGACCGGCTCCGGAAGGCGCTCGGCGCCGACGACGCCGCCGCCCTGGTCACCCCGCTCACCGCGCTCCACCCCCATCTCGCTCCGGATCACGGCAAGTTGGCGGACCGCGTGGACGCACTGACGCAGCACACCGGTCGGCTGCGCGAGGACACGGCTGCCCGCCGGCGCGGCGACTGACGGCATGCAGGCGAGCCCGGGCGCACGCACCCGGGCCCGCCTGCCGTACGGCTAGGGCTTGCGGGCGACGAGGCCCCACTGGTCGACCGGCACCGCGTCGTCCTCCTCGGGCCGCCATCGGTCGATCGGGACGAAGCCCGGCTCGACCAGCTCCAGGCCCTCGGCGCAGCCGGTGATCTCCTCCGGCTCCCGCACGAGATAGGGCGGGTTGTCGCCCGACGCGTACGCCTCCTGCGCCGCAAGCGTCTGCGGGGTCTTCACCGTGTCGCAGAGCACCAGGAAGCTTCCCGACGGCATCCGGGCCAGATATCGCTGGACGACCTCGATGCCCTCGGCCGGAACGAGGTGCCCGAGGGTCGAGAGCAGGAGCACGGCGACGGGCTCGGACAGGTCGAGGGTCTTCGCCGCCTCGTCCACCACGGCGTCCGTCGCGGAGAGGTCGGCGTCCACATAGGCCGTGCGCCCCTCGGGCGCGCTGGTCAGGAGCGCCTCCGCGTGCGCGAGGACGATCGGGTCGTTGTCGACGTAGACGATCCGGGACTCCGGCGCGATGCTCTGCGCCACCTCATGGGTGCTGTTCGCCACCGGCAGCCCGGTGCCGACGTCCAGGAACTGGCGTACCCCCAGCGAGGCGAGATGGCGGATCGCGCGGATCTGGAAGGCGCGGGAGGCACGGGCGATGTCGACCATCTGCGGGTAGGCCGCGCTCACCACCTCGGCCAGCTCCCGGTCCACCGGGTAGTGGTCCTTGCCGCCCAGCCACGCGTTCCAGACGCGCGCCGAGTGGGGAATGTCGGACCGGATGCTGCGGCGGAACTCGTCGTCGTCGACGCTCATGGCTCTCCTCTACCCGCTTGCCGTACCTGGCGGTTGACCGGACGCACGCCGACCGGCCCCCCGCTGGCGACCGTACCCCGCGCCCCGGCACCACGCAGCGGACGCGCGAGCAGGCAGCCGGGCGGGCGCTCAGAAGATCCGGCCCACGAGGCCGAAGACCCAGCTGATCAGCACCGCGAGCAGGATGAAGAACCCGACGGTGATGACGCCGCACCACGACCAGCCGCCTCCGGTGTCCAGCCCCTGGTCGTCCCGACCACCCAGCTCCCCGTCGAACAGATCCATGGTCCGCCCCTCCCCCGTGCCCGGAACCCCCCGGTTTCGCAGGGATGTACTTTCGCACGTCCGCCGCCGCCCGGACCAGCCGCGGCGTACGCGCTCAGGCGTCCAGGACCGCGATGGCCGCCGGCTCATTGAGCTTCCCGAACGGTACGTGCACGCTCGGGGTGGTCCGCGAGGTGCTGGCCAGGTGGCCCTGCTGGTCGTCGAAGAAGATGTGCGGCTTCAGGATGCCCATGATCCGGCCCTTGTCGATGCCGCCGAGGAAGAACGCGTCGTTGACGGTCACACCCCACCCCTTGAGGCTCTGCACCGCACGCTCGTGCGCGGGCGCGTTGCGTGCCGTGACGATGGAGACGTGCAGGCGGATCCGGTAGTCGGGGTCCTTCCGGCGTTCCTGCTCCTCCCGCTGCTGGATCCGGTTCACGTTCGCCAGGAAGTCCCGCAGCGGCCCGGCGTCGTGCGGGACGGCGGCGTTCGCGACCTCGTGGGCCCGGAACTTCTCGATCCCGCCCTCCTGGAACACCTGCTCCGAGGCGTCCGTGGCGAGGACCCCGTCGAAGTCGAAGGAGATCCGCAGGTCGTGGTCGTCCGCGTCGTCCTCGTAGGGAGCGCCGAGGACATGCCCCGCGGGCAGTCCGGCGGCGACCGCCTCCCGGACGTCCCCCGCGTGCGCCGACAGGAACAGGGACATGTTGAAGGCGGGCATGAACCGGTGGGGCGAGCGGCCCTGCGTGAAGACGGCCCGGCTGATGGGCAGGTGGTGGCTCTCTATGGAGCGCATGACCCGCAGCCCGGTGTCGGGGTCGTTGCGGGACAGGACGATGACCTCGACCAGCGGGTCGTTCACCTCGCCGAGGTCGTTCAGCGACAGCAGCCGGCGGATGAAGGGGAACGCGGCGCCCGGACGGAGCGGGTCGCCCACGTGCTTCTCCTGGTAGGCGCGGTAGCTCTCCTCGCCCTGCTCCTGGAAGACGGCGTCCGACTCGGTCAGGTCGAACAGAGCGCTGGACGCGATCCCGATGACCAGCCGGTCGGCGAGTTCGTAGTGCACGGGCGATTCCTCCGGTCGGGGCCTGACGGGGTGGCCCCTACTATCGCACCGGCGTACGGCCGCGCTCAGCTCAGCATCAGGGCGCTGTCCCAGGAGGTGACCGGTGCACGGCCGGTGGCGTACGTGTGCAGGGCCAGGGCGATGCCCGCAGCCCCCTCCAGGAAGCCGGGGCGGTCGAGTGGGCGCTTCGCGAGCGCGTGGGCGTAGCGGAAGCCGAACGGCGACGCAGGGTCGAATCCGTCCAGCACACGGGCCCCCAAGCGGTCGGCGGTGGCGTGGAGTTCCGGGTCCTCGGTCTCCTCGGCGGTGCGCAGCACGATCTGTAGGAGGCCGGCCCAGCCGTGGCACAGCGCGGAGTCACGGATCGACGCGTCGCTCGCCACCGCCAGCGCCCCGCGCAGCGCCGCCTCCGCGTCTGCTCGCCAGTCCGGCCGGTCCAGGGCGGTTCCGGCGAGGTGGACGGCGCGGGCCGCACCGGCCGCTCCGTAGCACCCGGACCCCTGCCCGCCCGGACCCCTGCCCGCCAGGCTAGGGCGAGGAGGGCCAGCGGGCCGGGGACACCGTGGGCGAGGCCGAGATTGACGTGCTCGGGGAGCCCGTGGTCCAGCCCGTCGGTGACCCACCACGCGGGCAACCGGGAGCCTTGCCGGTTGATGTCGTCGGCGGTGGCCACGGCCACGAGGGAGGTGAGCACCTCGGTCAGCGCGGCCCCGGCCGCCTGCCGCGCCTCCTGCCCCTCGGCCGCCAGGTGGCGGGCCAGCAGATAGCGGCCGATCCCGGCTGTTCCGGCGAGGACGTCGTAGCGGCTCCACGCTCCGGCGGGATCCCCGGCGCGGGTCCGCTCCAGGTCGGCGCGGGCGCGGGTGCGGACCCGGTGACGGCCAACTCGGCGTACAGCAGGGCGACTCCGGGGTGTCCGTCGGAGAGCTGGAGCGGGTCCCACACGGGTTGGGGGTCGCCCGGGTAGTGCATGAGGTTGTCCGGCACACCCGCGATCCGGGCCACCCGCTCGGGGTCGGCCAGCCGGTCCGCGACCTCGGCGACGACGCGGACAGCGGCCTCCCGGTGCGCCGGCTCGCGGCAGTTCCCGGCGGCGGCCTCCCGGCCGGCCTGCTCGCGGGGCGAGCGGTCAGTGGGCGTCGACGCGGATGACGGCACGGAAGCTCTCCAGTTCCTCCAGCAGGCGGCGGACCTCGGCGCGGCCGGGCTCGGGCAGTTCGCCGATCCGTACCACCTCCCCGGCGTCCAGTCGGCGCAGCACCGCGAGGGCTTCGGCGGTGGTCGCGTCCGAGGTGACGTGGCCGCCGGTGGCCCAGCGGCGCGGGGCCTCGCCGGGTGCGGGCAGCAGCGGGGCACAGCCGCGTACGGGGGTGTCGTCGTCGAGGGGGCGGGGCGCGGCGGGCGGTTCGGTCGGCCAGAAGCCGCCCGCCGTCCGGACCCGCAGGGCGAGCTCGGTGGCCCGGTCGGCGAACCGGTCCTCGTCCAGGCGGGCCGCGAAGGCGTCCACCGCGTCGGCGAGGGCCGTGGGCAGTTCGGCGGCGAGGCGGCCGCCCGGGGCGGTGTCCGGGGTGAACAGCGGGGCGGACGCGGCGGGCCGGGTGCCCCGGAACAGGTCCTTGATCTCGTAGTAGGGCCGGTGCTCGCGGCGCGGGATGCCCACGTTGACGCTGGTCGCCGGGGCGTCCCCGGTGCTCTCCCCCACGTGGTAGTAGGGCGAGGGCCAGTAGAGCAGGTCGCCCGGTTCGACCTCGGCGACGAACGAGGAGGCCAGGTAGGGCTGGTAGTCCAGCACCGTGTGCACCGGGTCCGACCACGGCCGCTCGGCCCAGAACCGCATCCGCTTGGTGCCGCGTACGCAGAACAGGAAGGTGGCGAAGCGGTCCTGGTGCACGCCGACCGGGCTGTGTTCGTAGGAGCCGTGGAACATCGTTGAGCCCGCGCTGTGCGTGGGCTGGCCGACCCGCTCCCACAGTCCGGCGTAGAACCGCTGCGCGCGGTCCCACAGCGGGTGGGAGAAGGAGTGGAAGCGGTGGACGACGAGGGCGTAGCGCTGTCCGCCCAGCCGGTCGGCCATGCGCTGTTCGTAGCCGTCGAACGATCCGTCGGACAGTTCGGGCAGATAGTCGTGGGGCCGGGTCTGCTGCCGTCGCCGTACGAGGAACTGAAGGTTGCCCGGTACGGCGAGCGGGTGGGGCGGGCGGCTGCCGAGCACGGCGGCCCGGAACACTTCGGACGCGGCGAACGGGACGGCGTCGACGGCCTTGTAGAGCACGGGCTGCCGGTCCCAGAACCGCTCGGTGAAGGTGTCCCAGTCGAAGGACTTCTCGACGGTCAGCGTCATCGTGTCCCCTCCTCGGCCAGATCGATGCCGCGCAGCCGGTACAGCTTGTCGAGCAGCGCGAGCACCGTCGCCGCGTTCCGGTCGTCGTCGCCCGCGGCCAGCGCGCGGCAGACCTCGTCGGCCCCGGTCTCCTCTCCGTCGCCGAGTGCGGCGTACACCCGGTCGCCTGCCGCTCGCGGCAGAGTGAAGACGTTCCCCTCCACCGCCCAGACCTCGTGCGCGGGCCCGTCGGGCATCCGGACGACCTCGCCGGTGCGGCGGAAGCGGGTGGACCGGGTGATGGTGACGCCCTCGCGGGGCACCGGGATCGGTTCGAGGCCGGCGGCGGAGCGCAGCGCGGCCCACCGGATCCGCAGGGTCCTGCGCAGGTGTTCGCCGTCCACGACCGTGCGCAGGTCGTTCCCGAGGCCGGTCAGCCGGGGCAGCACCCCGTCCGGGTCGTCGATGCCGGTTCCGGGGCCGAACGGGAAGTACGGCACGGTCTCGTCGTTGCCCTGCCCGGCGTGCACCAGGTCCGCGAGCAGGTCCCGCAGAGCGGTGAACGGCAGGGTCCGGTCGACGGGGATCCGCAGGCGCAGGGCGACGCACCGGTCCCGGTAGGTGTCCACGTGCCGCTGGTCGCCGGGCCAGTACAGCAGTTCCCCGGCCCCCGCGCTCAGGGTACGGTCGGCGATGTCCGGGGGCGGGGGCCCGCCGCGCTCGTCCCACAGCCGTACGTCCATCCGGCCGCCCAGCACCCAGGTCAGCGCCGCGTGGGTCGGTGCCTCGGTCGCGCCGACGTGCTGGGTGAACCGGTCGCCGGTCAGCACCTCGGCGACGACGGGGAGGTTGGGCCAGCCGACCTGCCGCCACAGCCCGCTGACCGTGTCCCGTACGGCGGACCACAGGGCGTGGTCCAGGAGGAGCGGCTGGCGCACGGTCAGCAGGTAGCCCTGGCGTCCGCTGTCGGCGTCGAGCCGGTCGAGGTAGGCGTCCAGGCTCGGATCGGTGGCGTCCGGCAGGAGGGTCCCCGGGGCGCGCAGCCAGCCGTCGCCGACGAGGAACCGGACGTCGGGCATGACCCAGAACCGGGTGCCGGCACGGAAGGGTGCGCACGAGGCCACGTTCAGGGGGTGGACCGCGTCGAGGCCGAACGGCGGCCGTGCGTGCAGCCGGACGGGCCGCCGCTCCCAGTGGCGCTGCCCGAACAGCTCCCAGTCGACACCGTCGGGCGGCGTCCGCCGTGTTTCGGGGGCGAGGGTGCTCATGTCGCTTCCCTTCCGGCCGGGGCCCGCCCGGCGCCCCCCAGGGGGAAGCGCCGCCGGATCCGGTCCGTGTGATCGGCCAGGGGTTCCATGCCCAGCGCGGCGCGCCGCCGGTCGACCTGCTCCGGCTCCTCGATGGGCCAGGGCACCAGCTCGCCCGCGACGGGCTCGAACTTGGTCCCGTAGACCTGCGGGCGTCCTTCGTCGACGCGCAGTTCGTCGGTGAGATAGGCGACTTCACGCCACGGAAGATCGCGGCGCTCCGCCGCGTCCCGCATCAGCTCCAGGCAGTGCCGCCGGAAGTCGAGGTGTTCCCTGGCGTGTTGTACGAGGCGGCTCGCGGCGGCGGCGGCCTCCGCGCCGACGAGGGCGTGTCCCGGCCATCCGTGGTCGGCCACGACCGTGGTGAGCCAGGCGATTCCGGCGTCGGTCAGTTCCCGCAGGCGGCGTTCCGCGCTCCCGTCGCGCATGCCGCCGTCGGCCCACGGCGTCCGGATCGTGCCGTCGAGCCGGTCCAGCCGCAGCAGTCTGCGTCGGATCTCCCCGGCGGGCGCGGGCTCGACGGGGGCCTCAGGCGCGTCGGCCGGGTCGATGCTCAGCCGCACCTTCTGCCGGTCCCAGAGGTAGGTGATCCGCCGTCCGGCCTCCGGCCAGTCGAAGGAGACCCGTCCCTCGGAGGGGCTCTGCAGATGCAGCCGTACGCCGAGCGAGGCGTCGGTGACGACGTGGTCGGTCACATCGTCGAAGACATGCTCCACGGCGTCCCGCAGGGCCACCCCGAGACCGGCGAGGGTGAGGTTCTCTCCCGCCAGCAGGTGGGGCAGCGGGGGCCAGCCGCCCTCGGGTTCCGGCCGGGCCGCGACCCGGGACGTGGCGAACGGTCCGGGCGGGGGTTCGACGCTGAGCACCGGGCCGCCCTCCAGCGAGCGGACGAAGTAGGGCACGTCCATGCGCCGCAGCTGATCGGTCTCGGGCCGGTCGAAGTGGACGTCGGGTTCGGCGGGGCGGGGTGCGGCCCCGCCCCCGGACAGCCAGCGGGGCACGAGCGCGTCGAAGTACCGGAACGTGGGCTGCCGCAGGACCCTGACGTAGTGGCCGGCGGTGGCGGTCGCCAGGAAGTCCCGGATGGCGGGCCGTTGCCGGCACATCAGGGTCCACGCGTCGAACATGCCGCGCAGCATGGCCGGGAGGTAGGGCCCGTAGCCGGTCCGCCCGTCGGTGTCGGCGACGACGTTCCTGGTCTCGTCCCGGGCGAAGGAGACCCGGCGGCGGTGCAGGCTCAGCGCGCCCGTCGGCCGAGCGCTCCAGACCACGGGCGGGCCCTCCGCGCTGCACCAGCGGGCGGTGCGTTCCAGGCCGACGTGGTGCTGGTCGATCTCGGCGGTCGCGTCGTGCAGGAGGCCGGTGTCGTAGAGGCGCGGGACCCGGCAGAAGTAGATCTCCAGGTCGATCGGGTGGAGCAGCGGCTCCGGGTCGCCGGGTCTGCTCCCGGTGACCACGTTGCCGCCGATCATGTCGGTGATCCCGAAGGCGAACATGGCGGCGGTCAGCGAACCGGTCCGGTGCCAGAACCGCCCCGACTCCGCCGGGGTCAGCCGGGTACCGGTCAGCTCCCACGGCCCGGATGTACGGATCGGCCCCCACTGTGCGGGCGGTTCGATCCACTCCTGCCAGAGGTAGCCGGGCTCGGCCCCGGGCCAGCAGGACAGCACGGGGAGCCGGATCCCGCCGGAGGCGGCGGGCGCCTGGTTGAGCAGGTCGAACAGCGAGGCGGGCGAAGCTGTCGCACCGGTTCCGGCGGCCTGGGTGAACAGCAGCTCACCGGAGGCCGGACGGGGCTTGTAGGCGATCCGGCCGCCGCCCGCGCAGTCGAGACGCAGGACGCGCTGGCGTCCGTTGTGGGTCTCCTCGCCGTGGGTCCAGAGTCCGACGACCGGTCCCCGGAATGCCGATTCGTCGGGCCAGCAGGTCCCCATGTCCCGCAGCAACCGGTCGAGGAAGAGTGTCAGGAATTCTTCGCAGCGCACCGCCCACTCGGCCACCCGGTCGCGGGCGTAGTGCGGTCTCCCGGCAGCGCAGGCGACGAATGCCTCGGATACCACGGGGCCGAATATGTCGGCGTTCGTGATGTCGAGTATTTCGGGAGAAACAACGGACGAATAGCGCTCCCGGGAATGGGCGCACCAGCCGTCGAGCCGCTCCCACAGCTCCAGCAGCGGCGCGAACCGCCGGTCGCGGAGGGCGTGTTCGATCATCCGCGCATCGCTCTCGCCGCCGAGCAGCCGGTCGACCGCGACGGTCCCTTCGGGGCCTGCGGCGACCACGGGCGGGAACATTCCACCGACCTCGCCCTTGCGGGCGGCGTCGACCATCCGCCGTGCCACTGGCGGTAGTTGGGGAGTTTCGTCCCGGTCAGCGCCCGCTCCGGAGGCCTCGCCCGGGGCGCGCATCTCCCAGAGCGCCCGGGCATCCAGGGGGGAATCCGGCACAGCAGGGGGAATCCGGCACAGGACCAGGCCGACGCCACCCGACACGCATCAACAGCAGTAGACGCCCGCGCACGTACCACAGGCGGTGCCGCTGCCCGAGTTCGTCGGAGAGGCGAGCGGCGGAATTTCCTGTTCCAGATCGCCGATCACCAGATCGAATACCTCATCGGCGTTCCGGTCCGTTCCGCTCTGGACCTTTTCCTCAACTGCCTGCATGAATATCCTCCTCCCGTACTGGCCAATTGATCCGCCACTCAGTAGAACAATGCGGCATGCACCTGTCAACGATGCGGATGCGGGCGGGGCACCGGCGCGAGAGCTCTACTGGCCGGTAGACATCTATGCGACGCAGGTCACACTGCTCTACGGTCGGGGCACCGCCCCGGCCCCCACGTCGGTGAGCCGCCGACCGGGCCCCGGCATCCCGTCTCCCGCCCCAGGAGGTTCCATGCCACCCCCCACCGTCCGCC
>NZ_QWFA01000032.1 GCF_003501885.1 Streptomyces globisporus
CCGGCGCACCGCCCCCGGCTCCCCCGCGCCCTCGGGGCCGCCCGGCAGCAGCCAGTCGTCCTCCGGGGCGTCCTTGGGGAGGGCGGGGAGAGGGAAGTCCCGTACGGCCTGGAGCAGTTCGGCGACCGGGGCCGGGCAGGTCACCGTCTGGCCCGTGGGCAGGATGTCGCCCGTGGACAGCGTGTTGCGCAGGCGCAGCTCGGCCGGGTCGATGCCCAGCTTGGCGGCCAGCTTGTCCATCTGGCCCTCGTACGCCGCGCAGACCTGCATCGCGCCCTCGCCGCGCACATGGCCCGAGGGCGGGTTGTTCGTCCGGACCGCCCAGCCCTCGATGAAGGCGTGCGGGACGACGTACGGGCCGCAGGCGAACGCCACGGCGGCGGCCAGGGATTCGGAGGAGGCGTCGGCGTACGCACCCGCGTCCAGGAGGATCTGGGCCTCCACCTTGACCAGCCGGCCCTCCGCGTCCGCGTGGTGGCGGTAGCGCAGGAGGGTGGGGTGGCGGTGGGTGTGGCCGAGGAAGGACTCCTCGCGGCTCGCGGCCAGTTTCACCGGGCAGCCGGTCCGCAGCGCGAGCAGGCCCAGCGGGATCTGGAAGCCCGGGTCCTCGCGGTCGCCGGTGGCCCCCGGCACCCCGGTCACGACGACCTTGACCCGGTCCGGCTCCAGGCCGAAGCAGGCCGCGATCAGGTCGCGGTCGGTGTGCGGGTCGGTGGAGGCGGTGTAGATCTCCACGCCGCCGTCGGGCCTCGGCACGGCGAGGCCGGCCTCCGCGCCGATCGGGGCCGGGTCCTGGCGGCCGATGCGGTACAGGCCCTCGACGACGACCTCGCCCGTCGCCTCCGCGTCGCCGTACCGCAGCGGGATGTGGCGGATCAGGTTGCCGTCGGGGTGCAGCGGCTCCGCCGCGAACGCCTTCTCCGGGTCCGTGACCGGCTCCAGCACCTCGTACCGTACGGCGATGGCGGCGGCGGCCAGCCGGGCCGTGTCCGGGTGGTCCGCGGCGACCGCGGCGATCGCCTCGCCGTGGTGGCGGACCAGGTCGGAGGCGAACACCGGGCGGTCCACCACGTGGCGGCCGTAGTTGCTCTCCCCCGGCACGTCCTCGTGCGTGACGACCGCCCGCACCCCGGGCATCTCCTCGGCGCCCGATGTGTCGATGGAGAGGATCCGCGCGTGCGGGTGCGGGGAGCGCAGCACGGCCGCCCACAGCAGTCCCTCGGCCCAGAGATCCGCGGCGTACGGGAAGGTGCCCTCGGTCTTCGCCCGCACGTCGACGGCGGGGAGCGACGACCCGAGGCCCATGCGGGGCTGCTCCAGGTCCTGGTCCGGGCCGCCGCCCGATCCGCCGCTCAGCGCGTCGATCCTGGGCAGGCTGGTGCTGGTCGCGTTGGCCGCGGTGGCCGCGTCGCTGCTCACGCCGCCTCCTTGTCGATCACGTGGTGCTGCCGGTGTCGCGTGTGCCGCTGCTGTACGGCGGGGCCGCGGGCGTGCCTCACAGCGCCTCTCCCTCGTGCGGGTGGGGGCCCTGCTGCACGCCGCCGGCGCCCGGCTCGGCCTGGTGCGGGATGCGCGCCTCGTCCGGGGCCGCCGCGGCCGCCGCATCGGCGTTCGCCTCGCGGGCCGCGACGACGTCCGCCACCGCGTCGAGCACGCCCCGGTAGCCGGAACAGCGGCAGAGGTTGCCGCAGAGCGCCTGGCGGGTCTCCAGCTCGCTGGGGGCGTGGTTGCCCTCCAGCAGGTCGTGGACGGTCATCGCCATGCCGGGGATGCAGAAGCCGCACTGGACGGCTCCGCAGGCGGACAGGGCGCGCTGGACGTCGGACGGTTCGCCGTCGACGGCCAGGCCCTCGACCGTCCGCACCTCGCTGCCCGCCGCCGTGGCCGCGGGGACCAGGCAGGAGGCGACCAGCCGGCCGTCGACCTGGACGTTGCACGCACCGCACTCGCCCTGCGAGCAGCCGTCCTTGGCCCCGGCCAGACCGAGGCGCTCGCGGAGCACGTAGAGCAGGGACTCGCCGATCCAGGCGTCGCTGACCGGGCGGTCCACGCCGTTCACATGGAGCAGGTAGGACGCGGCGGGGTGCTCGCTCGGTACGTCGGGGAGGGCAGGGGCCTCGTCGGCGGGAGCGGGGACGGCGGCGGCTGGTTCGGTTGCGGTGAGGTCGGCGTCCGCGACGGCCTCCGTCGCCGCCTCCGCTTCCGCGTGCGGTTCCGCTTCCTCCTCCGGGAGCGCTTCCGCTTCGCCCTCCTCGGATGCGTCCGCTTCGGCTTCCGGCTCGGCTTCGGCCTCCGGCGCCGGTACGGGAGCGGCCTCCGGTTCCGGTGTGGCCCAGGGGGCGGGCGCGCCGCCGGGCAACGTGGCCGGGCGGGCGCTGTCCGCGTACCACTGCGGGGTGTGCGCCGACGCCAGGAACTCGCCCGATTCGTCCGGGAGATCCCCGTCCGCGACCGGGATCGTCCACTGACCCGTGTGCCCGGAGTGACCCGGGTGGGCCGAGGCGTCGCTTTCCCCGGGCTGCTCCGGGGCCTGTGCCGCCCCCCCCAGGGCCTCGGTGAAGTTCCACTGGGCCGTGGCGTGCGAGGTGTCCTGGTACGGGCCCTGGTAGCCGCTGGGCACGCCGCCCTGCTGGTTCGGGTCGGGCCAGTGGATCGCCCCGGTCTCCTGCGCGGCGGCGGCCTCCTGGGCGCGCTGCTCGGCCTGCGCCTGCTGGGTCTGCGTCTGGATCACCCAGCTGCCCGTCGCCGCCGGGTCCAGGCCGGCGGCCGGGGTCAGCGGAACGATCATCGGCGGGACGTACCCGTGGCCGGGCGCGGCCAGCGGGATGTTCGCCAGGTCCTCCGGCGGCAGGTGGACGAAGGCGGTGGCGTCGGCGTCGAAGCCGTCACCCTGCGGGGTCGGCTCCCAGCCGCCGTAACGGGGGTCCGGGTCCTCGGAGTGCCCCTGCCCCTGCTGCCCGTACTGCTGGTGGGGGTTTTCCTCATTGCTCACGACAGTGCCCTCCCCAGCGCGCGTCGGGCGAGCGCGGCGACGGTGCGCCGCAGATGCAGGACGGCCGGGGACAGCGGCGGGGCCTCTGATCCGTCGGCCGGTGGTGCGTGGTCCGGGATGCAGGCCGCGGCGACGTACTCGCCGAAGGCGGCCAGCGCATCGGGGGCCAGGCCCCGTTCGCCGTCCCAGTCGATCAGCGAGGCGATCCACTGCTCCGCCTCCAGCGGGCGCAGCGGCATCGGGGCGATGGCGCCGACCGCGCAGCGCACGCCCCGGCGGGCCGGGTCCAGGACGATGGCGACCGAGGCGGTGGCGCGGCCGGGGCCGGTGCGCCCAGTGGCCTTCAGGAAGACCTGCGGGGCGTGCAGCAGCGGTACGCGGACGAAGCCGATGAGCTCCGCGGGCTCCAGCAGTTCGCGGCCGGCCAGCAGGTGCGAGACGGGGATCTCGCGGCGGGCGCCTTCGGGGCCCGCGATGACGAGCTCGGCCTCCAGCGCGGCCAGCACCGGCAGGGCGTCGCCGGTGGGCGCGGAGGTGACGATGTTGCCGCCGAGCGTTCCGGCGTTACGGATCTGGGGCGGGCCCGCGGCGCGGGCGGAGGCGGCGAGGGCGGGGATGAGGGCGGCGAAGTCCGGGCGTCCCATCCGGGCGTGGGTGAGTCCGGCGCCCAGAAGCGCGTGGCCGTCCTGGTAGTGCCAGCCGCGCAGCTCGCTGATCCGGCCGAGGCCGACCAGCCCCGAGGGGCGCAGCAGCCCCTTGTTGACGGCTGCCATCAGGTCCGTGCCCCCGGCAACCGGAACGGCTGCGGGCATGGCGCCGAGAGCCGCCACGGCCTCGTCCAACGAGGTCGGCAGCGTCACCGACTGCATCGCCTGCGGTGCGTGCGTGGTCAACCCAGCTGCCCCTTCCCGGAGTCCCGGCGCTCTGGCCTGTTCCGCCGTACGGTACGTGTTCACAGCCCGGACGTGGCAACTCTGGCACATCTTCCGATCGGACCGGAGCGAGGGTCCGCGAAGGACGGTTCCGTCCCTGACCTGCGGGATGTTCCGGTTTCGCATGTCTTCGGCAGGGAAGGTGAATTGCCACTCTTCAGCGAGGCTTGTACGACTTATGCCCTTCGTTCCCTCGCGCTGTCCCGCGTCGGCGGTCGGGCGGCCCCGGACGCGCGTCGGCCGCAGCGGTCCTGACGGACGGCTGCGGCCGACGAGGGGCCGGGCGCGGGTCACACCACCGGAGGCTCCCCCTCCAGCGGGCGGCCGAGGATGCCGGGGCGCTGCTGGCGGGGGTACGGGCCACCCGGCGGGCGGTAGTCGACGCCGAGGGCGTCGAGGCGGGCGTAGTGGGCTGCCCGCATCCGGGCGTCGAAGGCGGCGAAGTCCCGGTCGGCCGGGGCGGGCAGGGCGGACCAGGCGACCTCGGCGAAGGCGGCGAGGCGCGGGAAGACCTGGTAGTCGACGCGGGCCCGGTTCTGCATGACCTCGGTCCACACGTTGGCCTGGGTGCCCAGGATGTGACGGGCCGCCTTCTCGCTCAGGCCCGGCGGGACGGGCTCGAAGCGGTAGACGTCCTCCAGGGTCCGTACGTACCCGATGGGCATCGGCTCGTCGGGGCCGCCGTCCTGACGGTGGTCCAGGTACACCTGCTGCTCGGGGCACATGACGACGTCGTGCCCGGCCTCGGCGGCCGCGATGCCGCCGCCGTAGCCGCGCCAGGAGGAGACAGCGGCCCCTTCGGCGAGGCCGCCCTCCAGGATCTCGTCCCAGCCGATGAGGCGGCGGCCCCGGGCGGTGAGCCAGGCGTCGAAGTGGCGGATGAACCAGGACTGGAGGCCGTCCTCGTCCTTCACGCCGAGTTCGGCGATGCGGGCCTGGGCGAGCGGGGACTCCTTCCACTGGTCCTTGGGGCACTCGTCGCCGCCCATGTGGACGAAGGGCGAGGTCTCGGCGGGGAAGAGCTCCAGCACCTCCTCCAGGACGCCCTCGAAGAAGCGCAGGGTGTCGTCGGTGGGGGCGAGGACGTTCGGGTTGACGCCCCAGGTGTCCCAGACGGAGAGGGCGGTGGTGTCGATGACGTCGGTGTTGCCCAGCTCGGGGTAGGCGCTGATCGCGGCCTGCGAGTGGCCCGGGATGTCGATCTCGGGGACGACCCGGATGTGCCGCTCGGCGGCGTAGGCGACGATCTCGCGGATGTCGTCCTGGGTGTAGAAGCCGCCGTAGGGGGTCGCGTCCCACAGCTCGGAGGCGCGGTGGCCGTACTTGGTGCGCGAACGCCAGGAGCCGACCTCGGTGAGGCGCGGGTAGCGCTGGATCTCGATGCGCCAGCCCTGGTCGTCGGTGAGGTGGAAGTGGAAGACGTTCAGCTTGTGGGCGGCCAGCAGGTCCAGGTAGCGCAGGACGTCGTCCTTGGGCAGGAAGTGCCGGCAGACGTCGAGCATCATGCCGCGCCAGCCGAAGCGGGGTTCGTCCTCGACGACGACCGGCGGGACCTCCCAGGTGCGGCCGGGGGCGAGGGGGGCGCGGCGGAAGGCGTCCGGGCCGAGGAGCTGGCGGAGGGTCTGCGAGCCCCGGAAGACGCCTGCCGCCGTGCCGCCCGTGATGCGCACCGCGTTGGCCTCGACGGCCAGGCGGTAGCCCTCGGGGGCGAGCGACTCGTCGAGGGCCAGCACGATGCCCTGCCCGGTCGAACCGGAGCCGTCGCCCGCGCCCGTGCCGGTGCCGTCGCCCTCGGGGAGGGGCAGTCCGGTGGGCGGGCCGAGCGTGGCGCGCAGCCAGCGGGCGACGCCCTCGGTGCCCGGTGCGGCGGTCAGCGGGGTCGTGTAGCCGAGCGGGTAGGGCCCGGCGGCGGCCGCGGTCAGGGTGCGCGGGGCCGGGATCAGGCCGAGGGCCGAGGCGTCCACAGTGCCCGGGGAGGGGGGGTTCTCGGGTGTCATGACGTCAGTCCTTAACCGCTCCGCCCAGTCCGGAGACGAGGCGTCGCTGTACGAGTACGAAGAAGACCAGTACGGGGATGGTCATCACCGTCGAGGCTGCCATGATCCCTCCCCAGTCGTTCTCGTCCGGCTTGAAGAAGACCAGCAGCGCCATCGGCAGCGTCGACTGGGAGGTGTCGCTGATGATGAACGACTTCGCGAACAGGAAGTCGTTCCAGGTGGTGATGAAGGAGAAGACGCTGGTGGCGACCAGGCCCGGGAAGACCAGCGGGAAGAGGATCTGCCACAGGAACCGCGTACGGCTGGCCCCGTCGATGTAGGCGGCCTCCTCCAGGGCCTCGGGGACGGCCTTGACGAAGCCGCGCAGCATCCAGATGGCGAACGGCAGCGAGAAGGCGAGGTGGGGCAGGATCAGCGAGCCGAGCGTGTTCAGCTGGCCGAAGTCCCGCATCAGGAAGAACAGCGGGATGGCCAGCGCCTCCACCGGCACCATCTGCGCGACCAGGAACATGATCAGCAGGGTGGTGCGGAACTTGAAGCGGAAGCGGGTCACGGCGGTGGCGGCCAGGAAGGCGACCAGCGCGGAGAGGATGACGACCGTGCCCGCCACCAGCAGGCTGTTGAGGAAATAGCGGCCGAAGTCCTGCTGTTCGAAGACCCGGCGGAACGAGTCGAGCGAGGGGGCCAGCGTCCAGGGGCGGGCGTCGGTGGACTGGATCTCGCCGGCCGGCTTGAAGGCGGAGAGCACCATCCAGTAGAGCGGGAAGGCGACCGCGAGGGCGATGAGCAGGGCCGCGGCCTCGGCCATCAGCCTGCCGGGCCGCTTGACTCCCAGAAGCGTGCGTGCGCTCACAGTTCCTCCCCCTGGCGCCTCACCAGGCGCAGATAGACGAGCGTGACGGCCAGCAGGATCACCAGCATCACGACGCCGATCGCCGATCCGAGGCTGTACTGCGAGGACGCGAACGCCTTCTGGTACGCGTACACGTTGAGCACCAGGTTCTGGCCGGCGATGCCGCCGCCGTTGGTCATGACGTAGATCTGGGTGAAGACCTTGAAGTCCCAGATGATCGACTGGATGGTGACGACGATCAGGATGGGCTTGAGCATCGGCGCCATGATGGTCCGCCAGATCCGCCACTGGGACGCGCCGTCCAGCGAGGCGGCCTCCAGCACCTCGGTGGGGATGGCCCGGATGCCCGCGTACACGGTGACCATCACGAACGGGAACGAGCACCACAGGACTTCGAGGAGCACGAGCGCGAAGGCGCTGTAGCGGCCGTACGTCCAGGAGAAGTCGCCGAGTCCGAGCACCTTGTTGACCGGTCCGAAGTCGGGGTCGAAGAGGAAGACCCAGACGGTGGAGCCGGTGATCGCGGGGGTCGCCCAGGCGCCGAGCGCGGCCATCATCAGCGCGAGCCGGGGCAGGGCGCGGATGCGGGTGAGCAGGACGGCGAGCGCGCAGCCGACGGCCAGGGTGGAGACCACGCAGGCCGCGGCGAAGAGCACGGTGGCGAGGAGGACCTGCCAGAACTGGCTGTCGTTGAAGAGCGTGGCGTAGTTGCCGAACCCCTGGAAGGTGGTGGGTTCGCCGCCGCTGACCTGGGCCTGGGTGTACTCCAGGAACGAGATCAGGCCGAGCTGGTAGATCGGGTAGACCAGCAGTCCGGCGAGCAGGACGAGCGCCGGCAGGAGGTAGAGCCAGGGGGTCCAGCCGGAGCGGTTCGCGGGCGACGCGGACCGGGTGCGCCGGGGCGGGCGGGCGGCCGGGGTGGCGCCGCCCGCCCCGGCCGCGCCCGCGGGCGGGGCCTTGAGCGGAGAGGTGTGCGTGGTCATCGTCAGCCGGCTTCGGTGAAGGCCGCGTCCATCTTCTTCGCCGCGTCGTCCGAGGCCGTCGCCACGTCCTTACGGCCGGAGACGATCTCCTGGAACATCGTCGGCAGGATCAGCGAGGCGTCGATCTGGCCCCAGGCGGGCGAGGCGGGGACGAACTTGGCGCCCGCGCCGAGGGTCTGGACGAACGGGGCGACGAAGGGCTCCTTCTTCGCGGCGTTGTCCAGGACGTCGGTGTAGGTGGGCAGGAAGCCCATCGCGTCGAACATCCGGGCCTGGGTCTTCTTCCCGGACAGCGACTTCATCAGGTCGACGGCGAGGGTGCGGTGCGAACTGCTCTTGAGGACGCCGAGGTTGTTGCCGCCCGCGAAGGCCGGGGCGATGGAACCCTCGGCGACGCCGGGCAGGGGCACGACGGCGTACTTGCCCTTGACCGCGCCCGCCTCGACGGCCGCGTGGCTGAAGTCGCCGCCGATGGCCATGGCGGCCTTGCCGGAGGCGAAGGCGGTCACGGTGGCGTTGCCGCCCATGGAGGCGCACTTGGCGGCCGGACAGTTGTCGTCGCCGAAGAGGGAGGTGTACGCCTCGATGCCCTTGCGGGACTTCTCGCTGTTGATGCCGGAGGTGAACTTCCCGTCGGTCTCGCCCGCGAGTTCGCCGCCGTTGGCCCAGATGAAGGGCATCGCGCCGTAGGTGTACGCGCCGCCGACCGCGAGGCCGTAGAGGTCGGGCTTCGCCTTGTGGACCTTCTTGGCGGTGGAGATCAGTTCGGCCTGGGACTTGGGGGGATCGATGCCGAGGTCCTCGAAGACGTCGGTGCGGTAGTAGAGGGCCCGGACGCCGACGAAGAAGGGCGCGCCGTAGACCTTGCCGTCCACGGTGACGGACTGCTTGGCGATCGGGTCGGTGTCCTTGGCCTCGTCCCAGGCTCCGAACTCCTCGGTGATGTCGGCGAGTCCGCCGTCCTTGACGTATCCGGCGGTGTCGCTGTTGCCGTACTCGATGAGGTCCGGGGCGCTCTTGGGGTCGTTGAACGCCGCCTTGATGCGCTGCGCGCGGGTGTCAACGGGTATGTACTCGACCTCGACCTTCGCACCCTTGTGGGCCTTCTCGAAGTCGGCGACGGCCGCGTCGACGACCTTCTCCTTGGGCTTGTTGCCGACCTCCTGGAAGAGCCAGACACGGAGCGTGCCGCTCTTGTCGTCACCCTTCGCACTCGTGTCGGAGGTCTGCGGCGCACAGGCGGTGGCGGTGAGGCCGGCCAGCACAAGCGCCGCGACGGGGGCGGCAATTCGGGCAGAAAGCTTCATCCGGAACCCCTACCGGTCAAGCGTTGCATCATGTGCAACGTGCGTTTCGTTCTGCACAACTGGCAGGAGAGTAGGCCTGCGTTCCGGTGACGACAAGTGGTCTCGACCACTCTGTGACCAGCGGAAGCAGCCCGTGCAACGCGACCGAACCGTCACCTTCCGTGAGCGGACATGCGAAAGGCCCCCGGGGCGCGCGGTGTCGCACGCCCCGGGGGCCTTTCGGCAGGGGTGAGGGGCCGGACCTACTTCTTGTCCTTGCCGCCGCCCTTGCCCTTGTCCTTGTCGCCGCCGGCGCCCATGGACTCGTAGATCTCCTTGCACATCGGACAGACCGGGTACTTCTTGGGGTCACGCCCCGGCACCCAGACCTTTCCGCACAGCGCGACCACGGGAGTGCCCTCCAGGGCGCTCGCCATGATCTTGTCCTTCTGGACGTAATGGGCGTAGCGCTCGTGGTCGCCGTCGCCCCTCGACACCTGCGGCGTCGGTTCGACGAGGGTCCCCGTACCTGCCCCGCGATCGGGCTCAAGAGTGCTCATAACCGCCAAGGGTACTTAAAGAGACGGGGATCAGTTGAGTGAAGGGTCGTCCGGATACGTGGCGATCATCGCGAGCTCGCTGCGCTGGCGGCGGAGCACCGCGCGCCAGAGCTGCTCGGGGCGCGGGGAGGAGACGTCGCCGGGCTCGGACTCGACCACGTACCACGCGCCCTCGGTCAGCTCGCCCTCCAACTGGCCGGGGCCCCAGCCCGCGTACCCGGCGAAGATCCGCAGCGAGCCGAGGGCGGGGCCGAGCAGCTCAGGCGGGGTCTCCAGATCGACCAGGCCGATCGCCCCGTGGACCCGCCGCCAGCCGAGCGGGCCCTCGTCTCCGGGGATCACCGCCACGCCGAGCGCGGAGTCGAGCGAAACCGGGCCGCCCTGGAAGACGACGTCCGGCTCGCCGGTCAGGGCGGCCCAGGACGCGAGGATGTCGCCGACCCCGACCGGGGTCGGGCGGTTGAGGACCACGCCGAGGGAGCCCTCCTCGTCGTGGTCGAGGAGCAGCACCACCGCGCGGTCGAAATTCGGGTCCGTGAGGGCGGGTGCGGCCACGAGCAGTCGCCCTGTGAGCGAGGACACCTCGGTCATGGCACGAATGATCCCGCATCTTCGCCCCTTCCGGGGGGCGAGTCCCCGTGATGCCGCCCTCAGGAGAGCGAGCGCAGCTCAGGGCGCACGGAGGCACGGGGAGCGCACCGTCCGGCGGGGACGCCGTGGGCCATCCGGACGGTAACCCTCCGCAAGATCGGATGCGCGGAGGGTGTTGTGGCGGATTCATGACGTTCGTACACCCCCCTTCGCCTTACGGAAGGGGGGTAGGAGGCCATTACCCTTTTCGTTGGCCCCCTGCCCGACCACTCCGGAACGCGAGATACATGACCGGCACAGACGATGTCCTGCTTGTCCACGGCGGCACCCCGCTGGAGGGCGAGATCCGCGTCCGAGGCGCCAAGAACCTGGTGCCGAAGGCCATGGTCGCCGCGCTGCTCGGCAGCGGGCCCAGCCGCCTCCGCAACGTTCCCGACATCCGTGACGTACGGGTGGTCCGGGGACTCCTCCAGCTGCACGGCGTCACCGTCCGCCCCGGCGACGAGCCGGGCGAACTGATCCTCGACCCCTCGCACGTCGAGTCGGCGAACGTCGCCGACATCGATGCCCACGCGGGTTCGTCGCGCATCCCGATCCTGTTCTGCGGCCCCCTGCTGCACCGCCTCGGCCACGCCTTCATCCCGGGCCTGGGCGGCTGTGACATCGGCGGCCGGCCGATCGACTTCCACTTCGAGGTGCTGCGCCAGTTCGGCGCGACCATCGAGAAGCGGGCCGACGGCCAGTACCTGGAGGCCCCGCAGCGGCTGCGCGGCACCAAGATCCGGCTGCCGTACCCCTCGGTGGGCTCCACCGAGCAGGTGCTGCTCACCGCTGTCCTCGCCGAGGGCGTCACGGAGCTGTCCAACGCGGCCGTCGAGCCGGAGATCGAGGACCTCATCTGCGTACTGCAGAAGATGGGCGCGATCATCTCCATGGACACCGACCGGACCATCCGGATCACCGGTGTCGACAAGCTCGACGGATACACCCACCGGGCGATCCCGGACCGCCTGGAGGCGGCCTCCTGGGCGTCGGCAGCGCTGGCGACCGAGGGCAACATCTATGTGCGCGGCGCCCAGCAGCGCTCGATGATGACCTTCCTGAACACCTACCGCAAGGTCGGCGGCGCCTTCGAGATCGACGACGAGGGCATCCGCTTCTGGCACCCGGGCGGCGCGCTCAACGCCATCGCGCTGGAGACGGACGTGCACCCCGGCTTCCAGACCGACTGGCAGCAGCCGCTGGTCGTGGCGCTGACGCAGGCCGCGGGCCTGTCGATCGTCCACGAGACGGTGTACGAGTCGCGGCTCGGCTTCACCTCCGCGCTCAACCAGATGGGCGCGCACATCCAGCTCTACCGCGAGTGCCTGGGCGGTTCGGACTGCCGCTTCGGCCAGCGCAACTTCCTGCACTCGGCGGTCGTCTCCGGACCGACGAAGCTGCAGGGCGCGGACCTGGTCATCCCGGACCTCCGGGGCGGCTTCTCGTACCTGATCGCGGCGCTGGCGGCGCAGGGCACCTCCCGGGTGCACGGCATCGACCTGATCAACCGCGGTTACGAGAACTTCATGGAGAAGCTGGAGAAGCTCGGCGCGAAGGTGGAGCTGCCGGGCGGTTCCCTGGTCTGACCCCGCTCAGTGCTGCCGCACACAGCACTGCGCACCCGGCGCCCCGGCCCCCTCGGCGAGGGGACCGGGGCGTCGGCTTTTCCGCCTCACTGAGAGCCGGGGCGCCGCGTGGCCCGCGCGAACCGGCCCGGGGTGGTGCCCGCGATCCGCTTGAAGTGCCGGGTGAGGTGGGACTGGTCGTGGAAGCCGACCGCGACGGCCGCCTCCCCCGGCGGCACGCCCTCCAGCAGCAGGCGGCGGGCGCGGTCGACCCGGCGGGCCGTCACGTACTGGTGGGGCGGCATCGCGTAGGCCGCGCTGAAGGCCCGTACGAGATGGGTCGGGTGCGCGTGGACCAGCCCGGCGGCCTCGGCGAGCGTGACGCCCTCCCGCAGCCGCTCGTCCAGCAGCTCGCGCAGGTCCCGGGCGACGCCGGGGCCGGGCAAGGGGCGCTCCGTGGCCTCCACGGGCCGCAGATGGCCGCGCAGCCGCTCCCCGACGAACGCCAGGCGGCTCTCCGCCTCCAGCGCGTCACCCGGGTCCGCGAGGGCGGCGTGCAGCCGGGCGACGCGGGCGCGCAGCAGGGGGTCGGCCAGATCGGGGGTGTCCACGGCGGGGCCGATGAGGCTCGCGTCGAGCTGACTCATGTCCAGATAGAGCACCCGCTTACGGAAACCGTCCGGGGTGGCGGGCGAACCGTTGTGCGGGACCTGCGGCGGCAGCAGGCTGACGGTGCCGTCCGGGGTGCCGTGCTGGTGGCGGTCCAGGTCGTAGCGGACGGCCCCGTCGTCGACGATCAGGAGCGTCCAGGCGTCGTGGACGTGCATGGGGTAGGCGTGCTCGGTGAAGCGGGCATGGAAGACCTCCACGACCCCGGCGACGGACGGTCGCCAGGCCGAGATCTCCTGCGGGCGGCTCACGCGGGTCACGCCAAGAACGTACAAGACGCTCCGGCGGGGCGGCGGCCAGTCTCGAACCATGGGAAACACGCACGAGAACACGAGCGGCGACGAGACCACGCCGGTCCGTTTCGACACGAAGATCGCGGTGCTGCTCCGCGACGACCTGGAGACCTGGCAGCGGCTGAACGTGACCGCCTTCCTGGTGAGCGGCCTGGGGACGGCGGCGCCGGAGGTGATCGGCGAGCCCTACGAGGACGCCGAGGCGACCGCGTACCTGCCGATGCTGCGGCAGCCGGTGCTGGTCTTCGAGGGGGCGAAGGAGACGCTGACCGCCGCGCACACGAAGGCGCTCTCCCGGTCCCTGAAGGTGGCCGTGTTCACCTCGGACCTGTTCGGCACGGGCAACGACCGGGACAACCGCGCGGCGGTGCGGGCCGTGGGGCGGGACTCGCTGGATCTGGTGGGTCTGGCCGTGTACGGGCCGCGGAACGCCGTGGACAAGGTCCTGAAGGGCGCACGGATGCATCCGTGAGCCCCTGGGGCCCCTGCCGGTCGGCGGGGGCTGTACGGGGCGCATGTGCCCCCGGCATGCGTAAGGGCGGCCCCTCCTGGTCGGGAGGGGCCGCCCTTGTCGCGCCGTGGGTTACTTGCCCTTGGCGGCTTCCTTGAGCTTCGAGCCCGCGGAGACCTTCACGCTGTAGCCGGCGGGGATGTTGATCGGGTCGCCGGTCTGCGGGTTGCGGGCGGTGCGAGCGGCACGGTGGGTGCGCTCGAAGGTCAGGAAACCGGGGATGGTGACCTTCTCGTCGCCCTTGGCGACGATCTCACCGACGGTCTCGGCGAGCGCGGCCAGCACGGCGTCGGCGTCCTTGCGAGTCACCTCGGCGCGGTCGGCCAGGGCGGCCACCAGCTCACTGCGGTTCATGTTGTTACTCCCGTGTTCTTCTTGCCTGTGAGGCGTGAGATCGAAGCCGATGCTGCCAGGGCCCTCTGACAGTCCCCGGACCCGGGTCTGATGTCAGACCCTCTCGCCCGATTACGCATCCTGCCCCCACCAGCGGCGGGAAAGCCAATCCGGAACCCTTCGGAGTCGATGAAAAGCGCCACGGTTTGCTCGTGGTGACGCTCCGTCGACTTGGCCGAGCGGTCCGCAGCGGATGCCGGGCCCCGCAGGGCCCACTGCCCGCCCACCCTAAAGGGGCGTTTGGGGCGCCGCGACCCGCGACGCGCCGTACGGCACGGGCGGGTGCGGCCCGGGGTACTTCGCGCGTACCCCTCGAAAGGACCCCGAAACGGCTGGGTCAGACGGTCGCGGCGGGGTCGACCGCGGTGACGCCGGCGGCCTTCGCGGCGGCCCGGACGGCTCCGGCGACGGCGCCCGCGACCTTGTCGTTGAAGACCGAGGGGATGATGTAGTTCGCGTTGACCTCGTCCTCGGCGACCACGTCGGCCAGGGCGCCGGCGGCGGCGAGCATCATCTCCGTGTTGACGGTGCGGGACTGAGCGTCCAGCAGACCTCGGAAGACACCCGGGAAGACCAGCACGTTGTTGATCTGGTTGGGGAAGTCCGAGCGTCCGGTGGCGACGACCGCGGCCGTCTGACGGGCGATCGCGGGGTCGACCTCGGGGTCCGGGTTCGCGAGCGCGAACACGATCGCGCCGTCCGCCATCGCGGCTACGTCGTCGCCGTTCAGCACGTTCGGGGCGGAGACGCCGATGAAGACGTCGGCGCCGACGACGGCCTCCTTGAGGGTGCCGGTGACGCCCTCGGGGTTGGTGTTGTCGGCGATCCAGCGCAGCGGCGAGTCGGGGTCGGCGGCGACCAGGTCCTCGCGTCCGGCGTGCACCACTCCGTGGATGTCGGCGACCACCGCGTGCTTGACGCCCGCGGCGATGAGCAGCTTCAGAATGGCCGTACCGGCCGCTCCCGCACCGGACATGACGACCCGTACGTCGCCGATGCTCTTGCCCACCACGCGCAGGGCGTTGGTGAGGGCGGCGAGCACGACGATCGCGGTGCCGTGCTGGTCGTCGTGGAAGACGGGGATGTCGAGGGCCTCGCGCAGCCGGGCCTCGATCTCGAAGCAGCGGGGCGCGGAGATGTCCTCCAGGTTGATGCCCGCGAAGCCGGGGGCGATGGCCTTCACGATCTCGACGATGGCGTCGGTGTCCTGGGTGTCCAGGCAGATCGGCCAGGCGTCGATGCCGGCGAAGCGCTTGAAGAGGGCCGCCTTGCCCTCCATGACGGGCAGCGCGGCCTTCGGGCCGATGTTGCCGAGGCCGAGCACCGCGGAGCCGTCCGTCACAACTGCGACGGAGTTGCGCTTGATGGTGAGGCGACGCGCGTCCTCGGGGTTCTCGGCGATGGCCATGCAGACCCGGGCGACGCCGGGGGTGTAGATCATCGAGAGGTCGTCACGGTTGCGGATGGGGTGCTTGGACGCCATCTCGATCTTGCCGCCGAGGTGCATGAGGAACGTACGGTCGGAGACCTTGCCCAGCACGACGCCCTCGATGTCGCGCAGACCTTCGACGATCTCGTCCGCGTGCGAGGTGGAGGTGGCGGCGATGGTGACGTCGATCCGCAGCTTCTCGTGGCCGGACGCGGTCACGTCGAGGCCGGTGACCGAGCCCCCGGAGGACTCGACGGCCGTGGTGAGCTGGGAGACCGCGGTGCCGCTCGCGGGCACCTCCAGCCGGACCGTCATCGAGTACGAGACGCTGGGCGCCGTTGCCATGGCCGAGTCCTTCGCTTTCCTTAGCTTCATTGCCGCACATCCGGAGGGTGGGTTCCGGATGTGCTTCCCGATCGTCGCACCTACCGACTGGTAGCCGGTAATGACTGCCGCCTTTCGGAAAGTAGTTTCCACCATACGAGAGATCACCCGTTCGGCGGAACCCCCAACGGGCCGGAAAGCGGCCGGCGGGACCCCGAAACGCGAACAGACCCGCGCCACCGGGAGGTGACGCGGGTCTGTCTTCTACGTCTGGATGGCACCGACCCGCCATGCTCGCCTCGCGGCAAGTGGTCGCTCGAAGCGACGAAGGTTGGGCCCGGGGGCTTGGATCGAGCCGGTGCCAGTACCACGGTAACAAAGACCCCGGAAAAGTGATTCCCGTGCGCCGGGTTGACTCGCGGAACCCTGCGGAACCAGGCTCCCGGCGCTACGGGCGTCAGTCCCTGAGCAGGTCCGGCACCCCGTCCTCGTCCGGCATGTCCCGCTCCCCCGAGACCACCGTGAGCTGCTGCGTCGCCCGGGTCAGCGCCACGTACAGCACCCGCAGCCCGGCCGGGGACTCGTCCGCGATCTCCGCGGGCGAGACGACCACCGTGGCGTCGTACTCCAGCCCCTTGGCCTCCAGGCTGCCCAGCGCCACCACCCGCTCCCCCAGCTCCGCGAGCCACGCGCGGGCCTGGGCGCGCCGGTTCATCGCGACGACCACGCCGACCGTGCCGTCCACCTGCTCCAGCAGCCGCGCGGCCTCATCGCGGACCGTGGCGGCCAGGTCCCCGTCGCGCACCGGCTCGAAGCGCGGCACCACCCCGGTCGAGCGGACCGCCGCCGGGGACTCCATACCGGGCATGGCCAGCGCCAGCACCTTGGCGGCCAGCTCCGCGATCTCCGCCGGGTTGCGGTAGTTGACCGTGAGGGTGAAGCGGCGGCGCGGCCGGGAGCCGAGGGCCTCGTCCCGGGCCGCGGCCGCCTCGTCCGGGTCGGACCAGGAGGACTGGGCCGGGTCGCCGACGATCGTCCAGGTGGCGTGCCGACCGCGGCGGCCGACCATGCGCCACTGCATCGGGGTGAGGTCCTGCGCCTCGTCGACGATGACGTGCGCGTACTCCGTGCGCTCCGCCGCGAGCCGCTCGGCCCGCTCCCACTGGGTCTCCTCGCGCTGCGGCATCAGCTCCTCGAGCCCGGTGAGCTGGTCCAGCGGATCGGCCTCGCGCTTGCGCTTGGGCCGGTTCGGGGTGCCCAGCAGCGCCTGGAGCTCGTCCAGGAGCGCCACGTCGTGGACGGAGAGCGGACCGTTGCCCTCCGCGTCCAGGCGCTTGAGGGAGCGGGCCAGGCGGCGCGTCTCGCCCTGGTTGAGGATGCGCCGGGACCAGCGGCCGAGCCGCCGTTCGTCGGCCATCGCGGCCAGCACCCGGCGGGGCGTCAGCTCGGGCCACCAGGCGTCGAGGAACTCCAGGAACGGGGTCTCGGTGGAGACGTCCTCGTCGAACGAGGACCGCAGCTCCGCGATCAGTTCCGGGTCGGTGTAGCGGCCGCGCCCGGAGGACTTGTTCCACAGGGCGTCCAGCAGCAGCTTGCGGGCGCGCGGGCGCAGCAGGTTGACCGGGGCGGTGCCGCCCAGGGCGTTGTGCCGGATACGCCGCAGCTCCTCGGCCTCCAGCTCGATCCGGGCCCCGAAGGCGACGACGCGCAGCCGGGTGGGGGTGGCCGGGGCGGCCGCCTGCGCGGGCTCGTCCCCGAACGCGAGCTGGCCGCCCTCGTTCGCCGGCGGTGAGATCTCCAGGGCGCCCCGGGCCGCCTTGCGCAGCACGGGGAGCATCCGGGAGGAGCCCTTGACCCGGGCCACGGCCGGTTCGTCGTACGCGGTGGCGCCTTCCAGGCCCGCCGCGTCGTCCGAGAGCGAGCCGATCGCGCGGATGGCGACCTGGCCCTCCTCGCCGAGCGAGGGCAGCACCCCTTCGGTGTACGCGACCAGGAGCGGGGTGGGCGAGACGATCAGGATGCCGCCCGCGTACCGCCGCCGGTCCTGGTAGAGCAGATACGCGGCCCGGTGCAGGGCGACGGCGGTCTTGCCGGTGCCGGGGCCGCCGGTGACCTCGGTGACGGAGGCGGCGGGGGCCCGGATGACCAGGTCCTGTTCTGCCTGGATGGAGGAGACGATGTCCCGCATGGTGTGGCTGCGAGCCTGGCCGAGCGCCGCCATCAGCGCGCCGTCCCCGATCACCGGCAGCTTCTCGCCGCCGAGGGACGCCGTCAGCTCCGGCCGCATCAGGTCGTCCTCGACCCCGAGGACCTTGCGGCCCTTGGAGCGGATGACCCGGCGGCGTACGACACGGCCCGGGTCCTTCGGGGTGGAGCGGTAGAACGGGGCGGCGGCCGGGGCCCGCCAGTCGATCACCAGCGGCGCGTAGTCGGAGTCCAGCACCCCGATCCGCCCGATGTGGAGCGTCTCCGCGATATCGGCGGTGGCGTCGTCGCGGACGGAGTCGTCGGCCGGCTCCACGGAGGTGTACGCGCCGTCCGGGCCGCGCTCCCCGTCCTTGCCGAGCAGCAGATCGATCCGCCCGAAGAGGAAGTCCTCGAACTCGCTGTTCAGCCGGTTGAGGTGGATCCCCGCCCGGAACACCTGGGCGTCCCGCTCCGCGAGCGCGCCGGGGGTACCGACCTGGCCGCGCTTGACGGCGTCGTTCATGAGGAATTCCGCCTCGTGGATCTTCTCTTCGAGGCGGTGATAAACACGGTCGAGATGCTCTTGCTCGACACCGATTTCCCGGTCCCGCAGCGATTCGACAGCGGCATCCTGCGCGGCCACCGAGGCCCCCTTCTTAACGGCACTGGGCAGCCGTCAACCCTATAGCGAAGGGGGCCCGGGCGCACCTGCCGACCAGGGAGGAGATCGCGCGTCGCGCGCTGCTAAGGGCTGTCCCGTCGTCGCCCGGCAGGCGGCAGTTTGACGACGGGCCCTAGCCCCCGATCTCCACCAGCCGCTCCCCGTCGAAGGTCCGCACCTCGAAGCGGGCGATGTCCTCGCGGTCCATCGCCGCCCCGCCGTGCACGTACAGCGGGGCCTTCGCCGTCGGGTTCGTCGCGCCTTCGATGCCGTACCCCCACCGCGGGACGGACCAGGAGGTGACGACCTCCTCCTCACCGGTCCTGGAGACGGCGACCAGCGTGCACTTCTGCGGTCCCTTGACGTTCTTCAGCTCCAGGACCGTGTGGGTGCCCCAGGCCTTCTCCTCCATGCCGACGGTCGCGCCGACCCGGGTGGTGGGGTCGGTCGCCGAGACCTTCTCCGTCATGCGCTCGAAGAAGGAGTCCTCGGCCGGGCTGGTGGGATGTGGCTCGCCCACGGCCACCGATCCGCCACCGCGGTCGTCGCCCGCCGTGACCGCGAACGCGGCGACCGGGCCGCCGACGATGAGGGCAGCGGCCGCGGCGACCCAGTACCGGCTGCGCCGGCTGCGGCGGTGCCGCCTGCGCGCGACCTCGTCCATGAGTCCTCCGAGCAGCCGGGGCGCGGGCTTCTCGGGCACATGCGGTACGGGGCGGGCGCCGGGCACGGCGGACGGGGCCTCGGAGAGCATCGCGAGCATCGGCTCCATCCCCGCGAACTCGTCGAGATGCGCGGCGCACCGGGCGCAGCCCGCGAGATGGGCCTCGAAGTCGCTCGCCTGCGCGTCGTCGAGAATGCCGAGGACGTACGCGGCGGCCGCGTCGTGCTCGGACCCTTCGGAGCCCGTCGGCCCCGGGCCGTGACCGGGTCCGGCGCCGAAGCGTCCGGGCGGGCCGGGGATGCCTGCGAGGTGGGCGGGCCCTGAGGGGTGTGCAGGACCCGCCGGATACGGGGGACTTGAGGGACCTGACGGCGTGCGGTGACCGGGAGGCCGGGGCCCGAACGGCTGCCACTGCTGGTCGCTCATGCCGTGATCCCCCTCTCTTCGAGTGCGAGCTTCATCGAACGCAGTGCGTAGAACACCCGGGACCGCACGGTCCCGCTGGGGACACCGAGCACTTCGGCGGCCTCGTTGACCGTACGCCCCTTGAAGTAGGTCTCGACCAATGCTTCCCGGTGCGCGGGGGTCAAATCTTCGAGCGCGTCCGAGAGCGTCATCAGCCACAGCGCCTTGTCGATCTCGTCCTCCGCGGGAATGACCTCCAGCGGCGACGGATCGACCTCGCGCGGCCGGGCCTGCCGGCTGCGGTGGTTGTCGATGACGATGCGCCGGGCGACCGTCACCAGCCAGGGTCGGACGGAGCCGGTGGCCCGGTTGAGCCGGCCGGCGTTCTTCCAGGCACGGATGAGCGTCTCCTGCACCACGTCCTCAGCCCGCTGGCGGTCGCCCGCGACGAGTCGGAGGACGTACGCGAGCAGCGGCCCGGCGTGTTCGCGGTACAGCGCCCGCATCAGCTCCTCGTCCGGTATCCCGGAAGGGGGCGGGGGCGGCTCACTGCGATGTCGAGCCCTGTGCGGACGGTCATCGGCCACGGCCGCATCCTTGCGCACCCGAACCTCCCGGTCGAGACCTCTGAAACGAGCTCCTGGACCATCGATACGGGGGTGGGGGCCGGTTCATTCAACGCCGGGCGGAAATTCTTTCTCCGGACCGTACGCGCCGGGTCCACCCGGGTCGTTCGCGCCGGTCGTCCCGGAGGTTCTGCGGCGGTGGCGGGCGACCCGCTCGCGGTTGCCGCAGACCTCGCCGGAGCACCAGCGCCGCCGTCCGCCGCGCGAGGTGTCCAGGTAGAGGCGGTGGCAGGCCTCGCCCTGGCAGCGGCGCAGGGCCGACCGCGCGACCGGGTCCGTGAGCAGGTCCACCGCGTCCCGGGCGACGACCGCGAGGAGACCCGCGCAGTCGGGCGCGGCGCTCAGGGCCCGCACCAGCTCGCCGTCCGCGCCGCGCACCGCGCGGGGGCCCGGAGGCGCGCCGGAAGCCAGGGAGTTGACCCGCTCCAGGGCGCCGTCGGCCGGCGCCCCGCCGAGCTGAGCAGCCATCAACCGGGAGACGTCCGAGCGCAGTTCGTGGAAGCGGACCACCCAGGCGTCGTCCAGCGCGGTCAGCGCGGTGCCCGGCGGGACGAGTCGGGCGTCGCACAGCCACTGGGCCAAGTGGCCGGGCCCGCCGAGCTGTTCGCAGGTTCCGGGCACCCCGCCCGCACGTTCCGTGGCCACCAGGTCGAGGCAGATCCGGCCCGCGTCGAACCGCCACATCCGCGCACCCCTGCCCACTGCCATGATCCCGCTCACCGCCCTGGGTCACCCGGTGGAACGACCACCCCCAGAGTGCTCCTGTCGGGGCCCGGCCGGAACCCCCGCCGCCACCCCCGTACCGTGGCGGCCATGGAGCACGAGGGGGAGATCCGCATGGACCCGCACGACGAGAGCACCGTGATCGGCGCCGACGGGCTGCTGCTGCGCCCGTGGCGCGAGCAGCACCTGCCCGCAGTGCTTACGGCGTACGAGGATCCGGCGATGCGGCGGTGGCTGGCCGTCCAGGTCTCCGGGCCGGACGGGGCCGCCGACTGGCTGGAGGCGCAGCGTACGGGGTGGGCTTCGGGCACCCGCTTCGCGTTCGCCGTGACGGAGCGCGGGCGGGAGGACGAGCTGCTCGGCAACGTCGTGATGAAGCAGCTGGATCTGGTGAACGGCCAGGCCGAGATGGGCTATTGGACGACGGCTCCGGCGCGCGGCCGGGGCGTGGCGTCACGGGCGCTGGCGGCCCTGACCGACTGGGCGTTCACGACCTTCGGCGAGCAGGGCCTCCTCCGGCTGGAGTTGCTGCATCAACTCGACAACGTGGCCTCGTGCCGGGTGGCGGAGAAGTGCGGATACCCGTTGGCGCGGGTGATCCCGGCGCTGCCGCCGGACTATCCGCTGGACGGCCATGTGCATGTGCGGGAGGCTCCGGTGGCCGCGGCGGTGGTCAGCCCGCCGGCGGATCGTCGTGGAGAAGCCGCTGGAACAGGTGGTGGTCGCGCCAGCGGGCGTTGATGTGCAGATAGCCGGGCGCGGTACCGATCCGCTCGAACCCGGCCTTGGCGAGCACCTGTTGGGACGGGACGTTGTCGGTGACGGTCGCCGCCTCGACGCGGTGCAGGCCCAGCCGGTCGCGGGCCGCCTCGCAGACGGCGCGGACGGCCGCGGTGGCCAGGCCGCGTCCGGCGTGGCACTCGTCGACCCAGTAGCCGAGGCGGCCGTTGCGGAACGGGCCCCGCTCGACGCCGGAGAGCGTGAAGGCGCCGATCACCCGGTCGTCGGCGTCGGCGAGCACCCAGGGCATCGCCCGCCCGGCGTCCCGGTCGGCCAGCAGGGCGGTGAGCCGGGCGGTCTGACCCTCGACGGTGTAGAAGATGTCGGGGCGTACGGGTTCCCAGCGGCGCATGTACGCGCGGTTGCGGGTGAGGGCCGTGGCGAAGGAGGGCGCGTCGGTGAGTTCGGCGGGCCGGAAGGCCACGTCCGGGGCGAGGAGGTGGGTGCGGTCGGTCATCCGGTCACGCTAACCGGGACGGCCGGGCTCCGGCTCGCCTGCCCCGGCTCCCCGTGGAGGGGGGCACGGCGAGCGGCCCGGCCGACCTGGGCGTACGCCCCGCAGCCCCCGCGCCCCAGGCCTCTCAGCGCCCGTACTTCGTGTCCGCCGACGGGTCCAGCGCCAGCCGGTAGCCGCGCTTGACGACCGTCTGGATCAGCCGGGGCACGCCCAGCGCCGAGCGCAGCCGGGCCATCGCCGTCTCCACCGCGTGCTCGTCGGATCCGCTGCCGGGCAGGGCCCGCAGCAGGTCGGCGCGGGCCACCACCCAGCCGGGGCGGCGGGCCAGCGCGTGCAGGAGGGCCATGCCCGCGGGCGGCACCGCGCGCAGTTCGTCGTCGACGAGGACGGCGTGGCCCCGGATCTCGACGCGGTGGCCGGCGACGGGCAGGATGCGGGCGGCCGCCGGGAGGTGGGCGCACAGCAGCTGGACGAGGGGGCCGAGCCGGAAGCGTTCCGGCTGGAGGGTGTCGATGCCCCGGGCCTGGAGCGGGAGGGCGGTGACCGGTCCGACGCAGGCGACCAGCACGTCGTCGCGCAGGGCACCGAGGATCTCCGGGAGCAGACCGCGGGTCTCGGCCCGGCCCAGGAACGAGGCGGCGGCGGGCGCGCTGGTGAAGGTGATCGCGTCCAGGCCCCGGGCGGCCGTGACGTCGAGCATCCGGTCGAGCGGGGCGATGTCCTGCGGCGGCATCCAGCGGTAGACGGGGACGACGACGACCTCGGCGCCCGCGGCCGTCAGGGACTCGACGAAGCCGGGCAGCGGTTCGCCGTGCAGTTGGAGGGCGACCCGGCGGCCCGCGACGCCCTCGGCGAGGAGTCGGTCGAGGACCTCGGCCATCGATTCGGACCCGGGCGACCAGGCCTCGGAGAGCCCGGCGGCCCGGATGGCGCCCTTGACCTTGGGGCCCCGGGCGAGGAGTTCGACCCCGCGCAGGGTCTGAAGGAGCGCGTCGCCGATGCCCCAGCCGTCGGCCGCCTCGATCCAGCCGCGGAAGCCGATCGCGGTGGTGGCGACCGCCACGTCGGGGGCGTGACCGATCAGCTCCTTGGTGGCGGCGAGGAGTTCGCTGTCGTCGGCGAGCTGCACGATCCGCAGGGCGGGCGCGTGCAGGACGGCGGCCCCGCGGCGTTTGAGGAGGGTGCCCAGCTCCTCGGCCCGGCGGGCGGCGGTCACCCCGACGGTGAAGCCCGCGAGGGGGCCGTGCGTTGTGTCGTCGTCCTGCATGGCGTGTTCCCGGCTCCTGTGTTCCCGCTGGTGCGCGATGGTTCCCGCTGGTGACCCGATGTGCGGAGGCCCGAGACTGCCAACGGTGCGTGACAGGCTCGGTTCCCCCGTATTTCCCGGCCGTTACGTCGCAGGACGCCGGACCGTGCCGTTTCTACACCTCCGCGTAACCGAGCTGGGCACGGGCGGGCGCCGGTGCCGGGCGGCGAAGGTATACCGCCCAGGTGAGCGTGATGCACACCCCGTAGAAGGCGAGGAAGGACCAGAAGGCCGCGGTTCCGGCGCCGGAGGCCTGGAAGGACTGGCGGAAGGCGAGGTTGATCGCCAGGCCGCCGAGGGCGCCGACGGCACCGATGAGGCCCATGGCCGCGCCGGAGAGCCGCCGTCCGTGGGCGGCGGCCGCCTCGCCGTCCAGGCCCCGGGCCAGCGCCTTGGTGTGGAAGATGCCGGGAATCATCTTGTACGTCGATCCGTTGCCGAGGCCCGTCAGGACGAACAGGGCGGTGAAGCCGGTGAGGAAGACCGGCAGCGAGGCGGTCCCCGAGGCGTGGATGACGACCCCGGTGGCGGCGGCCATCGCGACGAACGTGGCCAGGGTGATGCGCGCGCCGCCGTACCGGTCGGCGAGGCGGCCCCCGACGGGCCGGATCAGGGAGCCCAGCAGCGGGCCGACGAAGGTGAGCGAGGCGGCCTGGAGCGGGGTCCGGCCGAACTGGGTCTGGAGCACCAGGCCGAAGGCGAAGCTGTAGCCGATGAACGAGCCGAAGGTGCCGATGTAGAGGACCGACATGAGCCAGGTGTGCGGGTCGCGGACGGCCTCCAGGGCGGCCCCGGTGTCGTTCTTCACGGGCCGCAGGTTGTCCATGCGGAGGGCGGCGCAGACGGCGGCCAGGATGATCAGCGGGAGGTACACGCCGAGGACGATCCGGGGGTGCGAGGCGCCCAGGGTGCCGATGACGAGCAGGCCGACGAGCTGGACGACGGGGACGCCGATGTTGCCGCCGCCCGCGTTGAGACCGAGCGCCCAGCCCTTCTGGCGCAGCGGGAAGAAGGCGTTGATGTTGGTCATCGACGAGGCGAAGTTGCCGCCGCCGATCCCGGTGAGCGCCGCGACGGCCACGAACGTGCCGTACGAGGTTCCGGGCTCCATCACCCAGAACGCGGCCAGGGTCGGGACGAGCAGGCTCACCGCGCTGAAGATCGTCCAGTTGCGGCCGCCGAAGCGGGCGACGGCGAAGGTGTACGGCACCCTCACCAGCGCGCCGACGAGGGTGGCGGTCGAGATGAGGAAGAACTTCCCGGCCGGGTCGACGCCGTACTCGGGTCCCATGAAGAGGACCATCACCGACCACAGGGTCCAGATGGAGAATCCGATGTGCTCGGAGAGCACGGAGAACCAGAGGTTGCGGCGGGCGACCCGTTCGCCCTTCTCCCGCCAGAACGTCTCGTCCTCCGGCTCCCAGGTCTCGATCCAACGGCCTGCCATCACGCGCCTCCACAGGGGGTCGGGGTGTTGTTCCCGACGCTAGGGAGCCCGCGTTTCGGCGTGGTGCCGCGAGGTGACCGGTGCGCAACCTTGCCCTCACCGGGCCGTTCCCGGCCCGGTGAGATGGAGCCCTACCGTCTGCCGTCCGGCCAGAGCCGTGGCCGGCGCTTGGCGGCGACGTCCTCCACCCAGCCCACGGCGACGATCATGAGCGCGAGCAGCGGCCAGATGACCAGGGTCATCAGCAGGGTGTACCCCGCCTCGACCGTCGATCCCAGGTGCGCGTCCACGTACGGGATCTTCCAGAGGAGGTCGATCAGCGGGATCGTCGCCAGGATCAGCAGGTTGTGCCAGAGGTAGATCGTCACGGCCCGGTTGTTGGCGAGCGTGACCAGGCGGTCGAAGCGGGCCAGCCGGCCGGGCAGCTCCTGCCAGGACGGAGCGTACTGGAGCAGGATCACGCAGAAGCCGAGCGACCAGGTCGCCTGGGCCAGCGGGATGTCGTTGAGGTCCCAGCCGTCCGCGGTGAGGTGCCCCGAGGCCCACCACAGCCCGAAGCCCATGACGATCGACGCCAGCGAGATCGTGAGGTAGCGCGGCACGTCCTTGAACAGGCCGTCGTGGTGGGCGAAGCCGAGGACCCAGCAGGAGCCGAACACCGCGAAGTCGCTCAGCGCGTTGCCGGTCTCGCCCGGGATCGTCACCAGGCCGGTGCCGATGACGGCGGTCAGACCGAGCGGGGCGAGCAGCGTCGCCCAGGGAAGCCTGCGGAACGCCCGGAGCAGCAGGGGCGAGGCGATGACGAACCAGAGGTAGGCGCGGATGTACCAGAGCGGGCCGGCCGCCTGGACCGCCCAGGTGTCCTCCAGCAGACCGGCCTGGTCACCGCTGGACCAGGGGAAGGGGGGTGCGCCGACCGGGAAGACGTACCAGGCGAGCTTGACGAACCACCACAGGCCGTCCTGCTTCACCGGCTGCCAGCTGAGCGCGAACATCATCGGTACGACGACGAGCGAGAACACCCACATGGGCGGCAGCAGGCGGCGGATCCGGCCCCGGACGACGCCCAGGGCGGGTCGGGACAGCGAGCGGGCCATCAGCGAGCCGGCCAGGGCGAACATCACGCCCATGGAGGGGAACAAGATGGTCAGCCAGGCCCAGCCGAAGATGTGGTAGATAACCACGCGGACCAGGGCGATCGTCCGGAGCAGGTCGAGATAGCGGTCCCGGCCGGGCTTCCCCGCCGCGGCGGGGGGCGCCACGGGGGTTCCTGCGGGCACGGTGGCGGCGCTCATCCGACGGGCCTCCTCTCGGGGACGGACCCGGTGCCGCGCCGCTGGGCGGAGACGCCGCCGGGGGCCTCCACCGCGCCGGTGCGGCGCAGCTTCTGCCAGCGCAGCCGGCCGCCGGTGAGCGCGGTGATCCAGGACTGGAGCAGCACGACGTACATGAGCTGGCGGTAGAGGATCTGCTGGAGCGGCAGCGAGAGCAGGTGCGTCATGCGTTCCCTGTCCAGCCGGAAGGCGTACGCGGCGCAGACCGCCTGGACGACCAGGACGCCGAACCACGCGGCCACCGTCTTGCCGGTCGGGCCGAAGACGAGTCCGTACAGCAGGAACACGTCGATGAGCGGTGCGAGCAGCGGGGCGACGACCATGAACAGGGAGACGAACGGCAGGCCGACCCGCCCGAAGCGGCCCGACGGCCCGCGTTCGATGACCGCGCGGCGGTGCTTCCAGATCGCCTGCATGGTGCCGTAACTCCACCGGTAGCGCTGCGACCAGAGCTGTTGCACGGACTCCGGGGCCTCGGTCCAGGCGCGGGCGTTCTCGGCGTAGACGACGCGCCAGCCGTCCCGGTGCAGGGCCATGGTGATGTCGGTGTCCTCGGCGAGGGTGTCCTCGCTCATCCCGCCGACCCGTTCCAGGGCCTCGCGGCGGAACGCCCCGACCGCGCCGGGAATGGTCGGCATGCAGCCGAGCACGTCGTACATCCGGCGGTCCAGGTTGAAGCCCATCACGTACTCGATGTGCTGCCAGGCGCCGATGAGGGAGTCGCGGTTGCCGACCTTGGCGTTGCCCGCGACGGCCCCGACCCGGGGGTCGGCGAAGGGCTGGACCAGCTCGCGGACCGTGGCCGGTTCGAAGACGGTGTCGCCGTCCATCATCACGACGATGTCGTAACGGGCGTGCCGGATGCCGTTGTTGAGGGCGGCGGGCTTGCCCGCGTTCTGCTGGCGCACGACCCGTACGCGGGGCAGCCGCATGGCCTCGACGAGGTCGGCGGTGCCGTCGGTGGAGCCGTCGTCGATGACGATGATCTCGATGGGGTGCTCACTGGCGGCCAGGGAGCGCACGGTCGCCTCGATGCACTCGCGTTCGTTGTACGCGGGGACCAGGACGGAGACCGGGCGGCTGAGGGGTTCGCCCCAGCTGAAGTTCCTGCGGCGGACCTTGCGGGCGTGCAGGAAGGAGAGCAGCAGCATCAGGCCGAAGCGGGCCAGGACCAGGGCGCCGATGACGGCGAGGCCGACGACCAGGACGCCGGTGATCCGCTCGGACACGGCGACGGCGGAGACGAACGCCTTGCCCTTCCACAGGGCGAACCCGGTGACCGGGGTGTGCGCGCTGGGGGAGTCCAGGGCGGTGGTGAGGCGGGTGAAGGTGTAGCCCCGCTCCTTGAGGTCGGGCAGCAGGGTGTCCAGCGCGGCCACGGTCTGCGAGCGGTCGCCGCCGGAGTCGTGCATCAGGATGATCGCGCCCTTGCCGTTCTTCGGCGTGGCCCGCTCGACGATGGCCCGGACGCCGGGGCGCTTCCAGTCCTCGCTGTCGGTGTCGTTGACGACGGTGAGGTAGCCGCGGCTGCCGATGTACTCCGTGACCGGCCAGGACTTGTTGTCCATGGCGTCCGAGAAGGAGGAGTACGGCGGCCGGAAGATCGAGGTGCGGATCCCGGCCGCGCCCGCCAGCGCCAGCTGGTTCTGCGACAGCTCCCAGTCGATGCGGCCGGTGGACTGGTAGGAGAGGTCGGGGTGGTTGAAGGTGTGCAGGCCGAGTTCGTGGCCCTCCTCCACCATGCGCCGGACCAGGTCCGGGTGGCGGGCGGCCATGTTGCCGGTGACGAAGAAGACGCCGTGGGCGTCGTACTCCTTCAGCTTGTCGAGCACCTTCGGCGTCCACACCGGGTCGGGCCCGTCGTCGAAGGTCAGGACGATCCTGCGGTCGGGGATGCGCAGGGTCTTCGCGTCACCGGAGCGGGCGTCGATGACGGGCCCGCCGGCCAGGACGTCCTTGGGTACCTGGTCGGAGTGGTCGGCGTCGCGGACCCGGTGGTCGGCGAGGATCTCGCTGTGCACGTATCCGCGCAGCATCAGCATCGCGAGCAGGGCGACGAGAAGTGTCGACGGCAGGAGGTAGCGCATGGGGAGCCTGAGCCGGCTCCGGCCACGTGACGCCTTCCTCTTCTTCCTGCCGTTCCTGCCCCGCGTGGCGGGGGAGTTCATTTACGGGGCGCTCTCTTCTTGCACCGGCTGTTCGGGGTCCTCGACGGGCGGGGCCGTCGGTTCGGTCGGCTCCGGCTCGGGGGACGGCGTGGGATCGACCGGCGGTTTGGCGGTCGAGGTCGTGGGGGCCGGTTTGGTGGCGCCGCCACCGCCGCCACCGCTCCCGGCGGGCCGGGACGGGTCTGCGGAGGCGGACGCGGAGGGGCGCTCCGCCGCCCCGGCGGGCACGACCACGGAGGTGGCCGACGGGGTGGCGCCCGCGGGGTCGCCGGACGCGCCGGCCGACGGGGAGCCGGAGGCGCTGGGACCCGGCTCCGGGGCGTCGTCGGAGAGGCCGTCGTCCACGGTGTCGGCGCTGGGCTCGGGAAGGTCCTCGACCTGCTCCGCCCGCGCCTTCTCCTTCGGCCCGGACAGGGGCAGCCAGGGGGCGCTGGAGTTGCCGCCGAGTACGGCGAAGACCAGCGTCACGGCGTAACCGGCGCAGACCGTGGCCAGGACCCAGCCGAGGCGTCGGAAGGTCTTGCTGCGGCGGCCGCTCTCGTCGACGAAGACGGGGCCGTCGGAGCCGTCCGGCGGGGCGGGTTCGCCGGGCAGTTCGGCGAGTTGACGGCCGAGTCCGTCGAGTTGGATCGTCGCGTCGTTGGGCTCGTGCGTGTGCCCGGTTCTCTTGCCTTCGCGCCAATTGTCCACAGGTGCAGCCCATCCCCCACTCAATGAATCAGGCGCACCGAATTTGACCGGTTCTTTACTGTCGGACTGGGCCCCCACCCGTCCACGAACCTGGCGTCCATGCACCCGGACGATGAATGTAGCGCACGACGTTGACGCCCAAGTGCCCCTGAACGGAGTTGATCAGGAACGGTTGCGCATCAGTGACAGATCGGACGCGGGCAGCCAGGAGCCCGACGGCCGGGCCAGCCACCCCTCGGCAAGGGCCAACTGGTCAGTAGCGTTGCGCAGCGCGTCCACGCCGGGATGGCGCAGACCCTTCCGCCAGACCAGCGACACCGGCGAAAGCGGAATCGGGTCGACGAGCGGGCGCAGCACGGTCCCGGGCAGGGGCGGAAAGTCGACGACGGCCAGCACGGGGTGCCCGCCCTTCTCCATGACCCGCTGGAATTCGGCCACGCCCACGGCGAGCGGGACGGGCGGGGCCATCACGATGCCCCACTCGCCGAACAGCGATGCGGCGAGGTCGGTCCACTCCCGCGTCCGCTCGTTGCCCGCCCCCGCGTAGACGGTCTCGCCGGACAGCTCGGCCAGGGCGACGGTCTCCCGCTCGGCGAGGGGATGAGCCAGGGGCAGCATCAGGGCCATCGGTTCGTACCGCACGGGGTGCGTGGAAAGTCCCGCCCGCACGGCGGGCGCCAGTCCGGCGGCCCGGCCGAAGGAGGCGTCGAGCCGGCCGGCCAGGATCTCGGCGGCGGCCCAGGTCAGCCCGGACTCGAAGCGGGCCATCAGCTCACACTCGGGCACCAGCTCCCGGGCGCGCGCCAGCACCCGGGCGGCGGTGGCCCCGTCGCTGTTCAGGTCCACCAGCAGCGGCCGGGCGGGAGCGCCGCTGAAGGCCCCGGCGAGCTCGGCGTGCGCGTCGAGCACCCGGCGGGCGTACGGGAGCAGGCGTTCGCCGTCCGGCGTGAGCGCGACCTGCCGGGTGGTCCGGACGAACAGCTCGGCGCCCAGCTCGCGTTCCAGCCGCCGGACATCCCGGCTCAGCGCCTGCTGGGCGACGAAGAGCCGGGCGGCGGCCCGGGTGAAGTGCAGTTCGTCGGCGACGGCGAGGAAGGCACGCAGGAGTCGGGGGTCGGTGTCGGCGGGAGGCACGCCGCGAATCTACCGCGCGGGACCTCATTCACAACACGTGCGCGTGAATCGGTACGGATCAGGTGTTGGACCCGGGCGGCGGGGCGCGGCGAGCCTGGTCCGTATGCCGATATCCCCTGCCGCCCGCCCGGAGACCGAACCCCGGCCCGTCCTTCGCTCCCGTCCGGAGCGAGCCTCCGCTCCCCCGGCCGCGCCCCTTCTCGCCGTCTCCGGCGGGCAGTTGGTCGCGGCACCCCGCTCCGTGCCGACGAGCGCCAGGACCCAGCCGTCGCGGTCGTCGTCGAATCCCTACCTCCGGCTGCTGGCGACGCCCGGGGCCCGCGCCTTCACGGCGGGCAATCTGATCGCCCGGCTGCCGATGGGCATGCTCAGCGTCAGCGCGGTCATCATGATCGCCGGGTCCCGGGGCTCGTACGCCCTCGCCGGGGCCGTCACCGCGACCGGCCTGGCCGCGACGGCGGTCGTCGCGCCCTTCACCGCCCGGCTGGTGGACCGCTTCGGGCAGGCGCGCGTCGCCGTGCCCGCCACCGCGCTCGCCGTGCTGGGGTCGCTGGCCCTGGTGCTGTGCGTGCACCACGACGCCCCGGCCTGGACGCTGTTCGCCGCGTACGCCGCGACCGCGACGACCCCGAACACCGGCGGGATGTCGCGGGCCCGCTGGGCGCATCTGCACCGGGGCGATCCGGTGGCCCTGCACACCGCGAACTCCTTCGAGCAGGCCGCCGACGAGCTGTGCTTCATGCTGGGCCCGGTGCTGGCCGCGACGCTCTGCGGGGCGCTGTTCCCGGAGGCGGGCACCCTGGTGGGCGCGGCGCTCCTGATGACCGGCGTCCTGATCTTCGCCGCCCAGCGCGCCACGGAACCGCCCGTCACCCCGCGGACGAAGACGGTGGCCTCGCCCCTGCGCACGCCCGGGATGCCCGCGCTGCTGGCGGTCTTCCTCGCGACGGGGGCGGTGTTCGGGGCGCTGGAGGTGGTCTCCATCGCGCACGCCGGGGGCGCGATCCTGGCGCTCCAGGCGGCGGGCTCGTGCGCGGCGGGCCTGCTCTACGGTTCGCTGCGGCCGGCCCGGAGCGTCCGTCTCCGGCTGCTGCTGTGCCTGGCCGCGATGACGGCCCTGATGTCCCTGCCGCTGCTGGCCGCCGCCGCGTCGGCCGCCCTGCCGGTCCTGGCGCTCTGCCTGCTGCTGGCGGGGGCGGCGACCGCGCCGACCATGGTCACGGGCATGACGCTGGTCCAGCGGGCCACGCGCCCGGAGCAGCTGAACGAGGGCATGACGCTCGCGGTGACCGCGCTGCTGGGCGGGGTCGCGGCCGGGGCGGCGGCGGGCGGCTGGCTGGTCGAGCACGCGGGCACGGCCCCCGGCTACGCGGCCCCGATGGCGGCGGCGGCCCTCGCGCTGGTCGTCGCGGCCGCGGGCGGAGGGTACGGCCGAGGGCGGCGGGCGTGAAAAAGCCGCTGCCCCGCGAGCGAACTCGCGGGGCAGCGGCCTACATGGGAATTGTGGAGATGGCGGGAATCGAACCCGCGTCCAACGGTGCGGAACCAGGGCTTCTCCGAGTGCAGTTCGCTGCGCTTTTCTCGGCCCCGGAGGTCACGCGAACAAGCCTCCGACAGGCCCAGCCACTGTTTGATTTCCTTCTCGGCCCCGTGGCCGGGCCGAGAAGTTTAGATCCCTAGTTGATGCCAGGATCCGGGTCGGGATCACCCCCGGGCTGACACTCCGCAGAGTCTTCGCTAGCTGCTAATTAGGCAGCGAGGGCGAAGGCGGAGGAATCGCGCTTGGAATTGGCGATTATTGTTTGCGACATATGGTTTACGAGATCATTGCCGCTTCCTCGACTCGCTTCCCCTGCTTCGACATCCGCTGTCGAAACCGATCATCCCCATGTGGTGTTTTCAAAACGCGCACCTTCGCTGAGGTGCACGGCCCATCGTACGTGACCAACGCCGGACGATGCCAGCGTATTCCCCGTGCGGGCGTCCTCAGGCGCTGCGCTGCCGCCGGCGGGCGGCCGCGATGGCGCGGTTCGTCTCCCGCGTGTCCTGCTTCTCGCGGAGCGTCTGCCGCTTGTCGTACTCCTTCTTGCCCTTCGCGAGCGCGATCTCGACCTTGACCCGGCCGTCCTTGAAGTACAGCGCGAGGGGCACGATGGTGTGGCCCGTCTCCTGCGACTTCGACTCCAGCTTGTCGATCTCGGCCCGGTGCAGCAGCAGCTTGCGCTTCCGCTTGGCCGCGTGGTTGGTCCAGGTGCCCTGGACGTACTCGGGGACGTGGATGTTGTGGAGCCACGCCTCGTGGTCGTCGATCTGCACGAAGCCGTCGACCAGGGAGGCCCGCCCCATGCGCAGGGACTTGACCTCCGTCCCCATGAGCACGAGGCCGCACTCGTAGGTGTCGAGGATGCTGTAGTCGTGCCGCGCCTTCTTGTTCTGCGCGATCATCTTGCGCCCGGTGTCTTTTTCCTTCGCCATAGTGCGGTCATTTTCGCACTACGACCCACCCCCGAGGCCACTCAATACCGTCTCGGCCCGCTGCTGGGCCCGCTCCCCCACCACGAGGTCGGGGGTGATGCCCTTGCCGTCGACGTTGCGGCCGCCCGGCGTGCGGTAGTGGCCGACGGTCAGCTCGGCCACCGAGCCGCCCGGGAGCCTGCTGGGCATCTGCACGGAGCCCTTCCCGAACGTGGGCGAGCCGACGGTGACCGCGCGGCCCCGGTCCTGGAGGGCGCCGGTCAGCAGCTCGGCGGCGCTCATCGTGCCGCCGTCGACCAGGACGACGACCGGCCGGTCCGTGTCACCGCCCGGATCGGCGTACAGCGCGTGCTGATCCCCGCGCACGTCGTACGTGGCGACCAGGCCGCCGTCCAGGAAGGCGGAGGCGGCGACGACGGCCTCGGCGACGAGTCCGCCGGAGTTGGCGCGCAGATCCAGGAGTATCCCCGCCCCGTCGGGGGCGTCCCGGACCGCGTCCCGCACGTCGGCCCCCGCGCCCTTGGTGAAGGCGGCGACCTTGACCAGGATTGCCGACGAGGGCGCGTCGCCCAGCCGCCGCACGGTGACCGCCTCGGTGGTCAGCCGGGCCCGCTCCAGGGTCTCGGTCCAGCTCCGGCCCTCCCGGACGAGCCCGAGCTCCACCCGGCTGCCCTCGGCCGCTCCCGTACCGTCGCCGCGCAGTAACGCGACGACCTCCGCGACGGGGCGCTTGCCGATCGCGCGGCCGTCCAGGGTGCGCAGCAGATCGCCGGTGCGGATGCCGGCCCGGTCGGCGGGGCCGCCGGGCTGGACGCGGGAGACGGTGACATCACCGCGGCCGGTGCGCCGGGCGGAGAGCCCGACCCCGGTGTAGGTGCCGTCCAGCGCCTGCTCGAACTCCTCGTACTCCCGCTGGTCGTAGACCGCGCCCCAGCGGTCCCCGCTGCGGCTGACGACCTCCTCGGCGGCGTCCTTCACGGACTTCCCGTCGGCCTCGGCCTCGGCGGCGGCGTCCTCGATCTCGTCGCGGTCGACCGGGGCGACGGTGGAGGAGACGGCGCGGGTCTGCGGACCGGGCCCGGGATCGGGGTCCTGCGGCAGCGAACCGGTCGCGGCGGCGGTGGCGAGAGCACACCCGAAGACCAATGTCAGGGCCGCCCCGCGGCGAAGACCGCGGGGCCCGAAGCGATGCCCACAATCCGACATGCCGCCGAGTCTAGGACAAGCCCCCTGGGGCGCACGGGCGATCGCCCGTGCGCCCCAGGGGGCACATGTCACACCTTCAGGTACTTGCGCAGCGCGAAGAGAGCGGCGACGGCGGGCATCAGCAGCCCGATCGCGAGCACCAGCGGAAGCTTGGTCAGGACCGCGTCCCAGCCGATGAAGTTGATGAGGTTCAGTTTCTCCTGGAGGGCGAGGCCGCCGTCGATCAGGAAGTACCGGCCGCCGAGCAGCATGGCGCAGGCCAGCACACCGCCGATCAGACCGGCGACGGCCGCCTCCATGATGAAGGGGGCCTGAATGTAGAAGCCGGAGGCCCCCACGAGGCGCATGATGCCCGTCTCACGTCTCCGGCTGAACGCGGAGACGCGCACGGTGTTGACGATCAGGATCAGCGCGATGACGAGCATCAGGATCATCACGTAGATCGCGACGACGTTCATGCCGTTCATCAGCTCGAAGAGGTTGTCCAGGATGGACCGTTGGTCCTGGACGGACTGCACCCCGTCCCGCCCGGCGAACGCCGTGGCGACGACCTTGTACTTCTGCGGGTCGTCCAGCTTCACGCGGAAGGACTCCTGCATCTGGTCGGGCGTGATGTTGCCCGCCATCGGGGAGTCGCCGAACTGCTCCTGGTAGTGCTTGTACGCCTCGTCGACCGTCTCGAAGTGGACCGTCTCGACGGCGTCCATCTTCTCCAGATCGGCCTTGATCTCCGCCTTCTGCTCCTTGGTGACAGCCCCCTTGGCGCACTTGGGCATGTCCTTGGCGTCGTTCTTGTTGCAGAGGAAGATCGAGACGTTGACCTTGTCGTACCAGTAGTCCTTCATCGTGCTGACCTGCTCGCGCATCAGCAGCGCACCGCCGAACAGGGCGAGCGAGAGGGCGACGGAGACCACGACCGCGAAGGTCATCGTGAGGTTGCGGCGGAGACCGACGCCGATCTCCGACAGGACGAACTGGGCGCGCATGGCGTCCTTTCAGTACTCGATGCTCGAAATGCACGAAGGGCCTTGAGCCCCTCGGTCAGTGCTGGTAGCCGTAGACGCCGCGTGCCTGGTCGCGTACGAGACGGCCCTGCTCGAGCTCGATGACGCGCTTGCGCATCTGGTCGACGATGTTCTGGTCGTGAGTCGCCATGATCACGGTGGTGCCGGTCCGGTTGATCCGGTCCAGCAGCTTCATGATGCCCACCGAGGTCTGCGGGTCGAGGTTGCCGGTCGGCTCGTCCGCGATCAGCAGCATGGGGCGGTTGACGAAGGCGCGGGCGATGGCCACACGCTGCTGCTCACCACCGGAGAGCTCACCGGGCATCCGCTCCTCCTTGCCGCCGAGGCCGACGAGGTCGAGGACCTGCGGCACGGCCTTGCGGATCTCGCCGCGGGGCTTGCCGATGACCTCCTGCGCGAAGGCCACGTTCTCCGCGACCGTCTTGTTGGGCAGCAGGCGGAAGTCCTGGAAGACCGTCCCCAGCTGGCGGCGCATCTGCGGCACCTTCCAGTTGGACAGCCGCGCGAGGTCCTTGCCGAGCACATGGACCATGCCCGTGCTGGCGCGCTCCTCGCGCAGGATCAGTCGCATGAAGGTCGACTTGCCGGAGCCGGAGGACCCCACCAGGAAGACGAACTCACCCTTCTCGATGTCCAGCGAGACATCGCGCAGAGCCGGTCGGGTCTGCTTCGGGTAGGTCTTGGAGACGTTGTCGAATCGGATCACGGATGCACCACGGTCGGCCGGGAGTAGGTGAGCGTGACCATACGCGAACCGGGCTCACGCGTGCAGGCGGCGTCCGGCAATGGGTGGTATGTGGCGAATCGCCCCATGGTACGAAACGGGTCGTGCCGGACCTTGTCCGGTGGGCCGCGCCGAAATCGCCGCGAGCTGGCACAGTGGTGGGGGGAACGGTTGCGTTTCCGTGAGCGTTGTGCGGAGAGAAAGCAGGCAAGCGGCTCCGCCGCGCGGGAGGAGGAATGCGCATGACCTATGACCGACTGGTGTGCGCGAACTGCGCGGCGCCCGTGAGCGAGGGCCGTTGCCGCGTCTGCCGTGCCGTGCGGCAGCAGATGCTGGAGGAGCAGGGCCAGGGCCCGCTGGCCGGAATGAGCCCGGCGATGCTGATCGCCCTGATGGTGGTGTTGCTGGCGGCGCTCGCGCTGCTGGCGCAGGCGGCCTGATGAGGCCCGCGCGGCCCTCGGGGCCGCCGCTCACCGCCCCGTCGGGGCTCACAGACGTATGCGTACGGCCGCCTGAGCGGTCCGGGCGCGCAGAAGGGCCCGGGAGGGGTTGCACACCCTCCCGGGCCCTTCGTCATGCCGTGCTGCGCCGCGTACGGGCCTGATCCTCGCCCGCTACGCGCCGGTAAGGTCCGTCACGGTCCGCGGCGGACGTCGCCGCGGACCGTTGGTGCCGGACCTAGGCGACCGTGCGACCGCCGCCGACCAGACGCGGCAGGATGCGGAAGCCGATGCCGCCCGCGATCATCGTCGCGGCGCCGATGACCAGGAAGGTCGTCTCGGCCGCACCGGTCTCGGCGAGCTCTTCCTTGCCCTTGCTCTGCTCGACCGGCTTGTTGCCGACACTGTCGGTGTCGGTGTTGTCGGTGCACTCGGCGCCGTCGAGGTCGACGGTGCAGCCGGCGTCGTCGCCACCGGTGGTGGACCCACCGGTGGCGCTGCTGCCGCCCTGGTCGCCGCCGGTGGTGCCCGGGGTACCGGTGGAGCCGTTGGAACCCGAGGTCCCGTTGGTGCCCGAGGTCCCGTTGGAACCCGAGGTCCCGTTGGTGCCCGACGTGCTGGTCTCGCCCGTGGTGGTCTCACCGGTCGTCGAGGTCTCACCGGTGGTGGACGTCTCGCCGGTGGTCTCGCCCGTGGTGGTCTCACCCGTGGTCGAGGTCTCACCCGTGGTGGACGTCTCGCCGGTGGTCTCACCGGTCGTGGTCTCACCCGTGGTCTCGCCCGTGGTGGTCTCACCCGTGGTCGAGGTCTCACCCGTGGTGGACGTCTCGCCGGTGGTCTCACCGGTCGTGGTCTCACCCGTGGTGGTCTCACCCGCGGCGCCGCCCGGGTCGGCGCCGCCGATCGGGTCGTCGTCACCCTCGATGCCCAGCCCGACGTCGAGGCCGTTCTGGTCGGCCTCGGCCTTCACGCCGATGCCGGCGACATCCACGCCGATGCCGACGGCCTGCGCCGCACCGGCCGCAGTCAGCGAGGCACCCGCGGCAATAACCGCACCAGCGGCTATCCGCGCGACGCGAACACGCGTCTTCTTCGTCATCTGTTGCTACCCCCAGTAGCCGATCTCGTCATTGGAGCAGCCATATGTGGGCAGCGGGCCCAGCCGGGAATCGCTCTCGGCAAGGCCACGTCGTGTCGTGGTCACCCCGCCCCGCCCCCCGGTACACACCCGCCCCAGAC
>NZ_QWFA01000320.1 GCF_003501885.1 Streptomyces globisporus
CGGACACACCGGCGCACGGCGGCGGCCGGACCGCGCGGGGGCGGCCGGGGGAGGGGATCTCCGGCACAGCCGTGGTCCGTGGCTGCGGGCCGCCGGTGGGGCCGACCAGCTGGTCACGCTCCTCGGTCCGGTGAAAACCGAACTGGAGGTGGCGCACCAGGGTCTGACCGTCGGGGCCGGAGCGCTGTCCGCGCTGGCGGAACTGGGGACCGTACGGGCCTCGTGGGAGCGCCGGATCGAGGACGCCCGTAAGGAGTGCGGGAGCCTCGGCGGGAAGATGCGGGCGGTGGTCCAGGGCCAGACGCAGGCCAACGAGACGGTGAGGAGCGGCTTCGACGGGGTGAAGACGCCGGGCGCCGGGGGCGCGCGGTGAGCGGGCGGAGCGGTGGGGCGGGTTCCGGCCTGACCTGGTCGGCGTTACGTGAGGTGAAGTGCGCCGAACTGGAGCAGGCGGCGGACGGCTGGGGGCGCGTCGGCAACCGGGCGGACGCGGCCCGGGACCGTATCGAGGGGCAGCTCCTGCCGGGCCTGCGCGATACGCAGAGGGGGGAGGCGCCGGACGCGGCCGTGCGGGGGTTGCGGCGGCTGGGGACGAACTTCCAGTACATCTACACCGAGTGCGGGCTGCTGCGGACCACGCTGAACAGCCTGGCCCATGAGATCAAGACCCAGCAGCGGGTGTTGCAGGGAGCGCTGGACGATGCGGCGGCGTTGAAGTTCACGGTGCACGCGGACGGTTCGGTGACGTATCCGGCGGCGGGCGAGGGCCTGATCGACGGGAAGCCGTTGGCGGGCGGGACGGCGTCGGGGGTGCCGAACCCGGGCATGGTTCCGCCTTCGGGTCTCGTCGCGCCCAACCCGAACGCGGGCAAGGCGCAGGACATCGCGGACCGGGTGGCGCAGGCGGTGCGGGCGGCGGCCGATGCGGACTGGCGGTACGCCAGGATCCTGCGGTCGCTGAAGGCGCACGAGGGGCTGGGCGTTCCGGTGGCGACGTGGACGGACGCGGCGGCCGATGCGGCGGCGGTACGGGGTGCGGCGCGCGGCTACCTGAAGGATGCGATCCCGCACGATGCGAGTCCGGCGGAGCGGAAGGCTTGGTGGGCCGGCCTGACGGACGAACAGCGCGAGGAGTACCTCGCGGTGTACCCGGACCAGATCGGCAACCTGGACGGGATTCCGTCCCTGGTCCGGGATGCGGCGAACCGGGACAACCTTCAGTTGCTGATGGGGAAGCTGGAGGGGCGGGACGACGGCGACTCGGCGACGAAGCTTGCGGCGCTGCGGGAGATCGACCGGCAGCTGCGGGCGGGGCCGAAGGTGGGGGAGCCGCCGATGTACTTGCTCGGGATCGGGGATCAGGGGAACGGCCGGGCGATCGTGTCGTACGGGAATCCGGATACGGCACGGAATGTGGCGGCTTATGTGCCGGGGTTGAATACGTCGTTGGACAAGGAGTTTGCGACGGGGGATCTGAAGCGGGCGCGTGATCTATCCATTGTCGCGAACCGGCACGGAGCGCCTGCTGCTGCCATTGCCTGGCTCGGGTATGACGCGCCCCAGTCGCCTGACGGGCTCCGAAGCCTAGCTGTTGCTGTGGGCGGCAGGGCCGAGGAGGGCGGCAGGGCCTTTCATGAGTTCATGGGCGGGATTAAAGCGGCTAACGACCATGGGGATCCTCATTTGACGGCCATCGGTCACTCCTACGGATCGCGGACGGTTGGCGGTGCTGCGCAACATCCTGGGGGAATTCCCGGTGTCGATGAAATCGTGTTTGTCGGAAGCCCGGGAGTGGGTGTCGACAGTGCCGACGACTTGGGGGTAGGGCGGGATCATGTATTTGTCGGGGCCGCCGCGAACGACGTGGTGACCAAACTTCCGTCCAAGGCTGAATCAGTGCTGGGGACGGCTGGAGTGGGGTTCGGTGGCCCGGCGGCCGCCTACGCCTTCGGTGACCTGGTCGACCGGCGGGACGACGATGTCTGGTTCGGCAGGGACCCGGCCAGCGAAGCGTTCGGGGCGAGGCGGTTCGAGGTGGGCGATGGGCCATTCTTGATCGGGAAGGGCAAGATCGACGTCGATGCGCATTCGGAGTACTTCGACCCCAAAATCGACAGAGCATCAGTCGAGAACATGGCATTGATCACTGCGGGTCATGCGGACAGAATCAAGAGGGAAGAGCCGCATTGATGGCCGTGTTTCGATCTGTGACTATGGCCGTTTTGGTGAGCTTTCTGATGGCGGGATGCGCCGGGCTTCGGGGTGGAGAAATGGATATGCAGGATGCTGCTGAACGCGCGGATGAGATGCTAGACAGTGTGCTGGCCGAAATCGACCCGAGTGTGCGTTGGGTGCATGGCCCGACGACGACGGGGGGCTGCACCGTCACTCGGAGGCGGACAGTCATGACCGTCGTATCACCTCAACGGAGGGGTAGCTTGCTGGGTGTGGTGGATCGGTTCTGGCGGAAGAGCGGCTACCGCGTGACCGCGATCAACAGCCACGTCGACGCCCCTGCGATCTTTGTGCGGACTCGCGACGGATGTCAAGTAAGCCTAACTGTCGCCGACAGGGGCCAAGTGCACTTCGACGTGGACAGCCCCTGCGTTCGCCACTCCGAAGTGGCCGATTCCACCAGCCAGGCCACCGCCTTCCTCGACCCCGGCGCGGAGTTCATCCCCCGCCCCAACATCCACTCCGACTTCTGGTCGGCAAGTGGGTCGTGATCGGGCCATGGTGACTCAACTCGGCTGACACGCAAGGCTTTTGAGCCCTGCATTGGGCCCTGGGGCCCATGTCTCGCCCCCCGCTCGTGTGGTCGCATACGCGGAGTGACCGACCTGTCGCCCGTTCCGCCCACTCACGAGGTAGGGGACTGCTCTTGTCCGGCATACGAAGAAGCGCGGTCCCTGTTGGCGTCGATGTAAGCGCTGCCGTAGCGGGTTCGGGTGGGCGGTTGATGCCCCGGGCGTTGCAGGCGGCCCTGATTCTGCTTCACGTTCTCTTCGTGGCCACCCTGGTGGGCGCCGTGCGGGCCCTGTCGACCGCCTCCTCGGTGGACGCGGTCGACGGGTACCTCCTCGGGCTCCTGCTCTATGCGTCGTTACCCGGGGTCGCCGCCTTCGTGCTGTCGCTGTACGTCCGTCATGGCGGCGTTCGCGTCCGGTACGGGCTCCTCGCCGTGCTGACCTGGATCGTCCTCGGTGCCCTCGCCGAGCTGAGCGGCGGGGGCGCCGAGGGGCAAGGCGTCGCGCGGGTGGCCGTACCGGTGGCCGTCATCGTGCTCCTGTGCCGGCCGGAGAGCCGTCGGTGGTTCCGCAGCGGCCTGGAGCAACGGGCCGAGCAACGGCTGTTCAGCTTCGCCCGGATGATGAAGCTCCGCCGTGACGGCGGGCAGACCGCGCTGGAGTACCTCGGCCTCGTCCTGGTCGTCGTCGCTCTGGTCGGCGGGCTCATGGCCACGGGGGCCGGGCAGCAGCTCACCGCGGAGATCCGCAGCGCCATCTGTGAACTGACCGGCAGTTCGTGCCCGGCGCCGGGGCATGAGGTCGTGGCCGGTGGCGGGAACGGCGACGGGGGTGTGGATGGCAGGGGCAGCGGGGCCCGTGACACCTCGTCGTCCGGCGCCGACGGCAGTGGGGGAGAGGGCGAGTCCAGCCTTACCGGTGGTACCGGCAGCACCGGCACCACGGGCGAGAACGCCACCAGCGGCACCAGCGGCACCAGCGGCACCAGCGGCCGCCCCGCCACCACCGGAGCCCCCACCACCTCCGGCGGCACCAGCGGCCGCCCCGGCGACACCGCCACCTCCGGCGGCACCAGCGCCCCCACCACCACCGGCGGCACCACCGCCGGAGCCCCCAACACCGCTGGTGCCGCCGGAGGTGGCGGTGTCGCCG
>NZ_QWFA01000321.1 GCF_003501885.1 Streptomyces globisporus
GGGAGGGGGTGGGGGGAGCCTTGTGCATGGGGTGCGGTTCACTCTCGGATGATTTATCGGGAACCTACAGTCTGGATCGGCGATCCCTCTCCCGCCAAAACGGACCCTCACCCGCCCGACCTCAGTGACGAGCGTCACGCGGGAACGTGATTGCGCCGCAGGCTTTGTGTGAATCCCACCAACCCGTCAACCGCCGCTTTGTGGGCGGCTGATGGTGAACGAGCGTTGACCTGTCGGCTAACGTCGGCGGGAGCCCGACCCACCCCGACCGCCGGGGGCCGCCCCGGCCCACCTGCCCTCACCCGCGGAGTCCCGATGAGCACTGCTGCCGCCCCCGTCCGCTCCGGAGCGGTCCTCGCCGACCTGCTGCCCGCAGCCCGGCACCGTTACGCCGTGGACGCGGCCCTCGTCCTCGGCGGCGCGGCCCTGACCGGCATAGCGGCCCAGATCGCCGTCCCGGTCCCCGGCTCCCCGGTCCCGGTCACCGGCCAGACCTTCGCCGCGCTCCTCATCGGCACCGCGCTGGGCGCCCGCCGGGGCTTCCTCTCCCTCGCGCTGTACGCCCTGCCCTCGCCCGCCGCGGCGGCGACCGCTCCGTGCTGCGCACCGCGGGCACGATGGTGCTCGGCTCCGCGATCATCTACGCCATCGGCGTGCCGTACCTGGCGCTCTCCACGGGGATGTCGCTGAGCGCCGCCGTCGCGGCCGGCCTCACCCCGTTCCTGATCGGCGACGCCCTCAAGGCGGCGCTGGCCATGGGCGTCCTGCCGACCACCTGGAAGCTGCTGGGCAGCCGCGGCTGACCCGCCCTTGAGGGCTCAGCCCTCGTAAGGCCCCCCGAAGAGGCCCGCCGGATCGTACTGGGAGACCAGACCGGCGAGCCTCTTCGCCGTTTCCGGCTCATGGAAACCGGCCGTACGGTCCCCGCCGCCGAAGGAGAAGTTCAGCGCCCGCCCCAGCACCCGCGGCCCCAGGACCCCGGACACCTCCCCGTACAGCGCGCGCACCGACGGCACGTCCGTACCGTCCAGCGGCGACAGCAGCCGCAGCAGGAAACCCGCGTCCCGGTAGGGCACCGCGCTCGCCGCCTCCGACTGCCCTGCCATGGCCCCGCCCAGATGATTGAGCTGCACCACGTTCATCATCGGCGCCCCGGGCCCGGTCAGCTCCAGCACCCGCGCGGCCCGCGCCGCGTCCAGCTCCCGGAGCATCAGCCCCTCCCCGTAGTACGCGTGCGGGAACGGCGGGTCGTTGTGGATCGTCGGGCTCTCCGCGTACGGCATCTCCCGGAACGAGTCCTCCAGGGCCGGCCCGATCGCCCGCAGCGGGGCCACCAGCCGCTCGCCCTCGGCCGCGTCCCCCGTGAACGCCACCCGCACCGACACGACGTACCGCCCGCGCACCGCCTCGGGCACCTGCGGCAGGTCCGGACAGGGCAGCGCGGCCAGCGATGACGTCAGGGTGTCCGGCACGGTCCGGGTCCACTCCAGATAGCGGGCCATCACCTCGGCCGCCCGTTCCCCGTCGAAGGCGATCGCACCCCCGTACAGCCGCTCCACCGCCACCAGGCCGATCTCCAGCGAGGTCACCACCCCCAGCCGGTGCCCGCCGCCGCGCAGCCCCCGGAACAGCTCCGGCTCGCGCTCCCGCGTGACCCGGCGCAGGGCACCGTCGGCGGTCACCACCTCCAGCGCCCGGACCTGGTCGGCGGCGTATCCGAACCGCCGGGCCAGGATGCCCAGCCCGCCGCCCAGCGTGTACGAGACCGCGCCCACGGAGGGCGACGAGCCGTTGAGCGGGGCGAGACCGTGCGGGGCCGCCGCCGCGGTCACCGCGCCCCAGGTCGCGCCCGCGCCGATCGTGGCGGTACGGGCGACCGGGTCGACGGTGACGGAGTCCAGGGCGCGGGTGACCAGCAGGACGCCGCCCTCGACCGCCCCGGGCAGCCCGTGCCCGGTGGCGTGCGCGGTCAGGCGGAGCCCGTGCCCGGCGGCGTACGCCACCGCCTCCCGTACGTCGTCGGGGGTACGGGCCTCGACCAGCAGGTCCGGCCGGATCGGGAAACCGGTCTGGAAGCTGGCGGGAGGGGCGGGGGTGGCGGTCCCTTCGGCGCCTGCGGGTCCTTCGCTGCCCGCGGTTCCTTCGTCGCCTGCGGATGCGGAAACCATGAGGGGAGGCTCTCCTTCGCTCGCGTTCTGCGGTACGAAGAAGAGCCTCCCCGGGAAACCTGACATCCTTCGTCAGGTATGCGTCACTTCGCGACGGCCTTGCGGTCGCGCATCTCCCGGAACAGCGAGATGCCCACCACCAGAGCCGCGACCAGCAAGGACAGCACGACCTGCTCGCGGGCGGTGTCGTCGGTCAGCATGTAGACCAGGATGAAGGAGATCGCCGCGATCGTCGCCCAGGTGAGGTACGGGAAGAGCCACATCCGTACGACCAGCTTGCCCGGGGTCTCGCGGAGGATGATCCCGCGCATCCGCAGCTGGGTGAAGCAGATGACCAGCCACACGAAGAGCGCGACCGCGCCGGAGGAGTTCAGCAGGAACTGGAACACCGTGTCCGGCCACTGGTAGTTGAAGAACACCGCCACGAAGCCGAAGACGACCGAGGACAGGATCGCCGCCTGCGGCACACCGCGCCGGTTGACCTTGGCGAAGGACTTCGGCGCGTCGCCCCGCTCGCCGAGCGAGAACGCCATCCGGGAGGCCGTGTACAGGCCGGAGTTGAGGCAGGACAGCACGGCCGTCAGCACGATGAAGTCCATGACGTTGCCGGCCTGCGGGATCCCGATCGAGTCGAGGGCGGCGACATAGCTGCCCTTCTCCTGGATCGACGGGTCGTTCCACGGCAGCAGCGTCAGCACGACGAAGATCGAGCCGAGGTAGAAGACGGCGATACGCCAGATCACGCTGTTGGTGGCCTTCGACACCGCGCGCTGCGGGTCGGAGGACTCGCCCGCGGCCAGCGTCACGATCTCACTGCCCATGAACGAGAACACGACCATCAGCACACCGGTCAGGATCGCGCCGGGCCCCTCGGGGAAGAACCCGCCGCTGTCCGTCAGATGGGCCAGGCCCGCCCCCGGGTTGTCCGAACCGGGCAGCAGCCCGAAGACGGCGAGGAAGCCGACGACCACGAACGCGGCGATCGCCACGACCTTGATCCCGGCGAACCAGAACTCGAACTCGCCGTAACTGCCCACCGAGACCAGGTTGGTGGCGGTCAGCACGACCATCACGATCAGCGCCCAGGCCCACTGGGGCACGCCCGGGATCCAGTTCTCCAGGATCGCCGCGCCCGCCGTGGCCTCGACGGCGAGCACCACGACCCAGAAGAACCAGTACAGCCAGCCGATGGAGAAACCGGCCCACCGGCCCAGCGCCTGGTCGGCGTAGGCGGAGAAGGAGCCGGAGCTCGGCCGGGCGGCGGCCATCTCGCCGAGCATCCGCATCACGAGGACGACCATGAGGCCGACCATCGCGTACGAGATCAGGATCGCCGGACCGGCGGCCGCGATGCCCGCGCTCGATCCCACGAAGAGCCCGGCGCCGATCACGCCGCCGATCGCGATCATCGAGAGGTGGCGGTTCTTCAGGCCTGCCTGAAGCCCGCCCGACGAGTCCGGCCGGTCCGGCTCACCGGGCTCCTGGCCCGGCTTCGCCAGCGTCGTCTGCGACGTCATGGGGGGATTCCTTACCTTTTCGAGCATGGGGGTGTGCCCTGCTCCGCCGTCGGATCGTGCCCGTGGGGTGGGCGAAGACAAGGCCCACGCATTCAAGCCCGATACAAGGCGGAAGGGGAACCCCCTCTTTCGGATCGTTTGCCTGATCGTTGCTTGAGTGGTGTTCGCCACACAAAAACGGGCCTGCACCTGCGAATCGTCGAATCGGGCCTGTCGACCCCGCTGGCGGCTACCCCGCGAAGTTCGTGCCACACTTCGCACCATGCGCGTGTACCTCGGATCCGACCATGCCGGCTACGAACTCAAGAACCACCTCGTCGAGTGGCTCGGCGCCCACGGCCACGAGGCCGTCGACTGCGGCCCCCACATCTACGACGCCCAGGACGACTACCCGCCGTTCTGCCTGCGGGCCGCCGAGAAGACGGCCGCCGACCCGGACAGCCTCGGCATCGTGATCGGCGGCTCCGGCAACGGCGAGCAGATCGCCGCCAACAAGGTCAAGGGCGTCCGCGCCGCACTGGCCTGGAGCGAGCAGACCGCCGCGCTGGGCCGCGAGCACAACAACGCCAACGTCGTCGCGATCGGCGGCCGGATGCACACGGTCGAGGAGTCCACGAAGTTCGTCGAGATCTTCCTCTCCACGCCGTACTCGAACGAGGAGCGCCACACGCGCCGCATCGAGATGCTCTCGGCGTACGAGAACACCGGCGAGCTCCCCCCGATCCCGGCCCACCACCCCCAGCAGGGCTGACCCC
>NZ_QWFA01000322.1 GCF_003501885.1 Streptomyces globisporus
TTCCCGCCCCACCCGCCGAAGGAGCACCAGGTGGCAGCCCCACTCGCCCGGCCGGCCAAGACCCCGGCACCCCCGGCCGTGCCGCCGCCCGCCGGATCCGCCGGACGGGCCGGACCAGGAAAGCCCGGTGCCCCGGGCGGCCCCGGCACACGACGCGGACAGCGCCGGGCCGTCGCCCTGTTCACCGTCCCGTTCTTCGCACTCTTCGCCGCCGTCACCGTCCTGCCGATGATCTACGCGGCCTGGATGAGCCTCTACCGGGAGGAATCCTCCGGGCTGGGATTCGGCGGAACCGAGCGCGTCTTCGCCGGGCTCGGCAACTTCACCGAAGCCCTCGGCAACGAGGCGTTCCTCCGCTCCTTCGGGAACATCGCCCTCTACTGCGCCCTCTACATCCCCGCGATGGTCGGCGGCGCGCTCATCCTGGCCCTGCTCGTCGACTCGGCCATGGCCCGGGCCAGGCGGTTCTTCCAGATCGCCTACTTCCTGCCGCACGCGGTGCCCGGCCTGATCGCCTCGCTGATCTGGCTCTACCTCTACACACCCGGCCTCAGCCCCGTCACCGACGCCCTCGACGCGTTCGGCGCCGACTGGAACTTCTTCGGCGAGGACGAGGCGATCTTCTCCGTCGTCAACATCTCCGCCTGGCAGTGGACCGGCTACAACATGATCATCTTCTACGCGGGTCTCCAGGCCGTCCCCCGCGAGGTCCTGGAAGCCGCGACCGTCGACGGAGCCGGCGCCCTGCGCACCGCCCTCCAGGTCAAGATCCCCATGATCCGGCCCACCGTCGTCCTCACTCTGCTGTTCACCTGCGTCGGCGCCATCCAGCTCTTCGACGCCCCCAAACTCGTCCAACTCCGCGCCAACACCATGGGCGAGGACTGGTCGCCGACCATGTTCATCTACACCGTGGCCTTCAAGGGCCACGACTACGGCCTGGCCGCGGCGAGCTCCCTGCTGCTCGCCCTCGTCGCCGGCCTGCTGTCCTTCGTCGTCACCAAGCTCGGCAACCGGTGGAAGGCCTCATGAGCACCCAGACAGCCAACCGCGAGGCACCCACCGCCGCCACCCGGCGCGAGGGAACCGAACGCCGCGACGCACCCAGGCCGCCCGCACGCCGGAACCGCACCGGCGGCCTCACCTCCCGGGTGACGGTGAACGCCGTGCTAGCCGTCGTCGCCGTCTACACGCTGATGCCGCTGACCTGGCTCCTCATCGCCTCCACGAAGAGCTACCGGGACCTGTTCGCCACCAACCCGTTCAGCCTCGGCGACTTCGCGTTCCTGTCGAACCTGAACGCCCTCCTGGAATACAACGACGGCGTCTTCGTCCGCTGGATGCTCAACAGCCTCCTCTACACCGTCGTCGCCTCCCTCCTCTCCACCCTCATCTCCGTCGCCTGCGGCTACGCCTTCGACAAGTACGCTTTCCGCGGCCGGGAGAAGTGGTTCGGCGTCGTCCTGGTCGGCGTCCTCATCCCCTCGACCGTCGTCCAGCTCCCGCTGTACCTGATGGCCTCCGAACTGGGCCTCGTCAACACCTACTGGGCCGTCCTGATCCCCAGCCTCGTCAACCCCTTCGGCGTCTACCTGGCCCGCGTCTTCTCCGAGGGGTACGTGCCGGGCGAGGTCCTCGAAGCCGCCCGCGTCGACGGAGCCGGCGAGGTGCAGACCTTCGTCAAGGTCGCCCTGCCGATGCTCGCGCCCGGCTTCGTGACCATCTTCCTGTTCTCCTTCACCGCGAGCTGGAACAACTTCTACGGCGCGCTCATGATGCTCAACGACGACCGGCTCTACCCGGTCAACCTGGGCCTGTTCATGTGGAACCAGAACGTCTACCAGCAGCCGGAGCTCTACCCGCTGGTCATCATCGGCTCCCTCGTCGCCGTCGTCCCCCTGATCGTCGCCTTCCTCTGCCTCCAGCGCTTCTGGCGCTCGGGCCTGACCGCAGGAGCCGTCAAGTGAGCCACTCCGCCACGCCCCGGGTGACCCGCCCCCGCACCGTCCTGGCGATGAGCGGCGAGACCCGGGCCGCGATCCTCGCCCCCGAGGCCCTGGACCGGCTCGCCCGCGTCGCCGACCTCGACCCCCGCCTCCTCGTCACCGACTTCGGCGCCGACGACCCCGCCCAGCGCACCGGACTCCACGAGGCCGAGGTCCTGTTCACCGGCTGGGGCTGCCCCCCGCTGGACCCGGCAGCCCTGAGCGCCATGCCCCGGCTGCGCGCCGTCGTCCACGCCGCAGGATCCGTCAAGCACCACATCACCCAGGACGTCTGGGACCGGGGTATCGCCGTGAGTACCGCCGCAAGGGCCAACGCCTTCCCGGTCGCCGAGTACACGGTCGCCGCGATCCTCTTCGCCAACAAGAACATCCTGGAGAGCGCCCGCGTCTACCGCGAAGCACGCTCCCGGGTGAACCTCCTCGAACGCTTCCCCGGCGTCGGCAACTACCGCCGCACCGTCGGCATCGTGGGCGCCTCCCGCATCGGCCGCCGCGTCGTCGAACTGCTGCGCCCCTACGACCTCCGCGTCCTGGTCCACGACCCGTACCTCGACGAGGAGGACGCCCGGACCCTCGGCGTGGAGCGCACCGAACTCGACACCCTGGCGGCCGAGAGCGACGTCGTCACCATCCACGCTCCCGAACTCCCCGCCACCCGCCACCTGTTCGACGCCCCGCGCCTCGCGTTGATGCGGGACGGGGCGACCCTCGTCAACACCGCCCGCGGCTCCCTGGTGGACACCGAAGCGCTGGTGAAGGAAGCGGCCACCGGACGTCTGAACGCCGTCCTCGACCACACGGAACCGGAAGTCCTGCCCGCCGACTCGCCGCTCTACGAACTGCCGAACGTCCTGCTCACCCCGCACATCGCCGGCTCCCAGGGCGGCGAACTCCACCGGCTCGCCGACGCCGCCGTCGACGAGCTCGAACGGTACGCGCACGGCCTGCCGTTCGCCCACGCGGTGGACCCCCGCACCCTGCACCAGCAGGCCTGACCCGTCCCCGTACCCACCTCCGTACCTCTCCGGGAGACCCGCCATGTCACGTGCCCGCCGTGCGCTCGTCGTCGGCATCGACGGAGTGCGTCTCGACACCCTGCGCCGGGTGCCCACCCCGCACCTCGACGCGGTGGCCGACGCCGGCTTCCTGGCTCCGGTGACCGTGGGGGAGGACACCCCCACCATGTCGGGCCCGTGCTGGGCCACCGTCGTCACCGGCGTCCGCGTCACCAAGCACGCCGTGTGGAGCAACGACTTCAGCGGCCACCGCCTGGGCGTCTTCCCGGACTTCGCCACCCGCCTGGCCCGCCAGGACGGCCGCCGCACCTATGTGGCTGCCGCCTGGGAACCGTTGGTCACCGTCGCCGACGGCGGTCCGATGTTCCGCCGCCCCACCCGGCTCACCCACCACGCACCGGCCGCCGACACGCCCGCAGCCTGGGAGGAGGCCGACGCCTCGACCGTGCGCGACGCGGTGGCCGTCCTCACCCACGAGGATCCCGAGGCGTCCTTCGTCTACCTCGGCGCCCCCGACGAGACCGCGCACCACCTCGGCTGCGGCGACGCGTACGAGACCTCGGTCGAGGCGGCCGACCGCCACCTGGGCGACCTCCTCGCCGCCCTGCGCTCCCGCCCCGGTTACGACGACGAGGCCTGGACCGTCCTCGTCGTCACCGACCACGGGCACCGGGACGAGGGCGGCCACGGCGGCGACAGTGCGGCCGAACGCACCGCCTGGCTCGCCTGCGCCGGCCCGGACATCACCGCCGGGGCCGCCCTCGTCCCGG
>NZ_QWFA01000323.1 GCF_003501885.1 Streptomyces globisporus
CCCCCGCCCACGAGACCCCCGCCGACGAAGCCGAGGGCCGGGCGATCCAGGACCGGCTGCGCGACCGGGTGATCCTGGACGAAGCCGGGCCGGAGCCCGGAACCGGCCTGGTCACCGGGGTGGACGTGGCCTACGACGACGAGAGGGACGTCGTCGTCGCGGCGGCCGTGGTGCTGGACGCCGCGACGCTGGAGACGGTCGAGGAGGCCACCGCCGTCGGCACGATCGCCTTCCCGTACGTCCCCGGGCTGCTGGCCTTCCGGGAGATCCCGACGGTCCTCGAAGCACTGGAGGAGCTGAGCCTCGACCCCGGTCTCGTCGTCTGCGACGGCTACGGCCTCGCGCACCCGCGCCGCTTCGGACTCGCCAGCCACCTGGGCGTGCTCACCGGACTGCCGGTGATCGGCGTCGGCAAGAACCCGTTCACCTTCACCTACGAGGCCCCCGGGCCCCGGCGCGGCGACTCCTCCCCGCTGCTGGACGGTGACGAGGTGGTCGGCCGCGCGCTGCGCACCCGGGAGAACACCAGCCCGGTGTTCGTCTCGGTGGGTCACCGCATCAGCCTCGACAACGCCTGCGCCCACACGCTCCGCCTCGCCGGCCGCTACCGCCAGCCCGAGAGCACCCGCCGGGCGGACGCCCTGTGCCGGCAGACCCTGCGGGAAGCGACCGCCTGAACCGGCTGAAGGGCGGGCGCGGTAGCGTGCGTCGTCGTGATACGCGTGTGGAGTCTGCCCACCCTGTTCCTGCTCATCGGCGCGTGCGCCGCGATGCGGTCCGCCCTCGGTGACGACCCGGTGATGGCAGCCGTGCTCCTGGCTCTGTTCGTGCCGCTCGCCGTCCTGCACTCGCCCCTGATCTTCCCGAGGCCGGTCCCCGCCGCCGAGGCCCGGCGCCGCAGCATGGCCGACGGTGCCCCGGTCGTCTACTGGCGGCCGGGCTGCACCTACTGCATCCGGCTGCGCCTGCGGCTGGGCCGTGACGCCGCGCGGCTGCACTGGGTGAACATCTGGCGCGATCCGGCGGGTGCGGCCGCTGTACGGGCCGTCACCGGCGGAGACGAGACGGTGCCGACCGTCGTCGGCGCGGACCGGCCGTACATCAACCCGGACCCCGCGTGGGTGCGCCGACAACTGCCTCCCCGCGCGTGATCGTCCCGGGCGTGGAACAGCGTGGAACAGTCCTGCAACTGAGTATCCGTACGGATGGCATAGATCCGTACGGCTGGGCAGGCTGAACGCATGAATGCCTCTCGCACAGCCGTCCGCCCCGCGCCCTTCGACCCCGCCCAGCGTCGCATGGCCCTCGGCATGCTCCTCGGCAGCGCCGTCGGCCTCGTCTGGCTGGGCGCGATGCTCTACACGCTGGCCGGCTGGATCTTCTAGACCCCGGGCCCGCCCCGGGGCGGGGCTACCGCACCGCCGCCACCCGGAACCGCAGACCCGCCGCCGTCAGCCGGTCCAGGAGCGCGTCGCCCATCGCCACCGCCGTGGTGACCTGTCCGGAGGTCTCCGGCAGCTCGTCCAGGGCCAGGCACACCGCCGACTCGGCGAGGATCTTCGCCGTCTCGCCGTACCCCGGGTCGCCGCCGGACACCTCGGTGAAGACGCGTCGCCCGCCGCCCCCGCCGACGAAGCGGACGGTGAACCAGCTCCGCCCGCGGCGCTCCTCGTCCGGCCCCTGCCCCGGCTCGTACCGGCTCATCAGCCACTCCCGTACGCCTTCGACCTGCGCGGCCGCGACCAGCCCGCCGATCGCCACCGGGGCGCCGAGGGCCATGGGCAGCGTCTTGACCGAGGCGAAGTGGCGGTAGCGGAAGTCGGGGCCGTACCGCTCCAGGGCCCGCGCCGAGCGGCCCACGATCGTCGGGTCGACCGTCGGCAGCGGCAGCGCCCAGGTGCCGGTGGGCCCGCTGAAGTGCGGGGAGCCCGCAGGGGTGCGGACCCGTCGGCCCACCAGACGCGGCTCGTGCAGCCTGCGCTCCCGGGCGGCGGCCAGCATCTGCGGACCCCGGCCCATCGCGGTCAGCGCCGAGGCGAACGTCCCGCCGGAGAACACCGCGTTGGTGCGGACGAAGCCGTCGACGGCCAGGGGGACGTCCTCGGGCAGCTGCTTGACGGTGAAGTACGCCCCGAGGTCGTGCGGTACGGAGTCGAAGCCGCAGGCGTGCACGATGCGCGCCCCCGTCTCACGGGCCCGGGCGTCGTGCTCCAGATACATCCGGTCGATGAACTCCGCCTCGCCGGTGAGGTCCGCGTAGTCCGTCCCGGCCTCGGCGCAGGCGGCGACGAGCTTCTCGCCGTACCGCAGGTACGGCCCCACGGTCGTGGCCACCACCCGGGTGGAGGCGGCCAGTTCGGCCAGCGCATCGGCGTCGTCCGCGTCGGTCTCCAGCAGCGGCAGCTCCGCGCAGGCCGGGGCGATCGCCGTCAGCCGCTCCCGCAGCCTCTCCAGCTTGGTCCGGCTGCGCCCGGCCAGGGCCCAGCGGAGACCGGCGGGGGCATGGGCCGCCAGATACTCGGCCGTGAGCGCCCCCACGAAGCCGGTGGCACCGAAGAGGACCACGTCCAAGGGGCGTGTCGCGTCGTTCTGCCTGTTCACGAGTACCTCCGGCTGGGAGACGGGTGCCGACGTGGCAGGCAGAGGGTAGCGGAGAGCGCCGTGGCGGCGTGCGGCCGGGCGGGCCGCATGCGAGAGGATCGGAGCAAGAGCTAAGCGCTTGCTCGGCCCGAGGGCTTGTGCGGAGCCGGGGACGTTCTTAGCATCGCAGGTGTTACATCGGTTGTGTCACACCCCTGGGGGCTCACAGATGGCGAAAGGCCCAACACCCGGGCACGGTCCGCTGACCGGTGTCCGGGTCGTCGAGTTGGCGGGCATCGGCCCCGGACCGTTCGCCGCGATGCTGCTGGCGGACCTCGGGGCCGACGTCGTCCGGGTCGACCGGCCCGGCCGCGCGGGGCTCGGCATCGATCCCGCGTACGACCTCACCAACCGCAACAAGCGCTCCGTCGTCCTGGACCTCAAGAGCGACGAGGGCCCGGCCCACGTCCTGGACCTCGTCGAACGCGCCGACATCCTCATCGAGGGCTACCGCCCGGGCGTCGCCGAACGCCTCGGCGTCGGACCGGACGCCTGCCTCGCCCGCAACCCGGAGCTCGTCTACGGGCGGATGACCGGCTGGGGCCAGGACGGGCCGCTCGCCGACCGCGCGGGCCACGACATCGCCTACATCGCGCTCACCGGCACTTTGTCCATGATCGGCAGGCCGGACGAACCGCCCACCGTCCCCGCCAACCTGGTCGGCGACTACGCGGGCGGCTCGCTCTACCTCGTCGTCGGCGTCCTCGCCGCCCTCCAACACGCCCGCGCCCACGGCGAGGGACAGGTCATCGACGCCGCCATCGTGGACGGCGCCGCCCATCTCGCCACGATGATCCACGGCATGCTCGCCGCCGGGAGCTGGCAGGACCGGCGCGGCGCGAACCTCCTCGACGGCGGCTGCCCGTTCTACGGCACCTACGCCACCTCCGACGGCGGCCACATGGCGGTCGGCCCGCTGGAAGGCCAGTTCTACGCGGAGTTCGTCCGGCTCCTCGGCATCGCGGACACCTTCCCCGACCGGTGGGACCTCGCCCGCTGGGACGAGCTGCGCGCCGCCGTCACCGACCGCTTCCTGACTCGTACGCGCGCCGAGTGGACCGAGGTCTTCGCCGGCAGCGACGCCTGCGTGGCCCCCGTCCTCTCGCTCACCGAGGCCCCGCACCACCCCCACCTCGCCGCCCGCTCCACCTT
>NZ_QWFA01000324.1 GCF_003501885.1 Streptomyces globisporus
GCCCCCGCCCGGCGGGTAGTAACCCGCGTCGAACCGGCGGCTCCCCGGCCGGAGGGCATCTCGAAGGAGCAGGAACCATGGCGATCGACCGGCTCACCGAGGCCTACCGCTGCGGACAGCTCTACGCGGCGCTCGCCGCGCTGGAGCGTCTGTGCGGGGGCACGCACCATCCCCTGGACGACCCGGCGAAGCGTCGGCAGGTGTCCACCGAACCGCGCAAGCACCTCGCCCCGCACCTGTGGAAGGCGACCCGGTCCCTGGTCGACGCCACGAACCAGGGCCGGGGGAAGGCCGCCGCAGTGGTCTTCCGGCAGCTGCCGGACCTGCTGCCGCTCCGCCGGGAGCTGCCCGGGGAGATCCGGGTGCCGCTCCGCCGGGAGCTGCCCGGGGAGATCCGGGACGCGGCGGAGCGGGCGCGGTTCCAGGAGGGAGTCACGGCGCAGGAGGCCGCGATCGGCAAGGCGCTCGCGGAGTTGTGAGGGGGCGGGCCGGCCCGCCCCCTCACGCGCCCGGCCTACAGATGCGTCGGCTCGAACATCCGCAGCAGGGCCGGAAGCACGACGACCGACGGCCCCGGGGCCGCCAGGGCCTTCGACAGGTCCGCGGCGAGCGACTCCGGGCTGGTCCGGACGGCGGGCACGCCGAAGGACTCGGCGAGGGCGACGAAGTCCGGGCGGGCCAGCTCGGTGCCGGTGGTCTCGCCGAAGGCGCCCGTCATGTACTCGCGGAGGATGCCGTAGCCGCCGTCGTCGACGATCAGCCAGGTCAGCGGCAGATCGTACTGGCGCGCCGTGGCCAGCTCCGCGATGGAGTACATGGCCCCGCCGTCGCCGGAGACCGCGAGCACGGGCTTCGTCGGGTCGGCGGCGGCGGCCCCGATCGCCGCCGGGAAGCCGTAGCCGAGGCCGCCCGCGCCCTGGGCGGAGTGCATGGTGTTGGGGCGGCGGGCGTCGAACGCGGACCAGGCCCAGTACGCCAGGATCGTCATGTCCCAGAAGCTGGGCGCGGCGTCGGGCAGCGCCTCGCGGACGGCCGCGAGTACCTGCTGCTCCAGGGTGAGGTCCTGGGCCTCGATCCGGACCCGTACCTTCTCCAGCACCGTACGTACGCGTTCGGCGGCGTCCGGGTCCTCGCGCCGCTCCACCGCCTCCAGCAGGTCGGCCAGCGCCTCGCGGGCGTCGGAGTGAATGCCGAGGGCGGGATGGTTGGACTCCAGCTTCCCGGCGTCCGCCTCGATCTGGATCACCCGGCCGCGCGGGCGGAAGGTGTGGTAGTTCGAGGAGAGCTCGCCGAGGCCGGAGCCGACGACGAGCAGGACGTCCGCGTCCTCCAGGAAGTCGGTGGTGTGCCGGTCCTCCAGCCAGGAGCGCAGCGACAGCGGGTGCTCCCAGGGGAACGCGCCCTTGCCGCCGAAGGTGGTGACGACCGGCGCGTCGATCTTCTCGGCCAGCGCGCGCAGCTTGCCGGAGGCGTCGGAGCGTACGACTCCGCCGCCCGCGATGATCACGGGCCGCTCGGCGTTGGACAGCAGGTGCGCGGCGGCGATCGTCAGCTCGGGCCGCGGGTACAGCTCGCGCGGGGTGGCGTCCATGGCGCTGACGACCGGCAGCGTGGTCTCGGCCAGCAGCACGTCCTGCGGGATCTCCACCCAGACCGGCCCGTGCGGGGCGGTCAGTGCGGACTCCCAGGCGGCGGCGATCGCGGAGGGGATCTGCGACGCGGTCCGCACGGTGTGCACGGACTTCACGATGTCCCGGACGGAGGCCTGCTGGTCGCGCAGCTCGTGGAGATAGCCGTGCCGTCCGCCGCCGAGCCCCGCCGACGGGATCTGGCTGGAGATCGCGAGGACGGGGGCGGAGGCGGCGGCCGCCTCCTGGAGCGCGGCGAGCGAGGTGAGCGCGCCGGGCCCGGTGGAGAGCAGCAGCGGGGCGACCTCCCCCGTGATCCGGCCGTACGCGTCGGCGGCGAACCCCGCGTTGTTCTCGACGCGGAGCCCGACGTACCGGAGCGAGGAGCGGCGCAGCGCGTCGAACATGCCGAGCGCGTGCTGACCTGGCAGGCCGAAGACGGTGGTCGCGCCGAGCCCCTGGAGGGTTTCGACGACGAGGTCACCGCCGTTGCGGCCGGCCGGCGGGTTCAGTACGGCGGCGGCCTGGGCGGCGGTGAGCTGCGGCCGGTCGTCGTGGTCGTGACTCACTTGGCGTCCTCGGCTTCCTTTGCTTCCTTCTCCGCCGCGATCTGCCGGGACATGATCGTGGTCAGCTCGTACGCGGCGTGGGAGGCGGCCACGGAGGTGATCTCGGCGTGGTCGTACGCGGGGGCGACCTCGACCAGGTCGGCGGAGACCAGGTGGCAGGAGGAGAGCCCGCGCAGGATCTCCAGCAGCTCGCGGGAGGTGAGGCCGCCGGCCTCGGGGGTGCCGGTGCCGGGGGCGTGCGCGGGGTCGAGGACGTCGATGTCGATGGAGATGTACAGCGGCCGGTCGCCGATGCGCTGGCGCAGCTGGTCGGCGATCTCGTCGACGCCGCGCCGCATGACGTCGGCGGAGGTGACGATGCCGAAGCCCATCTTCTCGTCGTCGGTCAGGTCCTGCTTGCCGTAGAGCGGGCCGCGGGTGCCGACGTGGGAGAGGGCGGAGGTGTCGAGGATGCCCTCCTCGACGGCCCGGCGGAACGGGGTGCCGTGGGTGTACTCGGCGCCGAAGTAGGTGTCCCAGGTGTCCAGGTGCGCGTCGAAGTGGAGCAGGGCGACGGGCCCGTGCTTCTTGGCGACGGAGCGCAGGAGGGGCAGGGCGATGGTGTGGTCGCCGCCGAGGGTCATCAGGCGTGCGCCGGTGCCCAGCAGGTCGTCGGCCGCGCCCTCGATGGTCTCGACGGCCTCGTTGATGTTGAACGGGTTCGCCGCGATGTCGCCGGCGTCGGCGACCTGGGCGAGGGCGAACGGGGAGGCGTCCTGGGCCGGGTTGTACGGCCGCAGCAGGCGGGAGGCCTCACGGATGGCGTTGCCGCCGAAGCGGGCGCCGGGCCGGTAGGAGACCCCGGTGTCGAAGGGCACGCCGACGACGGCGACGTCGGTCCGCCCGACCTCGTCGAGCCGGGGCAGCCGGGCGAACGTCGCGGGCCCGGCGTAGCGCGGGACGCGGGAGGAGTCGATGGGGCCGCGCGGCGAATCGGTGCTGCTCATGGGGGGTGTGCCTTTCCTTCGGTTTCGTACGGGGTCAAGTGTGCGGGCTTCTCAGCCCGTGCGGCGACGTTCAGCCCGTCCGGCGATTGAGGACATTTTTGAGGCCGGCCAGATCCAGCCCGAGGGTTCCGTCCTCAAACGCCGGACGGGCTGGGGTGATCCGGCGCAAGGGTTCCGTCCTCAAACGCCGGACGGGCTGGGTTGCCCGCAAGGCGTTCGCGCCACGCGGCCAGCACAGCCGCATCCGTCGGCGGCGTGGCCAACGACACGACCATGTACACGATCAGCGACGCCAGCAGCCCGTAGTAGATCGGCTGATTGGCGAGGATCCCGTAGTGCCACATCAGCCCGACCACCGCGACACCCCCCACGGCCACCGCCGACAACGCCCCGGCCGCCGTGCCGCGCCGCCACAGCAGCCCGCCGATGATCGGCACGAGCAGCCCGCCCACCAGCAGGTTGTAGGCCACGGTCAGCGCCTCGACCACGTCGTTGAGCGCGATGGCGATGAGGATGACGGCGATCCCCATGATGAGGATGAACGCCCGGTTCCCCTTGACCTCGTCATGCGGCTCGTCCCCGGCGCCACCCCCGCCGCGCCCGACGACCCCCCGCAACCGCGACCAGATGTCGTTGTTGGCGACCGTGGCGCAGGCGATCAGCGCACCGGAGGACGTCGACATCACGGCGGCCAGCGCGGCGGCGAGCACGAGTCCGCGCACCCCCACCGGCAGCTCGTCCTTGACGATCGTCGCGAAGGCGGAGTCGGCGCTGGCCAGGTCCGGGTACATCACCTTGGCGGCGGTGCCGATGACGGCCCCGGCGATGGCGTAGACGAGACAGTACGTACCGGCGACCGTCCCGCCCCACCGCGCCGTCGTGTCGCTGCGCGCGGTGAAGACGCGCTGCCAGATGTCCTGCCCGATGAGCATGCCGAAGGTGTAGATCAGGACGTACGTGAAGATCGTCTCGCCGCCGATGCCGAGCGGGTCGAAGTACTCGGTCGGCAGCTGGGCCTTCATCCCGCTGAAGCCGCCCGCCTTGATGACGGCGATGGGCAGCAGGAGCAGCAGCAGTCCGATGGTCTTGACGACGAACTGGACCATGTCGGTGAGGGTGATCGACCACATGCCACCGAGCGTCGAGTAGGCGACGACGATGGTGCCGCCGAGGACGATGGCGACGGTCCGGTTCACGTCGAAGAGGACGTCGAAGATGGTGGCGTACGCGATGGTCGAGGTGACCGCGAGCATCAGCGTGTACGCCCACATGACGACGCCGGATATGATCCCGGCCCGCCCGCCGTAGCGGAGGTCGAGCATCTCGGAGACGGTGTAGACCTTCAGCCGGGCGATCCGCGCGGAGAAGAAGACGGAGAGCGCGAGGAGCCCGAGGCCGATGGTGAAGACCATCCACGCACCGGAGAGCCCGTACTGGTAGCCGAGGCCGACGCCGCCGATGGTGGAGGCGCCGCCGAGGACGATGGCGGCCATGGTGCCGGAGTACATCGCGGGCCCGAGGCGGCGTCCGGCGACCAGGAACTCGCTCTTGGACTTGGCGCGGCGCATGCCCCACCAGCCCATGGCGAGCATGCCGGCCAGGTAGACGACGATCACGGCGTAGTCGACAGCCATGGGCTTCCCTCCGTCTCGCGCAAACAGATGTACGTGCGAGGAAGACGGTAGGTGGCCGAAAGCCGACGCTGAAGTGTACGTTTCCTCCACTTCCTCCAGACCGAATGGATGAACCGTCCATGCCGACCCCTCCCACAGGCACCACTCCCCCATCACCCCCGGCTCCGCCAGCGGGATGGGCGGGGTCGGCG
>NZ_QWFA01000325.1 GCF_003501885.1 Streptomyces globisporus
CCCCCGGCCCGACGCCGACTCCCCCGCCGTCGCCGACGCCTGCCCCCACGGATCCGGTCCCGTCCCCGACGGTCACGCTCCCGGCGGAGCCGTCGCCGCCGGTGGCGCCCACGTCCCCGGCGCCCGGTGCCGAGGCGCCTCCCGCCCGCAGGTGGTGCGTCACCGTGCCGTACGCCGACTGGCTCGGCGACTGGCTGCGGGAGCGCGAGATCTGCTTCCGCTTCTGACCTCGGGCATGGAAACGGCTCCGGCCCTCCTGTCGGGGGCCGGAGCCGTCCACCCACACGGGTCCAGCGCGGGGGCAGGGGGGACGAGCAACCGCTTGTCACCCCACCAACGCGGGCACGTCCCGCCGCGTCACGCCGCCGAACGAGGGACAGCCCGCGCGGGTACCGCGCACGCCGCACCGGGCGCGGTCCGGAGCGACGCGCGACCATGGAAACCTACAGAGGGTGGTGAGGTGCAATGGCATCCGCCGATGAGGGCTTCCCGGCGGAGCCCGGACCGCTGCCCTCCGGGGACGGGCGGGGACCGGCGCGAATGGCCGACGACGCGGCCGCGGTGATCGCCGGGGACGGCACGGTGATCGGCTGGACGCGCGGGGCCGAGGCGCTGCTCGGGTATCCGGCGGCCGAGGTGGTCGGCCGGTCCGCCGCCCGCCTGCTGACCGGCCCGTCGGACCCCCGCCGGACGGCCTCGGTGGCCGCGCGCTCCCGGACCGGGTCGGCGTGGAGCGGGCTGGTCCCGCTGCGGGGCCGGGACGGCCGGTCCCTGGACATCGACGTGCGGGTCACCGCCTCGTTCCAGATCGCCGGGCAGGAGGTCTTCCTGGTCTCCGGGCGGGAGCTCACCCCGCACTGGACGATGAGCGGGTCCGTTCTGGACGACTTCATGGCCCGGTCGCCCGTCGGGATGGCCGTGCTCGACCCCGGTCTGCGCTATCTCTGGCTCAACGACACCCTGGAGCGATTCGGCGGCGTACCGCGGGAGCAGCGTCTGGGGCGGCGGCCCGCCGATGTGCTGCCCACGGCACTGGCGGCGCCCATCGAGCGGCTGATGCGGCAGGTCCTGTCGACGGGCGAGGCGGTCACGGACTACGAGTACCTGGGCTGGAGCTGGGCCGATCCGCACCGCCGACGGGCGTACGCGAGCTCGTTCTTCCCGCTGGCCGACGCCCAGGAGCGGCGGATCGGCATCGGTTACATGGTCCGCGACGTCACCGACCGGTGGAACGCGCGCCGGCTGCTCGCGCTGGTGAACGAGGCCGGGGCGAGTATCGGCTCCACCCTGGACGTACAGCGTACGGCGCAGGAACTCGCCGACTTCGCGGTGCCCCGGTTCGCGGATTTCGTCTTCGTCGACCTGCTGGAGACGCCGTTCGGCGGGGACCGGCCCGGGTCGGCCACACCGGCCGAGGGCGAGCGCCCCGCCATGCGCCGGGCGGGCATGAGCTCGGTGCGCGAGGGCTGCCCGGAGGCGGTCGTCCAGGTCGGGGATGCGGTGGACTTCGTTCCACCGCCACATGACGCGCACTTCCTGCTGGCGGGCGCCCCGGTCCTGCTGCCGGTGCTCGACCCGGACCGCCACGGCTGGACGGAGCAGCACCCGGCGCGGGCCGCCCGGATCCGGGAGTTCGGGCTGCACTCGTTGATCTCGGTACCGATGCGGGCCCGCGACACCGTGCTGGGGCTGACCACCTTCATGCGGTCGCAGAACCCGGTGCCGTTCGACGAGGACGATGTGGCGCCCGCCCGGGAGCTGGTGGCACGGGCCGCCGTGTGCGTGGACAACGCCCGCCGCTACACCCGGGAGCACACCGCGGCGCTGGTGCTGCAGCGGAGCCTGCTGCCGCACACGCTGCGGGGCGGGACGGCGCTGGACGTGGCGTGGTCGTACCTCCCGGCGGACGCGAAGGACGGGGTCGGCGGGGACTGGTTCGACGTGATCCCGCTGTCCGGCGCCCGGGTCGGCCTGGTCATCGGCGATGTCGTCGGGCACGGCATCGGGGCCGCCGCGACCATGGGCCGGCTGCGTACCGCCGTACAGACGCTGGCCGACATGGATCTGCCGCCGGACGAGCTGCTGGCCCGCCTGGACGACCTCGTCCTGCGGCTCAGCGAGGAGGAGCGCGCTGGGGGTCCGGCGGAGCGGGGCGGCTCGACGGTGGTGGGGGCGACCTGCCTGTACGCCGTCTACGATCCGACGAACGGCTGCTGCACGATGGCGCGGGCGGGCCACCCCCCGCCGGTGGTCGTCACCCCGGACGGAGCGGTCACCTTCCCGGATCTTCCCTCCGGGCCGCCGCTCGGACTCGGCGGGCTGCCCTTCGAGTCGCTGGAGATGGTCCTGCCCGAAGGGAGCCTCCTCGGTCTCTACACCGACGGGCTCATCGCGGGGACCGACATGGACGTCGAGAGCGGCATGGAACGGCTGGGCCGGCAGGTGTCCCGGGGCGGACTGCCGCTGGACGATCTGTGTCCGGCGGTGGTCAAGGAACTGCTCCCCGTACCTCAGCCGGACGACATCGCGCTGCTCCTCGCCCGGACGCATGTCCTGAGCCCGGAGCACCTGGTGTCGTGGGACGTCCCCGTGGACCCCGCGGCGGTCGGGGAGACCCGGGCGAAGGTCTCCCGCCAGCTGGAGGCGTGGGGGCTGGAGGAGCTGTCGATGACGACGGAGCTGATCGTCAGCGAGCTGGTGACCAACGCGATCCGGTACGCCTCCGGGCCGGTGCGGCTGCGGCTGCTGTTCCAGTCGGCGCTGACCTGCGAGGTGTCCGACGCCAGCAACACCTCGCCGCGGCTGCGGCACGCCAGGACGACGGACGAGGGAGGGCGCGGCCTCTTCCTCGTCGCGCAGCTCGCCCATCGGTGGGGCACGCGCTACACGCCCCGGGGGAAGATCATCTGGGCGGAGCAGCCGATTCCCTGAGGGCTGTGCGCAGTGCGGCTCAGGAGGCGGGCTCCGTCTGCTCGCGAGCGAAGAGGCGGGTCAGTGGGCCTCCGGCCCGGATCAGCTCGTCCCAGGTGCCCTCCTCGACGATGCGGCCGCCGTCCAGGACCGCGATCCGGTCGGCCCTGCGGACGGTGGCCGGGCGGTGGGCGATCACCAGGGTCGCCCGGGGGGCGGAGTCGGCGGCGAGCGCCCGGGCCAGTTCCGCGTCGCCCCGGTGGTCCAGGTGGGCGGTCGTCTCGTCCAGGACGAGGACGCGCGGGCCGTTCAGCAGCCCCCGGGCCAGGGCCACCCGGGCACGCTGGCCGCCGGAGAGCGTCGCGCCGCGCTCGCCGACGGCGGTGTCGAGGCCGTCGGGCAGGGCGTCGGCGACGGTGTCGACGCCGCAGATCCGGGCCACCGCGTCCAGCTCGTCCGCCGTCGCGTCGGGGGCGCCCAGGCGGAGGTTCTCGGCGAGCGTGCCGTGGAAGAGCGGGGCCTCCTGCCCCACCACGGACACGGCGGCGCGCAGCTCGTTCTCGGCGAGGTCCCGGAGGTCGACGGGGCGGGCCGGACCGACGGGCACGAGTTCCACGGCGCCTTCGGCCGGGTCCCAGTAGCGGGCCAGGAGGTGGGCGCAGGTCGATTTGCCGGCCCCGGACGCTCCGACCAGAGCCACGGTCTCACCCGGCCGGACGGTGAGGTCGAGGCCGTCCAGCACGGCCTCTCCCCCGTAGCCGAACCGCACGCCGCGCAGCCGCAGGCCGAGCGGGCCCGGGGGTACGGGCCGGGGGTCGGTCTGCGGCTGCGCGGCGAGAGGC
>NZ_QWFA01000326.1 GCF_003501885.1 Streptomyces globisporus
TGGTCCTGCGTGACGCGCTCGTCGTCGACGGCACGTCGGCGCGCTGTAGGAGCGCGCCGGTGCCGTCGACGACGAGCGCGTCACGCAGGACCAGGTCCATGGGTGGCCTTTCGGGGCGGGAGGAGGGAAGGGGCGGCTGCTCAGAAGAACGTGCGGATGTAGTCCGTGACCGTGCCGTCCGCCTCGACCAGCGGGATCAGCTGCCACTTGTCGAAACTGGTGCAGGGGTGGGAGAGGCCCATGCCGACCCAGTCGCCCACCTCCAGCTCGGCCCCTGCCTCCGTCCGTACCCAGGTGTGCTGGTCGGAGAGGCCGGTGACCGTGACCCCGGTGGCGGGCCGCACCGAGCCGTCCCGGCCGGAGCGGACCACCTGCGCCTCGGGCAGGTCGAGGTCGTACGCCGCGTCCCGCTTGCCCGCGTTCAGGAACGCCTGCTCGCCGGTCGGGCGGGAGACGACCTGCGCCCAGAGCCGGAAGGCGGGCTCCAGGGCCCCCTCCTCGGGGACGCGGTTGAAGGGCGTGAGGTGCTTGTAGTGGCCGTCGTCGTGCGAGACGTACGCCCCGGAGCGCAGCAACTTCAGGACGGGCAGGCTCAGTTCGGGGATCGCGGCGAAGACGTCGGCGACCGCGTCGAACCAGGCGCTGCCGCCCGCGCTGATCACGATCTCTTCGGCCCCGGCGAACCGCTTCTCGCTGTCGAAGGCGGCCGCCAGCGCGACGAGCCGCCGCAGCCACGCCCGTACCCGCTCGGGGTCGGCGTCCGGCACCTCGCCCTCGTAACCGGCGACGCCCACCAGGCGCAGCGAACCGGCCGCCGCCACCGCGTCGGCCACCGCCGTGCAGTCGGCCTCCGTACGGGCTCCGGTACGCGCGCCCTCGCCCGCGCCCAGCTCGACGACCACGTCGACCGGGAGGGTGGCACCCGCCGCGCCGAGGGCCGCGTCCATCAGCTCGACGCCGCGCACGGAGTCGACGTAACAGACGAAGCGGAACGACGGGTCGGCCGCCATCTCGCCGGCCAGCCAGCGCAGGGCGACCGGGTCGACCAGTTCGTTGGCGAGGAAGATCCGCCCGATCCCGTACGCCCGGTAGACCCGCGCCTGGTGCGGTACGGCGGCCGTGATGCCCCACGCGCCGCGCTCCAGCTGGTCCACGAAGAGCTGCGGGGACATGGACGTCTTGCCGTGCGGGGCGAACGCGAGGCCGTGGCGCTCCGCGTACGTCTCCAGGAGGTCGAGGTTGTGGGCCACCGACTCGGCGGAGAGCGCGAGGACGGGGGTGGTGAACCCGCCGGTGAAGAGGTTGCGGCGCTCGGCGGCCAGTGCCCCGACGGTCAGGCCCTCCGCGTCCGGTGGCAGCGCCTTGAAGCGTTGGTCGACGCGCTCGTCGGCGAGGGAGGCCGTGAGGGATGCCGCGGAGGACGCGGTGCGGTCGGTGGGGCTTTCGGCTGCCAAGGGGAGCTCCTCGAAGTTTCGTTGCAACATATGCAACACCCATTGCGTATATCGCTCAACGCTGTCTAACATCCGAGCCGATGCCCGGTCAATGGTGACCACCGGCCCGCACGCCGATCAGCGAGGAGCCCTCAGTGTCCGGACCCGCAGCAGGGACGGCCGTCGCCGCCACGACCACCGATGTCGTCTGTCTCGGTGAGTCCATGGTGACGTTCCTGCCCTCGCAGCCCGGCCGCCTCGCCGACGTGCCCTCCTTCGGGCGCGGGATCGGCGGGGCCGAGTCCAACGTGGCCTGCGCGCTCGCCGCCGCCGGGCACCGGGCGGCCTGGGTCGGCCGGGTCGGCGCGGACGGGTTCGGCGACCACCTCGTCGAGACGATCGCGTCGTACGGGGTCGACACGTCGGCGGTCCGCCGCGATCCGGTCCGGCCGACCGGCATCTACTTCCGTACGGCCACGGACCGGGGGACCGACACGCACGAGGTCGCGTACTACCGGGCGGGGTCGGCGGCGTCCGCGATGTCGCCGGCGAACATGCCGTACGAGGAGCTGTTCGCGGGGCGCATCCTGCATCTGTCCGGGATCACGGCGGCGCTGTCCGGCGACTGCCTGGCGCTGCTGCGGGAGCTGACGGCCGCGCAGCCGGGTCGCCCGTTGGTGTCGTTCGACGTGAACCACAGGCCGCATCTGTGGCGGGGCGGCGACGCGGGTGCGTCTGTGCTGCTGGAGCTGGCGCGGCGGGCCGATCTGGTGTTCGTCGGGGAGGACGAGGCGGAGGAGGCGTGGGGGATCGTCGGCGCGGAGGCGATCCGGGCGGCGGTTCCGGAGCCGTCCGTGCTGGTCGTGAAGCGGGGGAGTGCGGGCGCGACGGTGTTCGCCTCGGGGCTCCGCCCCGGACCCCGCTCCTCAAACGCCGCAGGGGCTGTAGATGCCCCGGCTGCACGCTCCACGGAGGGTGGAGGGGCTGATTCTGCCGCCGGAGCCCGTTCGCCGAGTGCCGGAGGGGCTGAAGATTCCGACACCGTCACCCACGTCCCCGCCCTCCGCGTCGACGTCGTCGCCGCCGTCGGGGCCGGAGACGCCTTCGCCGCCGGGTTCCTCTCCGCCACCCTGCGCGGGCTGCCCGTCCGTGACCGAGCCCGGCACGGGCACCTGATGGCCGCCGCCGTCCTCACCGTCCCCGGTGATCTCACCGACCCGCCCGCCCGCGACCATGCCGACCGGCTCGTCGCCCTCGACGACGACGCCTGGGGGAGACTTCGTCTCGGCCCCGGCTGGACCGCAGCCGACCGGGCCTCCGAGGAGGTACGCACACCATGAGCCAGACCGTCGACCGGGCGTTGAGCATCCTGCCGCTGCTCGCCCAGGGACCCGCCGACCTCGGGCAGGTCGCCGAGCGGCTCGGCGTCCACAAGTCCACGGCGCTGCGGCTGCTGCGTACGCTCCACGAGCACGGCCTCGTCTACCGCCAGGAGGACCAGCGCTACCGCCTCGGCGCCCGGCTGTTCGCCCTCGCGCAGGAGGCCGTCGAGAATCTCGACGTACGCGAGATCGCCCACCCCCACCTGGTCGCCCTGAACGACCGGTGCGGGCACACCGTCCACCTCGCCGTGTACGAGGAGCAGGAAGTCCTCTACATCGACAAGGTGGAGAGCCGCTACCCGGTCCGGATGTACTCCCGGATCGGGAAGCCCGTCGCGATCACCGTCGCGGCCGTCGCCAAGCTGCTGCTGGCCGATCTCACCGAGCCCGAGCGGCGCGCCATCGCCGAGAAGCTCGACTACCCCATGTACACGTCCCGTTCGACGCCCGACGCGGCCGCCTTCCTCAAGGAGCTGGCCGTCGTCCGCGAACAGGGCTGGGCCACCGACCTCGGTGGCCACGAGGAGTCCATCAACTGCATCGGCGCCCCCGTCCGCGGCGCGGACGGGCGGGTCGTCGCGGCCATGTCGGTGTCCGCACCCAATGTGGTCGTCACGGCCGAAGAACTCCTCACCCTGCTCCCGCTGGTCCGGCGCACCGCCGAGACCATCAGCCGGGAGTACTCCGGCACCAACCGACCCAAGAAAGTCTGATCAGCCATGACCGAGAAGACCGCCCTCACCCCCTCCACCCACACCACGCCGCCCGCGAAGTTCTCGCACGGCGTGAAGAAGGGGAACATCCTCCAGGTCGCCGGCCAGGTCGGCTTCCTCCCCGCCGTGGAGGGCCAGGCCCCCACCCCGGCCGGCCCTGCA
>NZ_QWFA01000327.1 GCF_003501885.1 Streptomyces globisporus
CCCCCTCAGCCCCCGCCCCCGGGGCCCGGCGGGGCCGACGACAGCCGCAGCACGTCCAGCGCCAGCACCAGGTCCACCAGTTCGCGCGGCCGGGACAGCGAGCGTGCGGTCAGCCGTTCCAGGCGGCGCAGGCGGTTGAACACCGTGTTGCGGTGACAGCCCAGCCGCGCCGCCGCCCGGCCCACCGAACCCGCGCATTCCAGCCACGTCTCCAGCGTCTCCACCAGCAGTGACCGCTCCGCCGGTACGAGCGTCAGCAGCGGGCCGAACACCTCCGCCAGCAGCCGGGTGGACAGCTCCGGGCGGCTCACCAGCAGGGCCGCCGGAAGCCGCTCGTCCAGCCGGACGATCTCCCGGCTGCCCGGCTCGCACGTCAGCAGCGCCGTACCCGCCAGCCGGCGCGCGGCGCCCACCTCCGCCAGGGAGCCCACCACGGGGCTCACACCACCAGGACCGGCACCCAGCTCCCTGAGCCGCGCCGCCGCCCGCGCCGGGCCCGCCGGGCCCAGCAGCACCACCGCCACCTCCCGGCCGCCCTCCCGGGCCCCTACCTCGCCCGGGGAACCCTGCGCCGCGCCCCACCACCAGCGCGACCCGTCCGCGTCCGGGCCCTCGACCACCGCCGCGTCCGGCACCGGCGTGCCCAGCACCACCACGGCGTAACGCCCCCGCTCCGGCAGTCCGAGGCCGCGCGCCGCACGGGTCACCAGGGCCGGCGGGGCCCCGCCCGCCAGCAGCGGGCCGAGCAGCGCCTCGTACCGCGTTCCACGCCGCATCCGCCGCTCCGTCCCCGGGTCCGGGCGCTCCTGATGACCGATGAGGATGCCACCGGCCCCAGCCGCGGGCGCCCGCCCGTCACGGCGTCTGTGCGCGTGCACAACGAGGCCCTTCGTTCGCTGGTCACCCGCATCGAGTCCGCCCCGCCCCGTGGACGCACGTCCCGCACGGTGCTGGTCTGTGGCACCACCCCCACAGACCAGCAAGACACACGACATGGCGGAAGGAGGAGGACGCATGGCAACGCTGGAGATCCGCTCGCTGTCCGTCGGCTACGGCCCGGTCCGGGCACTGCGCGACATCTCGGTCGATGTGCCGGACGGCGGGATCACCGCCGTGCTCGGCGGCAACGGCGCGGGCAAGACCACGCTGCTGCGGGCCGTGTCGCGGACCCTCGGCTTCCACCGCGGGACGGGCACCGGGACCATCCGGTTCGACGGCCGCCCCCTGGAAGGGCTGCGGCCCGCCCAGGTGGTGGCCGCGGGAGTGGTCCAGGTACCGGAGGGCCGGCAGGTCTTCGCCCGGATGACGGTGGCCGACAACCTGCGGGCGGGCGCTCTCGGGGCACGCGGCGGGCGCAAGGAGACCGGCGCGGCGCTCGCCCGGGTGCACGAACTGTTCCCGGTGCTCGCCGACCGCGCGCACCAGCGGGCCGGGCTGCTGTCCGGCGGAGAGCAGCAGATGCTGGCCATGGGCCGTGCCCTGATGGCGGGGCCCCGGCTGCTCCTGCTGGACGAACCCTCGCTCGGCCTCGCCCCGCTGATGGCGGCCAGGATCGCCGAGACCGTGCAGGAGATCAACGCGGGCGGCACCTCCGTCATGCTCGTCGAGCAGAACGCGGCGATCGCCCTGCGCCTCGCCTCCACGGCGTACGTCCTCGACGTCGGCGAGGTCGCCCTGTCCGGGCCCGCCGACGAACTCGCCGCCTCCGACGAGGTGCGCCGCCGCTATCTCGGCGTCGTCGACGAGGACGCGGCGGCGGACGCCGACCCGGCGGCCCGGACCCGGCGCACCCTGAGCAGGTGGTCCGCGTGACGACCACCGGGCACAGCATCACGGCCGCGCTCGCCGTCCAGGACGTCACCGTCCGCTTCGCCGGGCTCACCGCCCTCGACGCCGTCTCCTTCACCGTCGACCCCGGCAGCGTGCACGCCGTCATCGGGCCCAACGGCGCCGGCAAGTCCACCTGCTTCAACGTCCTGTCCGGCGTCTACCGCGCCGCCTCCGGGCATGTCCGCCTCGGCGACACCGAGCTCACCGGACTCCCGCCGCACGCCATCGCGGACCTCGGGGTCGCCCGCACCTTCCAGAACCTGGCGCTGCCCCCGCACGCCACCGTCGCCGACAGCCTCCTGCTCGGCCGCCACCGGCTGACCCGCTCCGGGTTCCTCGCCACCGGCCTGCGGCTGCCCTCCGCCGTCCGCGAGGAACGACGCCACCGCGAGCGGGTCCGCGAGATCGCCGAATTCATCGGCCTGGAAGGCCAATTGGAGCGGCCCGCAGGCTCGCTTCCGTACGGGCAGCAGAAGCTCGTCGAGCTTGGCCGTGCCCTGTGCATGGAGCCGAAGGTCCTGCTGCTGGACGAGCCGATCGCCGGGATGACCGCCGACGAGCGCCGCCGCACCGCCGCCGTCGTGGCCGACGTACGCGACAGCCTCGGCATCTCCATCGTGCTGGTCGAGCACGACATGGGGGTGGTGATGCGGCTCGCGGACGCGGTGACCGTACTCGACTTCGGACGGCGGATCGCCGGGGGCACCCCCGCCGAGGTCCAGAACGATCCGGCCGTCGTCCAGGCCTACTTGGGAGCACCTCAATGACCACGTTCGTCGAACTCCTCCTCGGCGGCCTGTCGATCGGCTCGGTCTACGCACTCATCGCGCTCGGGTTCGTCGTCATCTTCAAAGCCACCGAGGTCGTCAACTTCGCCCACGCGTCCCTGCTGTTGGCGGGCGGATACGTCACCGCCGTGCTCCGCGACGACATCGGGTTCTGGCCCGCCCTGCTCGTCGGGATCGCCGGCGCCGCGGCCGTCGGCGCGGCCATCGAATTCTTCGTGATGCGCCGCTACCGGGGCAGCGACCACAGCGTCCTCGCCATCGTCACCATCGGCGTCGACATCCTCCTCATCACCGAACTCACCCGCCGCATGGGCACGGACGTCCTCGCCCTCGGCGACCCCTGGGGCAACGAGGTCGTGAACATCGGCGGCATCACCCTCGCCCAGACCCGCATCGCCGCGTTCCTCGCCGCCGGGCTGCTGATCACGGTGTTCCTGCTCGCCTTCCGCTACACCTCGTGGGGCGTGTCCATGCGGGCCGCCGCCGAGAACCCGCAGACGGCGGCGCTCATGGGCATCAAGCTGGGGCGGGTCTCGCTCGCCGCCTGGGCGGTCGCCGGGGCGCTGGCCGCCGTCGCCGCGCTCTTCCTCACCGTGTTCCCGACCCCGGGCCTGGAGCGCGCCACCTCGCTCGCCGCGCTCAAGGCGTTCCCCGCCGCCATCCTCGGCGGGCTCGACTCCACCACCGGGGCGCTGGCCGGCGGACTCATCGTCGGCGTCACCGAATCGCTCGCCACCGGCTACCAGAGCGACCTGTCCTTCCTCGGCCGGGGCATCGGCGACCTGGCGCCCTACCTGGTGATGGTGGCCGTCCTGCTGATCCGCCCCGCGGGACTCTTCGGCACGAAGGAGCTGGCCCGTGTCTGACACCACCGCCGAAGCCCCCGCCGCGTCACGGCGGCGGTCCGGAGAGCCGCACGGACCGGCTG
>NZ_QWFA01000328.1 GCF_003501885.1 Streptomyces globisporus
CCGCCGGGAAGGCCTCCCCATGACACCGAAACCCGCGCCCACACCCGACCCGACCACCACACCCCCTCCCGTCCTCGCCCTCGACCGGCTCACCCGCAGGTACGGCACGCTCACCGCCGTCGACGACGTGAGCCTGCTCCTGCCGGCGGGGGCCCGGCACGCCGTCATCGGCCCCAACGGGGCGGGCAAGACCACCCTGCTCAACCTCATCGCGGGCACCGACCGGCCCGACCACGGCACGATCGCTCTCGACGGCGCCGACATCACCCGCAAGCCCACGGCGAAGCGGAGCCGTCTCGGTATCGCCCGAAGCTTCCAACAGCCTTCGGTGATCGCGGAGTTGTCGGTGCTGGACAATGTGGTGCTGGCGGGCTGGCCGCACCACCCCCAACGTCGCGGAGCATGGCGCAGACCCTCTCGCCACCGGCTGCACAAGGAGTCCGCGGGCCGCCATCTGGAGACGGTCGGCCTCGCGGACCTCGCCCACCGGCCGGCCTCCACGCTCTCGCACGGGCAGCGCCGCATGCTCGACCTCGCCGCCGCGCTGGCGGGCGGCCCCCGGCTGCTGCTCCTGGACGAGCCGGCGGCCGGGCTGACCGACGGCGACATCGGCCGGCTGCTCGGCATCATCGGCGCACTGCCGTCGAGCGTCGCGGTCGTCCTGGTCGAGCACCATGTCGAGGTGGTCGCCGAACTCGCCACATCCGTAACCGTGTTGGCGGCGGGGAAGGTACTGGTCGACGGACCGACCCGGGAGGTGCTGGCACATCCGGAGGTCCGGGAGGCGTACCACGGAACCGCCCTGTCGGCGGGCCCGGACGACGCCAGGGCCGAGGCGGTCCCGACCGTCTGCCCGTCTCCCACCGACGCGAGAGGATGACCGACGCCCGATGCTCGAACTCACCGGCCTGACCGCGGGCTACCACGGCGGCACCGTCCTCCACGGCCTCGACCTCTCGGTGCCCGCCGGCACGGTCCATGCCGTGGTCGGCCACAACGGCGCGGGCAAGACCACGCTCGTCCACACCGTCGCCGGGCTGATGCGGCCGGGCGCCGGAACCGTACGCCTGGACGGCCGGGACGTGACCGGGCAGCCGGCCCACCGGATCGCCCGGGCGGGGATCGGTCTCGTACCGCAGGGCCGCCGGGTGTTCGCCGGGCTCACGGTCGACGAGCACCTGCGGCTGTCCTACCGTCCGCCCCGCCGGGGCGACACCACCCGCCCCAGCGTGTGGACCCCCGCGCGGGTCCTGGAGCTGCTGCCCCGGCTGGGCGAGCGCCGGGGCAACCGGGGTACGGATCTGTCCGGCGGCGAACAGCAGATGCTGGCGCTGGCCCGCGCCCTGCTCGGCTCGCCGCGGGTGCTGCTGCTCGACGAGCCGACGGAGGGTCTCGCGCCCGTACTGGTGCGGCAGATCGACGCGTTGGTGACCACCCTGGCGGCCGAGGGCATCGCCGTCCTGCTGGTCTCCCCCAGCCCCGCCCAGGCTGTCGCGTGCGCCCGTACGCTCACGGTCCTCACCTCGGGGCGGATGACGCTGCGTCTGTCCGGGGAGGACGCCCGCGCCGACGCTACGGCGCTGCACGCGGCGCTGGAACTGACGGCGGCGGGAGCCTGAGGAGCACCTCCCCCTACCCGGCCTTCATGCTGTGCCCGCCGAATCCGCTGCGCCGGTCGGAGCCGCTGTTCTGTGCCTGCCACCACGCGTCGAACCCGGGCTGGTGCATGGCGGTCCAGTCGGGGGTGTTCTCGACCTGCGCGTCGCCCATCCGGCGGGCGAGCGCGACCATGGCGGCCCCGACGGTCCCGCGCCGTTCGTCGTAGCCCTCCAGGACCTCCTTCCAGCTCTCCCCCGCCACCCACGCGGCCTCCAGCGCCGTGGCGTCCTGGAGCGCCTTCACGCTGCCGCCGCCGATGTGCGGCCGGGCGACGCTGGCGGCATCGCCCACGAGCGCCAGGCGTCCCGAGGTGTAGTGCGGGACCTCCAGGTCGTAGATGGGCTGGATGAAGGTGGTCTCGGCGGGGGTGCGGAGCACGCGGGCCGCCCAGTACGGCGGGAAGGTGTCGGCGACCAGGGCGCGCAGGTGCGCGGTGAGTTCGGAGTTGAGGCGGCCGGGCGGCAGGGAGGTGGGGGTCCGCAGGTCCGGGTGGAGGCCGTCGGTCTGCGGGGGTGCGGTGTAGAGCACCCAGTTGAGCCGGTGCCCGCCGACGCCGTCCGGGATGCGGTAGATCATGCAATGGCCGCCGGGGAAGACGATGTTGTGCGCGTCGTTGCCGTCCGACGGAAGGTCGGCGACGTCCGGCGACGTGCCGCGCCAGCCGATGTATCCGGCGTACGTGGCGTCCGCGCCGGGGAACATGGCCTCACGGACGACGGAGCGGTATCCGTCGGCGCCGACCACGAGGTCGAAGTGCTCCTCGTGCCCGTCCGCCAGCCGCAGCGTCGCGCCGTCGGCGTCCGGTTCGACGGCGGTGACGACGGCCCCGGACCGGTAGGACACCCCGTCGGGCACCCGGCGTCGCAGTTCGCTCCACAACGAGCCCCAGCTGTAGGCCCGGAAGGGGAACGGCTGCTCGCCGACGACCCGCCCGTGGTCGGCCTCCCCGTCGCGCACGCTCCACACCCGCCGGGTCAGCGGCGCCCAGGGCATCTCCGGGGCCACGTAACCGGCTTCCCACAGCTCGTCGTACCGGTCGCTGTGGAGGGCGATTCCGACGCCTCTGTCGCGGAGCCGGTCATCGGCGCGCTCCAGTACGGTGACCCGCTCGGCCCCGCCGCGCGACGCGGCGAGAGCCGCCGCACACCCCGCTATGCTGCCGCCGACCACGGCGACGCTGCCTCCACGCATGACTGGCACTCCACTCACTCGGTGTTCCGGGTGTCGGCCGCGACACCGTTGTCGTGGCGTCGGCGCGACCGGCCGCAAATCGCCTTGTATCAGCGATTGTTGACCCGAAATCTGCGGTCAGGACCCGGGCTTGATCCTAGCGGCGCGCGCCCGCCGACCCAGGTCCTCGACAGCGCCGACACCACCGAGGAGCGCCGCCTCAGCCGCCCAGGGCCCACCTGGTCGCCGCGATCACAACAAGGATCAACGGTGGCGCCAGCCACCGGGGGCCCATCGCGCGCCGCACCGCAGGAGGGGCCGCGGTGATGACCAGGGCGATGGCGCTGACCACGATGGCGAGGAAGCAGAACAAGGTGATGGCGGCGTACGCGTCCTCGTCCCAGGTTCCCGACGGGCGGATGGTCAACGCCGAGTAGCAGAGGCCCCCCGCGAGCAGGTACAGGATCCCGAGGGGCACCGCCATGACCCGGCGGAGGCACCCGTCGTCGTCCTCGGCCGCGTGAGCGTCTTCCCTTCGCTCTGCCATCAGCACATCGCCTCTCGTGTTGCGGGCATCGTGGGCGTTCCCCGGGCAACGATCTCAGCCCTGCCGGCGAGCCCGTCCCCGCCTGCCC
>NZ_QWFA01000329.1 GCF_003501885.1 Streptomyces globisporus
CCGCATGAGCCCGACCCCTCCCCCCGGCACCTCCCCCGATCACGAAAGCACGGCAGCCCCTGTGGAACCGCACCGCGTCCTCGTCCTCAATTCCGGCTCCTCGTCGGTGAAGTACCAGCTCCTGGACATGCACGACCGCTCGCGGCTCGCCTCGGGGCTGGTCGAGCGGATCGGCGAGGAGACCTCGCGCCTGGTGCACACGCCGCTGGCCGGCGGCGGTGCCGAGCCCCGGGAGCGTACGGGCCGGATCGCGGACCACGACGAGGCGTTGAAGGCGGCGGCCGAGGAGTTGGCGGCGGACGGGCTCGGCCTGGACTCCCCCGAACTCGCCGCGATCGGGCACCGGGTGGTGCACGGCGGGCTGCGGTTCAGCGCGCCGACGGTGATCACCGACGAGGTGCTGAAGGAGATCGAGCGACTGGTCCCGGTCGCCCCGCTGCACAACCCGGCGAACATCACCGGTATCCGCACCGCGCAGGCGCTGCGGCCGGACCTGCCGCAGGTGGCGGTGTTCGACACGGCGTTCCACACGACGATGCCGGAGGCGGCCGCGCGGTACGCGATCGACGTGGAGACCGCCGACGCGCACCGGATCCGCCGCTACGGCTTCCACGGCACCTCGCACGCGTACGTCTCGCGGAAGACGGCCGAGCTGCTGGGGAAGACCCCCGAGGAGGTGAACGTCATCGTGCTGCACCTGGGCAACGGGGCGTCGGCCTCGGCGGTCGCGGGCGGGCGGTGCGTGGAGACCTCGATGGGGCTGACGCCTTTGGAAGGGCTCGTGATGGGTACGCGCTCCGGGGACATCGATCCGGCGGTCACCTTCCACCTGAAGCGGGTGGCGGGGATGTCGGCCGACGAGATCGACGTCCTGCTGAACAAGAAGAGCGGGCTCGTCGGCCTGTGCGGCGACAACGACATGCGGGTGATCCGCCGTCGGATCGACGAGGGCGACGAGCAGGCGGCGCTGGCCTTCGACATCTACATCCACCGGCTCAAGAAGTACATCGGCGCCTACACGGCGGTGCTCGGGCGGGTGGACGCGGTGGCGTTCACGGCGGGGGTCGGGGAGAACGCGGCCCCGGTGCGGGAAGCTGCCATCGCGGGCCTGGAGGAGCTCGGCATGGCGGTGGACGCCTCACTCAACTCCGTACGGTCCTCCCAGCCGCGGCTGATCTCGCCGGAATACACCCGGGTGGCGGTCGCCGTGGTGCCGACGGACGAGGAGCTGGAGATCGCCGAGCAGACGTTCGCGCTGGTCAGCCGGGGTGACGCCGTCGGCCCGGTGCACAGCGACAACTGAGCACCCCCGCGCCCCTTTGTATCTTCCACCAGACGGAATATTCCGCAACGAAACAAACCGATAGGATCCGCCTCATGCGCCGTTCCAAAATCGTCTGTACCCTCGGTCCCGCCGTCGACTCGCACGAGCAGCTCGTCGCTCTGATCGAGGCCGGCATGAGCGTGGCCCGTTTCAACTTCAGCCACGGCTCCCACGAGGAACACCAGGGCCGTTACGACCGTGTCCGCCAGGCGGCCGCCGAGACCGGCCGCGCGGTGGGCGTGCTCGCCGACCTCCAGGGCCCGAAGATCCGGCTGGCGAAGTTCGCCGAGGGCCCGGTCGAGCTGGTCCGCGGAGACGAGTTCACCATCACCTCCGAGGACGTCCCCGGCGACAAGTCGATCTGCGGCACGACCTACAAGGGCCTGCCCGGCGACGTCGTCAAGGGCGACCCGATCCTGATCAACGACGGCAACGTCGAGCTGAAGGTCGTCGCGGTCGAGGGCCCCCGGGTGAAGACCATCGTCATCGAGGGCGGTGTCATCTCCGACCACAAGGGCATCAACCTGCCCGGTGCGGCGGTCAACGTCCCGGCCCTGTCCGAGAAGGACGTCGAGGACCTGCGCTTCGCCCTGCGGATGGGCTGCGACCTGGTCGCCCTCTCCTTCGTCCGGGACGCGAACGACGTCAAGGACGTGCACAAGGTGATGGACGAGGAGGGCCGCCGGGTCCCCGTCATCGCCAAGGTGGAGAAGCCGCAGGCGGTCGAGCACATGGAGGGCGTCGTCATGGCGTTCGACGGTGTGATGGTGGCCCGTGGTGACCTGGCGGTGGAATACCCGCTGGAGAAGGTCCCGATGGTGCAGAAGCGCCTCATCGAGCTGTGCCGCCGCAACGCCAAGCCGGTGATCGTGGCGACCCAGATGATGGAGTCGATGATCACCAACTCGCGGCCGACCCGCGCCGAGGCGTCCGATGTCGCCAACGCGATCCTGGACGGCGCGGACGCGGTCATGCTGTCCGCCGAGTCCTCGGTGGGCGCGTACCCCATCGAGACGGTCAAGACGATGTCGAAGATCGTCTGCGCCGCCGAGGAGGAGCTGCTGTCCAAGGGCCTCCAGCCGCTGGTCCAGGGCAAGAAGCCGCGTACGCAGGGCGGTTCGGTGGCCCGTGCGGCCTGCGAGATCGCGGACTTCCTCGACGGCAAGGCCCTGGTCGCCTTCACCCAGTCCGGCGACACCGCCCGCCGTCTCTCCCGCTATCGCACGGCCCAGCCGATCCTGGCCTTCACCACGGACGAGAACACCCGCAACCAGCTCGCCCTGAGCTGGGGCGTCGAGTCGTACGTCGTCCCGCACGTGGACAACACCGACGCGATGGTGGACCTGGTCGACGCGGAGCTGCTCAAGCTGAACCGCTACAGCGACGGCGACACGATGATCATCACCGCCGGCTCGCCCCCCGGCATCCCCGGCACCACCAACATGGTCCGGGTGCACCACCTGGGCGGCGAGGGCTAGGCCCACCGCTGGACCGACCCGAGGGGCGGCGTTCCGGAGCGATCCGGGGCCCCGCCCCTCGGGCGTTTCACGGCGTACGGGCGAAGTCGCCGTGGACCTCGTACGTCGTCCCGCCGGCGGTCCGCGCCGTGGCCCGGTACGTGTCCGGTCCGGCGTCGCGGCCGCCCGGGGCGTGGTCGTACTGCCCGGCGAAGACATGCGTCCCGGCCGGGACCGTGCGGCCCGCCCTGAGCGTCCAGCGGTGGACGAGGACGCCGTCCCGCTCGCGTACGGAGAGGTCGAAGTCCCCGTCCGGCCGGGTCTGCCAGGTCCCGGTGGGGCGGACGCCGCCGTTCTGCGCCACGAACAGCTCCACCGTGAGCGCGGTGAGCGGCTCCTGCGACTTGAGTGTGACCTCGCTCTGGGCCCAGTCCGGGTTGTCCTCGGGGGTGATGGAGCCGTCCGCCCAGAGGGGTCCGTCGGTGGTGGAGAGTCCTGTGCCGCCGGGCGCGGGCGGACGTTCCCCGTCGTCGGTCCGTCGGGCGGGAGGGGTGCTGCCGCCGGCCGACGGGGTGGCCGTCGGCGCGGCCGGAGCCTCGGGGGTGCCGGTCGGGGCCGGGGGCGCCGGTGACGACGGG
>NZ_QWFA01000033.1 GCF_003501885.1 Streptomyces globisporus
GGGGAGGCGGGCCGGGGGCGCGGAGGTGGGGTGCCGGGTTTTTCGTGTATTGCGCAAACGTTACGCAGTGTTACATGTGTGGGATATGTGTGCTGCGCCGACGGGCCGATGTCGCCGTTGAAGCAGGTCATGGAACGGGTGCGGCCGTCAAGGGTGTTGACCGTGCGTTTCCATCAACTTCCGGTAACCGCACCGGATATGCGGATGGCCGGTCCGGAATGCGGTGCGGTCGTGGACGGCGAAACGACCCGCCGGTGGAGGCCGGCGGGCCGTTCGCATGCTGTGACGGGGGTCGGTGGCGGGGTCAGCCCGCTTCGGGCCGGGGGACGTCGCGGAGCAGGCAGGTGAGGCGTGCGGTGCAGACCCGCTTGTCCTGTTCGTCGGTGATGACGATCTCGTACGTGGCGGTGGAGCGGCCCCGGTGTACGGGGGTGGCGACGCCGGTGACGAGGCCGTTGCGGACGCCCCGGTGGTGGGTGCAGTTGAGGTCGACGCCGACGGCGATCTTGTTCGCGCCGCCGTGGAGCATGGAGCCGATGGAGCCGAGGGTCTCGGCGAGGACGGCGGAGGCGCCGCCGTGCAGGAGGCCGTAGGGCTGGGTGTTGCCCTCGACGGGCATGGTGCCGACGACGCGGTCGGCGGCGGCCTCGACGATGGTCACGCCCATGCGCTCGCCGAGGTGGCCGGCGGAGAAGAGGGCGGGCAGGTCGATGCCGAGTGCCGCGTACTCGTCGATGACTTCCTGCGGGAAGAGGGGTGCGGTGTGCTCGCCCATGGATCCTGCTCCGTTCGTCTGCTGCGCTGGTTCGTTGCTGCCTGCACTGTTCTTATCAGACGGCTGAGCGTGCGCTTAGCCAGTGGCGGCTTTCAGTCGCCGCCGGGGGTGCTCCGGGACTCCTCGAAGCGGACGACGACCGACTTGCTGGCCGGGGTGTTGCTGGTGTCGGCCGTGGAGTCGAGGGGGACCAGGACGTTGGTCTCCGGGTAGTAGGCGGCGGCGCAGCCCCGGGCGGTGGGGTAGTGGACGATGCGGAACCCCTCCGCGCGGCGTTCCACGCCGTCCTTCCACTCGCCGACGAGGTCGGTGTACGCGCCGTCGGCGAGGCCGAGGGCGGCGGCGTCCTCGGGGTTGACCATGACGATACGGCGGCCGCCCTTGATGCCCCGGTAGCGGTCGTTCAGGCCGTAGATGGTGGTGTTGTACTGGTCGTGGGAGCGCAGGGTCTGCAACAGCAGTCGGCCGTCGGGGAGTTCGGGGTACTCGACGGGGGCGGCGGTGAAGTTGGCGCGCCCCGTGGCGGTGGGGAAGCGGCGCTCGTCGCGGGGGCCGTGAGGGAGGGCGAAGCCGCCGGGGTGGGCGGCGATGCGGGTGTTGAAGTCCTCGAAGCCGGCGACGACGCGGGAGATGCGGTCGCGGATGGTGGCGTAGTCCCGCTCGAACTCCTCCCACGGGGTACGGGAGCCGGCGCCGAGGACCGCGCGGGCGAGGCGGGCGACGATGGCGGGCTCGGAGAGCAGGTGGGCACTCGCGGGGGTGAGGTTGCCGCGGGAGGCGTGGACCATGCCCATGGAGTCCTCGACGGTGACGAACTGCTTGCCGCCCGCCTGGACGTCCTTGTCGGTGCGGCCCAGCGTCGGGAGGATCAGGGCGCGGGTCCCGGTGACGGCGTGCGACCGGTTGAGCTTGGTCGAGACGTGGACGGTGAGGCGGGCGCGGCGCATCGCGGCCTCGGTGACGGCGGTGTCGGGGGTGGCCGCGACGAAGTTGCCGCCCATCGCGAAGAAGACCTTCGCCTCGCCGTCGCGGAGCGCCTGGATGGAGCGCACCACGTCCATGCCGTGGTGGCGGGGCGAGGTGATGCCGAACTCCTTGTCGAGGGCGTCGAGGAAGGCCGGCGCGGGCCGTTCGAAGATGCCCATGGTGCGGTCGCCCTGGACGTTGGAGTGGCCGCGCACGGGGCAGACCCCGGCGCCCGGGCGGCCGATGTTGCCGCGCAGCAGAAGGAAGTTGACCACCTCGCGGATGGTCGGCACGGAGTGCTTGTGCTGCGTGAGGCCCATGGCCCAGCAGACGATGGTGCGCTCCGATGCGAGGACCAGGGCAAGCGCCTGCTCGATCTCCGCGCGGGTGAGGCCGGTGGCCTTCAGCGTCTCGTCCCAGTCGGCCGCTTCGGCGGCCTTGGCGAACTGCTCGTAACCGTGGGTGTGTTCGGCGACGAACGCGGTGTCGACAGCGCCCTCGGTGGCGAGGATCAGCTTGTTGAGGAGGCGGAAGAGGGCCTGGTCGCCGCCGATGCGGATCTGCAGGAAGAGGTCGTTGAGCGCGGTCCCCTTGAGCATGCCGTGCGGGGTCTGGGGGTTCTTGAACCGCTCCATCCCGGCCTCGGGCAGCGGATTGACCGAGATGATCTTCGCTCCGGACTGCTTGGCCCTCTCCAGGGCGGACAGCATCCGGGGGTGGTTGGTGCCGGGGTTCTGCCCGGCGACGATGATCAGGTCGGCCTGGTGGAGGTCCTCCAGGGAGACACTGCCCTTGCCGATGCCGATGGTCTCGGTGAGCGCCGAGCCGGACGACTCGTGGCACATGTTGGAGCAGTCGGGCAGATTGTTGGTGCCGAACTCGCGGGCGAAGAGCTGGAGGAGGAACGCGGCCTCGTTGCTGGTCCGGCCGGAGGTGTAGAAGAGGGCCTCGTCGGGGGAGCCGAGCGCGGTCAGCTCCTCGGCGATGATCGCGAACGCCCGGTCCCAGGTGATCGCTTCGTACCGGTCGGCGCCCTCGGGGAGGTACACCGGCTGGGTGATCCGGCCCTGCTGGCCCAGCCAGTAGCCGCTGCGCTCCGCGAGGTCGGCGACGGGGTGCGCGGCGAAGAAGCCGGGGGTGACGCGGCGCAGGGTCGCCTCCTCGGCCACCGCCTTGGCGCCGTTCTCGCAGAATTCGGCGGTGTGCCGCTTGTCGCCCTCGGGCCAGGCGCAGCCGGGGCAGTCGAAGCCGTTCTTCTGGTTGACCTTGAGGAGGGTCTGCGCCGTGCGGCGCACGCCCATCTGCTGCCTCGCGATGCGCAGGGAGTGGGCGACGGCGGGCAGCCCGGCGGCGGCGTGCGGGGCCGCTTCGACCTGCGGGGCGTCCTGGACCGGGTCACCGGTCGGCGGCTTGGTGGCCATGATGCTGCTCCCCTTCGAGCGCTCTTCCACGTGGCGGCGTACTCATGTTCATGTCCTCACCATCGATCCTGTCACGGCCCCGCGGAAGTCGTGCCGGTCCGGATTGTCAGTGGTCCGTGGCAGGATCGGGGGCGTGGCTGAGACGGCATCGAAGAAGACGGCAGACAACCGACCGCGCCTGCTCCTCATGGACGGGCACTCCCTGGCGTACCGGGCGTTCTTCGCCCTGCCCGCGGAGAATTTCACGACGGCGGTGGGGCAGCCGACGAACGCCGTGTACGGCTTCATGTCGATGCTGGCGAACACCCTGCGTGACGAGGCGCCGACGCACTTCGCGGTCGCGTTCGACGTGTCCCGCAAGACCTGGCGGGCGAAGGAGTTCCCGGAGTACAAGGCGAACCGCTCCAAGACCCCCGACGAGTTCAAGGGGCAGGTCGAGCTGATCGGCGAGCTGCTGGACGCGATGCACGCGGACCGGTTCGCGGTGGACGGGTTCGAGGCCGACGACGTCATCGCGACGCTGGCGACCCAGGCCGAGGCCGCCGGGTTCGAGGTGCTGATCGTCACCGGCGACCGGGATTCCTTCCAGCTGATCACGGACAACGTGACCGTGCTGTACCCCACCAAGGGGGTCTCCGAGCTGACCCGGTTCACCCCGGAGAAGATCGTCGAGAAGTACGGGCTCACACCGCAGCAGTATCCGGACTTCGCCGCCCTGCGCGGCGACCCGTCGGACAACCTTCCGAGCATTCCCGGTGTCGGCGAGAAGACGGCCGCGAAGTGGATCAACCAGTTCGGTTCGTTCGACGAGCTGATGGAGCGGGCGGAGGAGGTCAAGGGCAAGGCCGGGCAGAACCTCCGGGACCACCTGGACGCGGTGAAGATGAACCGGGTGCTGACCGAGATGGTCCGGGACGTGGAGCTGCCGAAGTCCGCGACCGACCTGGAGCGGGCCCCCTACGACCGTACGGCGGTCACCGGCATCCTTGACATACTGGAGATCCGCAACCCGAGCCTGCGCGAGCGCCTCCTCGCCGTCGACCCCGGCGCGGCCGAGGCAGAGCCGCCCGCGCCCGCCGCCGGGATCGAGCTGGACGGGGCCGTGCTCGGCTCCGGCGAGGTCGCCCCCTGGCTGGAGGCGCACGGCGCGCAGCCGCTCGGCGTCATGACCGTCGACACCTGGTCGCTCGGGGCCGGCACGGTCACCGAGATCGCGCTCGCCGCCGCCGACGGGGCCGCCGCCTGGCTGGACCCGACGCAGCTGGACGAGGCCGACGGGCGGGCGTTCGCCGCCTGGGTCGCGGACCCGGCGCGCCCCAAGGTCCTGCACAACGCGAAGAACGTCATGCGGGTCTTCCCGGAGATGGGCTGGCAGCTCGAAGGCGTCACCATGGACACCGCGCTCGCCGCGTATCTGGTGAAGCCGGGCCGCCGGTCCTTCGCCCTGGACGCGCTGGCCGTGGAGTATCTGGGCCGCGAGCTGGCCCCGGCCGCCGCCTCCGACGGACAGCTGGCCTTCGGCGCGGACGACCGGGCCGAGCAGGACGCCCTGATGGCCCAGGCCCGCGCCGTCCTCGACCTGGGCGACGCGTTCACCACCCGCCTCAAGGAGGTCGGCGCGGCGGAGCTGCTGCACGACATGGAGCTGCCGACCTCCATCCTCCTGGCCCGCCTGGAGCGCCACGGCATCGCCGCGGACCGGGCCCATCTCGAAGGCATGGAGCAGCAGTTCGCCGGGACCGTGCAGCAGGCGGTGAAGGAGGCGCACGCGGCGGTCGGCCGCGAGTTCAACCTCGGATCGCCCAAGCAGCTCCAGGAGATCCTTTTCAACGAGCTGGGTCTGCCGAAGACGAAGAAGACCAAGACGGGATACACGACGGACGCGGACGCGCTGGCGTGGCTGGCCGCGCAGACCGAGCACGAACTGCCGGTCCTGATGCTGCGCCACCGCGAGCAGGCCAAGCTGCGGGTCACCGTCGAGGGCCTGATCAAGACGATCGCCGCCGACGGCCGGATCCACACCACGTTCAACCAGACGGTCGCGGCTACGGGCCGGCTCTCCTCCACCGACCCGAACCTGCAGAACATCCCCGTCCGCACCGACGAGGGCCGCGCGATCCGTCGGGGCTTCGTCGTCGGTGAGGGCTTCGAGACGCTGATGACGGCGGACTACAGCCAGATCGAGCTGCGGGTCATGGCGCACCTCTCCGAGGACGCCGGTCTCATCGAGGCGTTCACCTCCGGCGAGGACCTGCACACCACGGTCGCCTCGCAGGTCTTCGGCGTCGAGAAGGACGCGGTCGACGCGGAGATGCGCCGCAAGATCAAGGCCATGTCCTACGGCCTCGCCTACGGTCTCTCCGCGTTCGGCCTCTCCCAGCAGCTGGGCATCGACCCCGCCGAGGCCCGGGTGCTGATGGACACCTACTTCGAGCGGTTCGGCGGGGTGCGGGACTATCTCCACCGGGTCGTCGAGGAGGCCAGGGCCACCGGCTACACCGAGACGATCCTCGGCCGCCGCCGCTATCTCCCCGACCTCAACAGCGACAACCGCCAGCGCCGCGAGGCCGCCGAGCGCATGGCGCTCAACGCCCCGATCCAGGGCACCGCGGCGGACATCGTGAAGGTCGCGATGCTGCGCGTGGACAAGGCGCTGACCGAAGCCGGGCTGACCTCGCGGATGCTGCTCCAGGTCCACGACGAAATCGTCCTGGAGATCGCGAAGGGCGAGCGGAAGCAGGTGGAGGAGATCCTGCGCCACGAGATGGCGAACGCGGTCGAACTGCGTGCCCCGCTCGACGTCTCGGTCGGCGTCGGCAAGGACTGGGAGTCCGCCGCACACTGAGCCACGGACACAAGGGGCGGGCCCGGAACCACGGTTCCGGGCCCGCCCCTCGTCTCGCGAACCGTCCGCCGCTACCCCCGCCCGGCCGGCGCCCCCGTCCGTGGCTCCTCCGGTACGGACACGGGGCGGCCGGGTCCCCGCGTCCTCCTCCGCACCAGCATCCACCCCCCGTACAGCAGCAGCCCGGCCGCCAGCCCCGCGCCCGCGCCGAAGCACGCCGTCGGGACGATGTCGAGCGGGCTCTCCACCCGGCCGAAGTAGGCGTACCAGCGGGCGCACCGGTGGACGACACCGGCCAGCACGCACACGGCCAGCAGACCGAGCGCACCCCACCGCTCCCGGCGGCCGAGCACCGGCACCTCCACGGGCGCGGGGACGGCCGGGGTCCGGCGCAGCCCGGTGGCGACGAACCAGCCGATGACCACGAGGGCCAGCGCCGAACTCCCGTACTGCACGAACTGGAACACCGGGAAGCCGCCGACGCTCCGGTTCAGGAACGGCAGCAGCTCCGTGCCCCACCGGCTGTGGTGGGTGAACGCGTCCCACACCACATGCGTGGCCGCGCCCAGCGCAGCCGAGGCGGCGAACCACAGCCAGGCGGACGGACCGAAGGAGGCCCGAGTCCACCGCTGCCCCCGGACGAACGCGTGGACGCGGCCCCGTACCCGTAGCGGCAACAGCGCCACCAGCGGCTCCCGCAGCAGCGCCCACACCGCGACCAGGACCGCGGCGATGGCCACGTTCACCGAGACGATCCCGGGGAGGGTGTGCGTGAATGAACCGAACTCCATCGCCCCGGGGACCACCGTGTCCGCGAAGTACGTGATGTCGGGCGCGAACGAACCGGCGACGAGGGCCGAGGGGAACAGCGGCCACCGGGCGGTTCCGTTCCGGCGGATCGCCGGGAGCACAGCGGCGGCATGACTGAGCGTGAACGGCATGGCGGCAAGTATGCGGGACCGCCGGGGCACCCTTTCGTGGCCCACCGGACAACGTGCGCCCGCGAACGTGAAAAAACAGTAAGAAGCGGTCAGTCCTCGGTGCCTGGGCGACACAAGGTGCCGTAGGGTCGCTGGAGTCGTTGCGCTGGGGAGCGCGAGCAGCCTTCGAGGGGGAGGGACCGGAACGTATGGCAGCGCACATTCGCCGACGTCTGCGCAAGGGAGCCACGACCACCGCCGTGGCGGCGGCCGCAGTGGCGGCGCTTGCGGCCTCGCAGGCGCCCGCGGCGACCCTGGCCGACGGATCCACGGGCAGCGGCGACCCGAAGGCGGCGGGCGAGGACACCGCGAGCGGCGAGACCGACGGCGCCGCCACCGGCAACTCGCCCTACTACACGGACCTTCCGCCCCTGGTTACGCCCGACAAGCCCGGTTCGTCCAGCAATCTTCCGGCGGCCGGCAGTGCCGAAGCGGGCATTCCGGCGTCGATCCTGGCCGCGTACAAGCAGGCCGAGCGGACCGTCGCGACCACCGACCCCTCCTGCCGGCTTCCCTGGCAACTCCTCGCGGCCATCGGCAAGGTCGAGTCCGGCCAGGCCCGCGGCGGCCGCGTCGACGCCAACGGCACCGCCAGCCCCCGCATCCTCGGCCCGGCCCTCAACGGGCAGGGCTTCGCGCTGATCAAGGACACCGACGGCGGGGCGTACGACAGCGACGCGGTCCACGACCGCGCGGTCGGCCCGATGCAGTTCATCCCCTCGACCTGGGCCTCCTGGGGCCAGGACGCCAACGGCGACGGCCGCAAGGACCCCAACAACATCTACGACGCGGCCCTCGCCGCCGGCCGCTACCTCTGCGCCAACGACCGCGACCTGGCCATCGCCGCCGACCTCGACAAGGCCGTGCTGAGCTACAACCGGTCGACGGAGTACCTGCGCACGGTCCGCTCCTGGTTCTCCTACTACCAGCGCGGTACGCACGAGATCCCCGACGGCACCGGCACGCTCCCCAGCATCCCGAGCACCCCCACCCCGAGTCCGCGTCCGGGCACCGGTTCCGGCCCGAGCGCGACGCCGAGCCCGAAGCCCTCCCCGTCCAAGCCCGGCGGCAAGCCGAGCCCGGGCCCCTCGAAGCCCGGTGGCGGAGGCTCCACCAGCCCGACGCCGAAGCCGCCGACCCCCAAGCCGACGCCGCCGGCCGAGACCTTCGGCTCCCTGGAGAACGCGGGCACCGGCCCGCTGCGCGCCACGGCGGGCCAGGAGTTCGACGAGCGGGTCTCGGTGCTGGCGCGCAACGCGGTCGGCGCCCCGCTCGCCAAGGTGCCCGTCACCTTCACCGTCACCGGCGACACCGGGACGCTCTTCGCCGGCGGCAAGAAGACCGTGTCGGTACGGACCGGGGCCGACGGCACCGCCACCGCACCGAAGCTCCAGGCCGGCGAGAAGGCCGGGGAGTTCACCGTGACCGCCGTCGCGGGCACCGGCCGGCCGCGCACCCTGACGTACGCGGCGACCGTCACCGCCCGCCAGGCCGACGCGATCGCCCGGACCGACGAGAAGGCGCTCGTCGCCGCCCCCGGCGAGAAGTTCGCGGACGCCGTCACGGTCAAGGCCACCTACAAGGACGCCGCCGCGGCCGGAGTGGCCGTCACCGCCACCATGGTCAAGGACCGCCTGGGCGTCATCGACAACGACAAGGGCCCGTACTTCAAGGACGCGGACGGCAAGCCGGTCCGCACCCTCACCACGCTGACGACGGACGCCGACGGGCAGCTGCGGCTCCCGGAGATCTTCGCCGACGACGACGAGGGCACGTATCTGCTGCGCCTCACCACCGAGGGCGGCGCCTCGGTCGTCATCGAACTCACCGTCAAGGCCCCGGAGGAGACGACCCCGGAGGAGCCGGCGCCGGGCGAGACGAACGCCCCGGAGCCGACTGAGACCCCCGCGGCCACCAAGCCCTGACCCCGCCGCCCCACCGCACCATCACCGCACAGCCCCTCGGCCACCCCGCCGAGGGGCTGTCCGCTCTGTTCTCATCTCGCGCCCCGGTTGCTACGGTTCCCCAGCCCTGACGGCCCATCAGGTCGCCGTCGCCGGACCACCGCCCCGGGAGGCCGAGCATGCGTGCCCTCGTCGCCGCCACCATCGGACTGGCCGCCGCCCTCGCGCTCGTGTTCACCGTCTCCGCCATCGGCTCCCCGGCCGGGGAGACCTCGCCGAAACCCCTGCTGACCACCGTCCCGGGACCGAAGAGATAGCCGCCGCAGAGGGAAGAGGTCACCACCATGCGCCGCCGAGCCGGTCTCCTACTCCTGGCCTTCGCCGTGTTCTTCGCCGCCCTGTCGCCGCTGCTGCGCTGGTACGCCTTCCCGCGCCTGGCCAAGATCCCGCCCAGCCAGTACCAGGAAGTCGTCCTGGAAGCGAAGCCCGCCGTCCTCCTCGACTACTCCACACTCAAGGCGAAGAAGGTCGACAAGGTCACCATCGTCCAGACCCTCAAGGGCAACGTGGAGGAGTCCGAGAAGATCGAACGCAGCGCCGGGCGCGACGTCGTCGTCTGGGACGCGCTCTCCTACATCCAGGGCCCCGACGGCAAGATGGTCTCCGCGATCCCCGAGCGCTACATCTTCGACGCCCACACCCAGGCCCCCGTCAACGCCACCGGCGAGATGGTCGACGGCGACCCGGTCCGCCGCGAGGGCATCGAGTTCAAGTGGCCCTTCCTCACCGAGAAACGGGACTACGAGTACTTCGACGCCCAGACCCGCACCACCGCCCCCATCCACTACCGGGGCACCCGCACCTTCCGCGGCCTGGAGGTCTACTACTTCGAGCAGACCATCCCGTGGACCAAGGTCCCCATGCCGAAGAAGATGCCCATCGAGGGCATCACCGCCGAGCAGATCGCGCAGACCGGCATGACCCGCTGGTACACCACCAAGCGCATGTTCTGGGTCGACCCGGTCACCGGCGCCCCCGTCAACGGCGAGGAGATCCACCGCGAAGAGCTGCGCGACGCCAAGAAGATGGGCATGTCCGAGGACACCGTGACCGCCTTCTCCGGCCATGTGAAGATGCGCGAGGACTACATCGTCGACACCGTCGACCTGGTGAAGTCCCAGCGCGTCCTGGTCCTCCTCCTCACCTCGTACCTGCCCTGGGGCTTCCTGGGACTCGGCATCGGACTGGCCGCGCTCGCCCTGTGGCTGGAGGCGCGCTCGCGGCGGCCGGAGAGCCCTACGAACGCTTGAGCCTCGCCGTGGTGTACCGCGTCGCCGGTACGGTCGCGGGGTCCTCCGGCCACGGATGCTTCGGGTAGCGGCCGCGCAGCTCCGCCCGCACCGCCTTGTAGCCCTCCCGCCAGAACGACGCCAGGTCCGCGGTGACGGCCGCAGGACGCCCGGCGGGGGAGAGCAGGTGCACCAGGACCGGCACCCCGGCCACCCGGGGCGTCTCGGCCAGGCCGAACAACTCCTGGAGCTTGACCGCCAGTACGGGCTGGTCCCCGCCGTACTCGACCCGGATCCGGGACCCGCTCGGCACCTCGATCCGCTCCGGCGCCAGCTCGTCCAGCCGGGCCGCCTCGCCGGTCGCCCAGGGCAGCAGCCGCCGCAGCGCCTGGCCCGCGTCGATCCTGCCCAGATCGGAGCGCCGCCGGGCCCGCGACAGCTCGGGCTCCAGCCACGCGTCCGGGTCCGCCAGCAGCGCCCCGTCCGACACGTCCGGCCACGGCGCCCCCAGCACCCCGTGCAGGAACGCCAGGCGCGACCGCAGCTGCTCGGTGTCCCGGTTCCAGCGCAGCAGCCCGAGCCCCTCGCGCCGCAGCCCGTCCACCAGGGCCCCGCGCACCAGCTCCGGATCGGGCTGCTTCAGCGGCCGTACCGCCAGCTCCACCGCCCCCAGCCGGTCCACGGACCGGGCGGCCACCTCGCCGTCCACCCAGCGGACCTCCTCGCCCCGCACCCGCAGATGCCCGGCGGCCGTCAGCGCGGTGTCCTCGTCGAGCACCGCCGCCAGCCGCACCCGCGCGGACGCCGCGTGGGAGGGCCGGTCCGCGACCGCCACGGCCAGCCAGGGCGAGCGGCGCAGCGGCGACCCCTCCCGCAGCTCCGCGCCCGTGCCCGACGCCATCAGGAACGCCCCGTCGCCCCGGGCTCGCGCCACCCGCTCGGGGAACGCCAGAGCGGCGACGAGCCCGACGACGGCGTCATCGGAGCGACCCGTGCCGGAGCCGGAGCGGTGGCCGGACCCGGTTCCGGAGCCCGTGCCGGTGCTGGTGCCCGGCGCGGCCCCGGAGCTCGCCGATTTCCCGGAGCCGGAGCCCGCGCCGTCCACCTGGCCCGACAGCCGCCGCACCTCCTGCTTCCAGCGCGCCGCGTACCCGTCCCGGCCCCGGCGGGCGGTCCGCAGCGCTGCCGCGAGATCGTCCCCGTACTCCCTGGGCGGCTCCTCGCTCAGCAGCGCCACGACCTCCGCAGCCCGCCGCGCCCCGACCTCCGCCGCCCCGTCCAGCAGGGCCCGCGCCAGCCGGGGGTGCAGCCCGAGCCGGGACATCCGTGCGCCGCGCCCGGTCACCCGGCCGCCGTCGTCCACCGCGCCGATCGCGCCCAGCACCTCCCGGGCCGCGCCCATCGCCCCGGCCGGCGGCGGGTCCAGCAGGGCGAGCGATGAGGCGTCCGGATCACCCCAGCACGCCGCCTGGAGCGCGAACGCCGCGAGGTCGGCCACCTTGATCTCCGGGGCCGGGAAGCGCGCGAGCCGCCCGTCCTCGGCCTGGTCCCAGCACCGGTACACCGCCCCCGGAGCCTCCCGCCCCGCCCGCCCGGCGCGCTGCCGCCCGGCCGCCTGGGAGGCCCGTACGGTCGTCAGCGCGCTCAGCCCCCGGGCATGGTCGGTCCGGGGTTCGCGCGCGAGGCCCGAATCCACGACGACCCGGACGCCCGGCACCGTCAGCGACGACTCCGCCACCGAGGTCGCCAGTACCACCCGGCGTACGCCGGACGACCCGGCCAGCACCGCGTCCTGCACGGCGGCCGGAGCCCGCCCGTGGACCTGGAGCACCTCCGCGTCCACCCCGGCGAGCTGCCCGGCCACGCGGCCGATCTCCCCGACGCCGGGCAGGAAGCAGAGCACGTCCCCCTCCCGCTCCGCCAGCGCCCGCCGCACGGTCGCCGCCACATGCGTCAGCAGCGCCGGATCGACCCTCATCCCGTGCGGCGGCTTCACCGGCCGTACGGGCGGCGCCCAGAGAACCTCCACCGGGTACGAGACGCCCTCGGCCTCGACGACCGTGGCGTCCCCCAGCAGCCGCGCCCAGCCCTCCGCGTCCGTCGTCGCGGACGCCGCCACCAGCCGCAGATCGGGCCGGATCGCCTCCCGTACGTCCAGGAGGAAGGCCGCGACCGTGTCCGCGTCCAGGTGCCGCTCATGGCACTCGTCGATGATCACGACGTCGACCCCGGGCAGCTCCTGGTCGCGCTGGAGCCGCTGGAGCAGCACCCCGGTGGTCACGACCTCCACCACCGTCTCCCGTCCCACCACACGCTCGCCGCGCACCGTGAAGCCGACCCGTTCGCCCGGCCGCTCGCCCAGCAGCCAGGCCATCCGCCGCGCCGCCGCCCGTGCGGCGATCCTGCGCGGCTCGGCGACCAGGACCCGGCGCACCGGCCCGTCCCCGGTCAGCCCGGCCAGCACCAGCGGAACGAGCGTCGTCTTGCCGGTGCCGGGCGGGGCGCACAGGACGGCGACGCCCCGATCGTCGAGCGCGCGCCGGAGGGCGGGCACGGCGGTGCGGACGGGCAGGCGGTCCAGGGCTTCGGTACGGATCACGCCCCCAGTGTCGTACGGGGCGGACGCGGTCCGGACGGTCAGTCCCGCTCGCACACGAAGATCGCCGTGCCCGGGATCAGGTTGCCCCGGAGAGGGGACCAGCCGCCCCACTCCTGGTCGTTCCAGGCGGGCCATTCCGGTTCGACCAGGTCGACCAGCCGGAAACCGCCCGCCACCACGTCCCGGACCCGGTCGCCGAGCGTGCGGTGGTGTTCCACATAGACGGCGTTACCGGCCTCGTCCTGCTCGACGTAGGGGACGCGGTCGAAGTAGGAGGCGGCGACGGAGAGCCCCTCGGGCCCGGGCTCGTCCGGGAACGCCCAGCGGATCGGGTGCGTCACGGAGAACACCCAGCGCCCGCCGGGCCGCAGCACCCGGTGGACCTCGCGGAAGACCCGCACGGGATCGGCGACGAACGGCACCGCCCCGTACGCGGAGCAGGCCAGGTCGAAGGCGGCGTCCCGGAAGGGCAGCCGGCCCGCGTCCGCCTCCACCAGGGGGATTCCCTCACCGATGCGCAGGGCGTGCTGGAGCTGGCGGTGGGAGAGGTCCAGGGCCACCGGGCGGGCGCCCTGGGCGGCCAGCCAGCGCGAGCACTGGGCGGCCCCGGCGCCGATCTCCAGGACGTCGAGGCCCTTGAGGGAGGAGGAGGGCCCCAGCAGGCCCGCCTCGGCCTCGTCGAGCCCCTCCGGGCCCCAGACGAAGCGGTCGTCCCCGAGGAAGCCGCCGTGGTCGTTCTGGTACTCGTCGGCGTTGCGGTCCCACCAGCCGCGGCTGGCCCGGCTGCTCTCGGCCTCGTCCGCCACCCGGCGGGTGGCTTCCGGCTCCGGGGACTCTGCGGGTTCTCCGGGTTCCGAGGAGTAGGTCCCGTGGATCTCTTGGCTCATCGTGCCCGTCGTTGTAGTTTGCCTTCACCCGCCGCGTGCGGTCCGTACCAGGGGCGTGCCCCGGGCGCACGGAGGCGTGCCCGCGGCGCCGTGCCGTAGTGTTCTCGGGCCGATGTGGCCTCGGAGAACACGAGTTGTGCCGGGTTTGGGGCGATGCGCCCCGGGTGTGCGCCTTCGCGCATTGACCCTGTCCGGCTGCCCCCGTATGCTACAAGTTGCGCTGCGAGCCTGCGCGCCTCAGACCTAGCAGGCCGCGCTCGCGTCTGTTGCATGTCCCCTCGGTTGTCGAGGCGTCTCTCCGGAAACGGATTGCGCGCTTTCCAGGCTGTCCGGCTTCTGCAGAGGCGATACGGGCTTTCGGCGTAGCAGTACCTACGACTCTCTGTCCGTACCGGAGCCCTTTCCCACATGACGAGCAGCACCGAGACCACCGCCACCACTCCGCAGGTTGCGGTCAACGACATCGGCGACGCGGACGCGTTCCTCGCGGCGATCGACGAGACGATCAAGTACTTCAACGACGGCGACATCGTTGACGGTGTCATCGTCAAGGTTGACCGGGACGAGGTTCTCCTCGACATCGGTTACAAGACCGAAGGTGTCATCCCGAGCCGCGAGCTCTCGATCAAGCACGACGTCGACCCGAACGAGGTCGTCAAGGTCGGCGACGAGATCGAGGCCCTGGTTCTCCAGAAGGAGGACAAGGAAGGCCGCCTGATCCTCTCGAAGAAGCGCGCTCAGTACGAGCGTGCCTGGGGCACCATCGAGAAGATCAAGGAAGAGGACGGCATCGTCACCGGTACCGTCATCGAGGTCGTCAAGGGTGGTCTCATCCTCGACATCGGCCTCCGCGGCTTCCTCCCGGCGTCGCTCGTCGAGATGCGTCGTGTCCGCGACCTCCAGCCCTACGTGGGCAAGGAGCTCGAGGCGAAGATCATCGAGCTGGACAAGAACCGCAACAACGTGGTCCTGTCCCGCCGTGCCTGGCTCGAGCAGACCCAGTCCGAGGTTCGCCAGACGTTCCTCACCACCCTGCAGAAGGGTCAGGTCCGCTCCGGCGTCGTCTCCTCGATCGTCAACTTCGGTGCCTTCGTGGACCTGGGTGGCGTCGACGGTCTCGTGCACGTCTCCGAGCTGTCCTGGAAGCACATCGACCACCCCTCCGAGGTTGTCGAGGTCGGCCAGGAAGTCACCGTCGAGGTCCTCGACGTCGACATGGACCGCGAGCGCGTCTCCCTGTCGCTCAAGGCGACGCAGGAAGACCCGTGGCAGCAGTTCGCCCGTACGCACCAGATCGGTCAGGTCGTCCCGGGTAAGGTCACCAAGCTCGTTCCGTTCGGTGCGTTCGTCCGCGTCGACGAGGGCATCGAGGGTCTGGTCCACATCTCCGAGCTGGCCGAGCGCCACGTGGAGATCCCGGAGCAGGTCGTCCAGGTCAACGACGAGATCTTCGTCAAGGTCATCGACATCGACCTCGAGCGTCGTCGCATCAGCCTCTCGCTGAAGCAGGCCAACGAGTCCTTCGGTGGCGACCCGGCCTCGGTCGAGTTCGACCCGACGCTGTACGGCATGGCCGCGTCGTACGACGACCAGGGCAACTACATCTACCCCGAGGGCTTCGACCCCGAGACCAACGACTGGCTCGAGGGCTTCGAGGCGCAGCGCGAGGTCTGGGAGACCCAGTACGCCGAGGCGCAGCAGCGCTTCGAGCAGCACCAGGCCCAGGTCATCAAGTCCCGCGAGGCCGACGAGGCCGCTGCGGCCGAGGGCGCTGCTGCCCCGGCCGGCGCTGCTCCGGCCGCCTCCGGCGGCAGCGGTGGCGGTGGCGGTTCGTACTCCTCGGAGTCGGCGGACAACTCCGGCGCCCTGGCGTCGGACGAGGCCCTGGCCGCGCTGCGCGAGAAGCTTGCGGGCGGCCAGAGCTGAGGCTCTGACCCCGGCGGGCTCATCGGCTGCGGTAGAGCTGTAGAGCGGTAGGTGAGGCCCGTCCCCTTCGGGGGGCGGGCCTCACTCGCGTATGCGGACGCCTAGGGGGTGACGGCGATGTTGGTCAGTCCCTTGCCGCCGGTGACGGTGTTGCTCGCGTAGACCGTGGTGCGGCAACTGGAGCTGTTGTTGGTGACGTTGACGGCGAGCTGCTTGTCGCCGGTGGCCCCGGTCAGGTTCGAGGAGTTGTTCCGGAAGACGGTGCCGCAGCCCCAGCCGCTCTGCTGGGTGTGGGTCTCGTAGCCGTTGTTGGTGGTGCGCGACCCCTTGTTGCCCTCGACCAGGACGTTGTTGCCCTTCACGTCGACCCAGGAGTCGTCGTAGTTGGCGCCGGTCAGGCCGTGGCCGTCGAAGGTGTTGCCGATGATCCGGGCGCCGGTCGTGCCTTCCTTGATGTCGACGGACTCGCCGCCGACGTCCGGCCCGATGGTGTTGTTCAGGATCTGCGCGTTGTCGCTGCGGTCGGACAGATCGCCGGCCGAACCGACGTACACGCCCTCACCCATGCCGCGCCCGTTCTGCCCGGTGTCGTGGATCCGGGAGTTCTTCAGGACGCCGTCCCTGCTGGACTTACGGAAGTGGACGCCCTCCATGTCGAGGTCGTGCACGGTCACCGAGTCGATCACGACGCCGTTCGCCGCGTCGGCCATGATGCCCTTCTGCCCGCCCTTGACCGTGACCCCGTGGACCGTCCAGTACGAGGCGCCGTTGAGGTGCAGCCCGTAACCGCCGCCCGCCGTCAGCGCGGCCCTGCTGGAGCCGGTGAGGGTGATCCGCGCGCCCGAGGTGCCGGGCCGGGTGGCCTTGAAGTTGCCGGTGTACGTGCCGTCGGCGAGCCGGATCGTGTCGCCGGGGGAGACCGTGGTGAGCGCCGACTTGAGCTGGGCCGCGGTGCTCACGTCGATGACCGCGGCGTTCGCGGGCCCGGCGCCGACCAGGGTGAGGCCCCCGGCGACCAGGGCGGCGGTGAGCAGGACGGTGAGGGGGGAGCGGGTGCGCATGGGGGGTGCCTTCCCGTCGGAGGAATCCAGATGTTCTCGTACATGAATCCGAGCCGAGTCTCTGAACGCGTTGTCCAGTGACGTTAGGGACGGCGGCGGGGCGCGTCAAGGTCTGGACCAGGATCGGCGGGAGCGACGCCGGACGCGATGAAGCGCTTTCACCCACACCGCAATTGACGTGCCGTGACCCGACCTCGACGGGGAAAGATCGGGGCGCGGGGAATGCGTGTGCGGCCGGTCGTGTTCTTGCCTAGGAACACGAGGAGGAGCGGTAACCGTGCCTGATCCGCAGAGTTTGTACGAATGGGAGCCGAAGGGCCTGGCCGTCGTCGACATGGCGTTGGCGCAGGAGTCGGCCGGCCTGGTCATGCTCTACCACTTCGACGGCTACATCGACGCGGGTGAGACCGGCGAGCAGATCGTCGAGGGCCTGCTGGAGACGCTGCCGCACCAGGTCGTCGCACGCTTCGACCACGACCGGCTCGTCGACTACCGCGCACGGCGCCCCCTGCTCACCTTCCGGCGCGACCGCTGGGCGTCCTTCGAGGCGCCCGCCCTGGAGGTCCGGGTGGTCCAGGACGCTACCGGAGCGCCCTTCCTGCTGCTGTCGGGCCCGGAGCCGGACGTGGAGTGGGAGCGGTTCGCCGCCGCCGTCGAGCAGATCGTCGAGCGCCTCGGCGTCCGGCTCGCGGTGAACTTCCACGGCATCCCCATGGGCGTCCCGCACACCCGTCCCGTCGGCATCACCCCGCACGGCAACCGCACCGACCTGATGCCCGGCCACCGCAGCCCCTTCGACGAGGCCCAGGTGCCCGGATCCGCCGAGGCCCTCGTGGAGTACCGGCTGATGGAGGCCGGCCACGACGTCCTCGGGGTCGCCACCCACGTACCGCACTACGTGGCCCGCTCCGCCTACCCGGACGCGGCGCTCACCGCGCTGGAGGCGATCACCGCGGCGACCGGTCTGGTGCTGCCCGCGCTCGCGCACTCCCTGCGCACCGAGGCCCACCGCACCCAGACCGAGATCGACCGGCAGATCGGCCAGGGCGACGAGGAGCTCGTCTCCCTCGTCGAGGGCCTTGAGCACCAGTACGACGCCGTCGCCGGCTCCGAGACGCGCGGCAATCTCGTAGCCGAGCCGGTCGACCTGCCGTCCGCCGACGAGATCGGCCGCGAGTTCGAGCGGTTCCTCGCCGAGCGGGAGGGCGAGGGCTGACCGCCCGGGACCGGCCCGTAGGCTGCGGCCCATGCTGAAAGTGGGCCTGACCGGCGGCATCGGCGCCGGCAAGAGCGAAGTGTCGCGGCTGCTCGTCTCGTACGGCGCCGTCCTCATCGATTCCGACCTGATCGCCCGCGAGGTAGTCGAGCCCGGAACGCCCGGACTCGCGGCCGTCGTCGAGGAGTTCGGGCCGGACGTCCTGACCGCCGAAGGCACCCTGGACCGCCCGGCGCTCGGTGCGCTCGTCTTCGCCGACGACGGGCGGCGGGCCGCCCTCAACGCGATCGTCCACCCCTTGGTGGGCGCCCGTGCGGCCGAACTGGAGCGGGCGGCTCCCGAGGACGCCGTCGTCGTCCACGACGTCCCCCTCCTCACCGAGAACGGGCTCGCCCCTCTCTACGACCTGGTCGTGGTCGTCGACGCCTCCGCCGAGACCCAGCTCGACCGGCTCGTGACGCTGCGCGGAATGACGGAGTCCGACGCCCGTGCCAGGATGACCGCCCAGGCCACCCGCGAGGAGCGCCGGGCCGTCGCCGACCTGATCGTGGACAACGACGGGCCCCGGGAGGCGCTGGAGGCCCGGGTCCGCGAGGTCTGGGACGAGCTGGCCCGCAGGGCTGCCGCCGCCGGCTGAACGCGGCCGGTGGTAACGCGACCGGCGGGAACGCTCCGGCCGGAATAGCGGAGCCGGGGCGGACGTTGGACACGCGCGAGGAAGCGACGGTGGACCCGCGCGAGGAGACCGCGAGAGAGGAAGGGACGCGACCGTGCCCGAGAGGAACCCGGAGACCGACGTCATCGACTTCCGCGCGGCCGAGCACCTGCTCGACGCCCGGGACCCCCGGGGCGCCGTCAAGCTCCTCGACTCGGTGATCGCCGCCCACCCGGAGAACACCGCCGCCCGGCTGCTCCGGGCCCGCGCCTTCTTCGCCGCCGCCCAACTGCGCCCCGCCGAGCTGGAGTTCGAGCTGGTCCTGGAGCGCGAGCCGGACAACGCGTTCGCCCACTTCGCCCTGGCCCGCACCTTCGAACGCTCCGGCAACCCGGAGCGGGCGACCCGGCACTTCCGCCTGGCCGCGGCGCTGGACCCGAAGCCGGAGTACCTGCGGGCGGCGAAGTTCGACGAGCGGGACTGACGGGGCGGCAGCCCGGAGCCTTCGGACAGCCGCGCGCCCCCACTCCGTACGGTCAGCCGGTCGCGAGGGCGGCTGATGCGTCGATCAGGGCGAGTTGGCCCGGGCCGGCCCTCCGGGACCGGGCCTCCGCCACGAACCGGGCCAGCTCGGCGCGGAGCGTGGCGGAGTCGATGAGCCTGATCGCGGGCAGTGTGGCGTCCATGATCAGGCAGGCGTCGTCGAGGCGGTCGAGGCCGGCCAGGGCTGTCGCCTGCCGCACCGCGAAGCGGGCCCTGGAGTTGCTGTCCGACGGAACGGCCGGTCCGCACGCGGATGCGAAGAGGTCGGCGGCCGGGCCGAAGCGACGGAGGCCGAGCAGGCAGGATGCTTCGAGCAGATGTGAGCTGCCGTTCCGGATGCGCGGGCCCCAGTGCGGTGGGCTGCCGCCGGTGTTCTCGGCGGCGTGGCTCCGGAACCGCTCCAACGCGCCCCGGCAGGCTCCGGCGTCACCGCGGCTTGCATGGCCCAGAGCCGCGCGCCGCGCGGCGTGGGCGCGGATCACCGGGTTGGCCGCCGGGTGCCGGGCCGCCTGATCCGCGAATCCGATCGCCGCGCCGGTGTCGCCGCGGTGCTGGGCGATGAACGCCTTGCGGGTCAGGGCATACGCGGCCACCGTTTCGTCCCCGCCGTCCGCACCCCAGCGGACCGCGAGATTCGTCCAGCGCAAGGCCTCCGCCGAATTTCCCGCCTCCTGCGCCATCCATCCCGTGTACTCGGCGAACTTCGACGCCAGCAACCAGATCTCGGCACGCTGCTCGCCGACGGCGCGCTGACCGGTGTCCGTCAGGATGCGGATGATCGATTTGATCGAAGCGGTGACGAACCTCGGTCCGGTCGATCTGCCGATGCCCTTCAGCTCCCCCAGGACCCGCTCGTACCCGGCGATCACCGGTCCGGAGTCGACGATGCCGTCGTCCCGGGTGTCGCGGCGCCCGGACCCGGCCAGCTCGATCAGTTCCCCGTCGGCACCGAAGGCCGCGTCGCAGGCCGCCGCCACGGCGGGTGAAGGGTTGCGCAGTCCGTTCTCCAGATTGCAGATCTGCCCCTCGGACACATTGGCCCGCCGGGCGACCTCACGCACACTCCAGCCGCGACGTGCCCGGAGCGTGGAGAGGACGACGCCGAAGTCGCCCGGCGGCAGAGGCGTGCTGCTGGAGTTCCCCGCCGAAGCCGTCCCTGCTGTGCGCTCTGCCGCGTCCATACCCGCCAGCGTACGGAGACGTACGGCAGCTATTCAATCCTCGGTGAATAGCTGCCGGGGGATTGCTCCGCCCCTAGGGTGAGCACGATCCTCGCAGTCAACTCCTGGTGAAGAGAGGGTAATTGTGCCGCGCGTCTTCCTCAGCTTTCGTAAACGGGATTCCCGGTGGATGCGGGAGAGCGTCTATCGCGCGCTGTCCGACCGCCTGGGGGCCGAGGAGATCTTCAAGTCGAGCGAGTCGATACCGCCCGGTGCCGATTTCGCCGAGGTACTGGTGAACCAGGCCGCCGCATGCAAGCTCATGTGCGTACTGATCGGACCGGGGTGGCTCGACGCGCGGAGCGAGGACGGTGTGCGGCTCCTGGACCGGGCTCATGACTGGGTCCGTCTGGAGATCGCGACGGCTCTGCGCGCGGGAAACCGCGTGGTCCCGGTGCTCCTGGGCGACGCGACCATGCTGCCCGACGTCTCGGAGCTTCCGGTCGAGATCGCGGAGCTGGGACGCCTGCAGTTCCTCCGGGTCCCGGAGGCCCATCTGCCGGACGGCCTGAAGCAGTTGGGCGACGAGCTGGCGGCTCTCCTGCCCGGTGCCGCAGCCGGCCCGGGGCCGGCTGCGGCACCGACCGCGGAACCCGGCCCGCCCGCGACCATGACGGCCCATGTGTCCGGTGGCGGCAGCGCCTACCAGGCGGCCCGTGACCAGACGATCAACCTGACGTGAGGGGCTGACGATGGACCTTCCAGGAGCCGGGCGGAATCGGCGGATCGGGCCGTACGGGTTGCTCGGAAGAGGGCGCACGGTCGGCGGAAGCGAACTCTTCGCAGCCCGCACGGACGAGGGATTGCTGGTCACGGTCACGGTCGTGGGGCCCGACCTGGCCGCGACCCCGGGGTTCCGGGACCGGTTACGAGCCTCCGTCGAGGCAGCACGGAGACTGACCGGAGCCTTCCTCGTACCCGTGGTGGATGCCGATGCCGACGCCCCGGTTCCCTGGGTGGCGACCCGGTTCACCGCCGGGCTGCCGCTCCGGCACGCGGTGGACCGGCACGGCGCCCTGGCGGAGCCGGCTCTGCGCGTGCTCGCCGACGGCCTCGCCCGAGCGCTGGCCGCCCTCCACGGGTCCGGAACGGTCCACGGTGAGGTGGATCCGGACTCGGTGCTGCTGACCATGGACGGCCCCCGCATCAGCGCCCTGGGGCTGGTGGGAGCCACCGCGAGTCCGCCACCGTCGGCCACGGACGACATGCTCGACCTCGGGTCGACCGTGCTGTACGCCGCTTCCGGAGGTGAGCAGGACACGGATGCCCTGCCCGCGTCGCTGCGCGAGGTCATCGGCGGCTGCCTGTACCCGGAGTCGTCGGACCGCCCCACGGCCGAGCAGCTCGTCGACTACCTGGAGCATCAGGGGCTGCCCGCGCCGGAAGGCGGTTGGCTGCCGCCGGCGGTGACCGCCGACATGGCAGCGGCGGCCGCGGCGGTCGGCTCCGCCCGTGCCGTCCAGGTCCCCGTTCCGCCACGGCCGGTCCGCGCCCCCGGAACAGGTGTCAGCCGCCGGAACGTGCTTCTTGGCATAGCCGGAGGCGCGGCGCTGCTCGGCGGAGGGGCGGCGGCACTCGCGTTCTCCGGCGACTCGGCCCCGCCCCCCGAGGGTCGGGCGGGCGGACTCGGGACCACCGCGCGGCCCACCCGTCCGTCGGGCGCGCGCACCACGTCCGCCCCCTCCCCGTCGCCGTCATCGGCGGACGGGCCGGAACCGGTCGTGCTGGCCGGACCCGACGCCGTCAAGGCCTGGTCACGGACCGGGAAGCGCGCCCCCACCTGTCTGGAAGCCTCCGACAAGGTGGTCATGGTGGTCACGGACAAGGCCACCTCGTTCATGGAGGCCGCGAGCGGGGACCGCGCGTTCGAAGCGCTCAACGCGAGGAAGACCTTCGGTGCGAACTCGAGCCACCACCCCACGGCCTACGCGGACGGAGTGTTCTACCTGTTCTGCGAGACACCGGGGCAGTTCGACCTGCTGGCGGCGTTCGACGCCGCCGACGGGAAGGTGAAGTGGGCGGTCAGCCTCGCCGCGAGCGATCCGGGCGGGGCCAAGATCGTGTCGAACTACGGCAGGCAGTACCTGGCGGCTTCGGGCGGCACCGTCTACGTATGCGGCTTGGTGCGCGACGGCAAGTTCTCGGTCGACGCCCCGAAGACCGGCTACATCAGGGCGTTGTCCGCCACCACCGGGAAGAAGCTGTGGCAGGTGCAGGGCACGGACATCAACAACGTGCTCGTGCCGCCCTCCGGTTCCCGTCTGCTGGCCGCCTCGGCCGTCCCGGCGAAGCAGCCCGGCCGGGTCCAGATGATCGACGCCGCCAGGAAGGGCGCCCGTGGCTGGAAGGTGCCCCTGCGCTATCCCTCGGGCTACTTCAGCAGCGGCTGGCCGTTGACCGGCTACGCGGACGGGAACTTCCTCTTCGCGGGCGGCAAGGGCGACACGCTCTCCGTCGTCGACGCGGCCACCGGAACCGAGAAGTGGCATCAACGCTTCGAGGCGAGGAACGGGGACCGGGTCAGCATGGGAACGCCGTTCTCCAGCCCGGACGGCGCGACCGTCTACGTACCGATCGGCAGCGATTTGGCGGCCCTGTCCATGGCCGATGGCACGCTCCGGTGGGTCGCGACGCTCGACGGCGCCAGTGACACGGGCGGTGCCAACCTCTTCACTGCGTCCCTCGGGCTGGGCGGCAGACACGCGCTCTGTTCGGCCGACACCGTCTTCGCCACGGACAGCGCCAAGACGTTGTGGGCCATCGACGCGGCCACCGGCAGGGCCAGGTGGAAGTACAGCGACCCGAGCCAGCCCGACGTGGGATTCCGGTGGACGGTGGGCGGCGACCGGGTGTTCATCGCCTCCCACCTGACCATGACCGCGATCGCTGCCTACGGGCGCTGAGGAACAGAGAGAAGAGGACATGGAGACGAGTGTGGAGCTCGCCGGGCTGGCAACGGCGGCCGCGGCTCGCCTGATCGACCTGCTGGCGACGGACGGCTGGGACGCGATCAAGGCGTCGGTCCTGTCGCTGTGGCGGACCGCGCACCCGGAGCGCGTCGAGGAGGAACTCGATGACGCCCGAGCCGAGTTGATCCAGGCGGAGCAGGCCGGTGGTGACGCGGAACTGCCCGGGCTGCTGGCCGCCGAATGGCGGGCCCGGATCATCCGCCTCCTGGCCACGCGGCCGGACACCGTGGACGAGCTGCGCGCGTTGCTCGCCGGGGACCTGCGTACCGTCGCGGCTCCGGAGCAGCGGATCACGGGCTCGCTGACGCTGGAAGCGCACGTCTCGGGTGGCGACGCGTTCCAGGCAGGACGGGACATGAACGTCACCAGGGGCGGACAGTCGTGACGGAGGACAGCACCGGCGCCCCGCCCCCCGGCAGGCCGCCCCGCTGGCAGCCGAGGAATCAGCAGGGGAGTGTGACCGGCGGAGGCAGCCTCTACCAGGCGGGCCGGGACCTCCACGTCCGCCACGGCGACGAAGGACGCAGAACCGTGCCCGGCCCGGGCGCCGACCGGGTGCGGTGCCCGTACCCGGGCTTGGCCCCGTTCAGCGCCGAGCACAGACAGTGGTTCCACGGCCGCGAGCGGATGGTCCACCTCGTGTGCGAGAGGATGGACGCCCGCATGCGTGAGGGCGGTCCTCTGGTGCTGATCGGCCCTTCGGGAGCCGGTAAGTCGTCCCTGCTCGCGGCCGGAGTGCTGCCGGCTCTCGACGAGGGCCGGCTTCCGGTGGCGGGATCCAGCACCTGGCCACGGCTGCTGCTCACCCCGACGGCCTCCCCGGCCCTGGCGGTGGCGGCCGCCGCCGGGCTCGACGCCGAGACCGCCCGGCGGACGGTGCCGGAGTGGCGGGCCGATCCCGCACAGTGTGTGGCCGAGCTGCGCGAGCTCACCGCAGCCGAAGAGGCGGTGTCCACCGACCGGACCCGCTCGACGGGGCTGGTCGTCGTGGTCGACCAGTTCGAGGAGGTCTTCACGGCCTGCGGGGACGAGACCGAACGGGAATGGCTCATCGACGTGCTCGACCGTCTCGCCCGGCCCGAAGGCGGTGCGGTCGTGGTTCTGGGGGTACGCGCGGACTTCTACGCCGCGTGTACGGCTCATCCGCAGCTCCGGGCGGCACTCCGGGCCGGACCGGTCCTGCTGGAGCCGATGACGCAGGCCGAACTCAAGGACGCGATCCGGCGCCCCGCCGCCGATGTCGGACTCGACGTCGAGGACGGCCTGGTCGAGGTACTGCTGGCGGACCTGGGCGCGGTGGACGGGCCGGCCGGTACGGGCAGCACGGGCCGGCTGCCCCTGCTCGCCCACGCGCTGCGCGCCACCTGGCAGCAGCGCCACGGACACACACTCACCGTGGACGGATACCGCGTGACCGGCGGCATCCAGGGTGCCATCGCCACCACGGCGAACAGGCTCTACGACACTCTGCCGCCGCCCTGCCACGACGCCGCACGGTGGGTGTTCCTGCGGCTCGTCATCGTCGGGCGGGACGCCGACGACAGCCGCCGCCGCGTCCGGAACGACGAACTGCTGCGTAACGCACCGGACCCGGAGGCCGCCGCCAGAGTCCTGGACGACTTCACCCGCGGCCGGTTGCTGACACGGGACCAGGACACGGTCGTGATGACCCATGAGGTGCTCATCCGTGCCTGGCCCCGGCTACGGGGCTGGATCGAGCATGACCGCAACGGGAACCTCGTACGACAAGAGGTGGAGGAGGCGGCCGCGGCCTGGGAACAGGCCGGCCGGGAGGCCGCCGCGCTGTATCGCGGAAACCGGCTGGCGGCCGCCCTGGCCTGGTCGGAGACGCGCGATACGGAACTCAGCGGCTCCGCACGGGCGTTCCTGGCGGCCGCCCACCGCCACCAGCGGCGTGGGCAGCACCTGCGGCGCGCGGCGGTCGCCACCATCACCGCCCTGGCCGTGGTCGCCTCGATGGCCGCCGTCTTCGCCTTCCGGCAGGAGTCCCAGGCCAGGCAGGCCACCGACGAGGCCGTGGCGGCACTCGACCGGGCGATCAACGCCGCGGTCACCTCCGCGTCCGTACAACTGGCGCCGACCGACCCCTCGCTGTCCGCCCAACTCGCGCTGACTTCCTACCGCATGGACCCGACGGCGGATGCGGCGTCCCGGCTCCTCACGACCGCGAACACGCCCCTGGCCACCCGGCTCCCCGGCCCACCGGACGGGGTACGAACCGTGGCCTACAGCCCCGACGGGCACATGCTGGCGGCCGGGAACCTCCACCAGAACCTCGTCCGGCTGTGGGACGTCTCCGATCCCGGACGCCCGGTCGTGCTGGGCCGGCCCGTTCCGGTGGACCGTTCCGTCACGTCGATCCGGTCGCTCGCGTTCAGCCCGGACGGCCGGGTGCTGGCCATCGGCGGCCACACCAGCGACCACGGCGACGGCGGTTCCGGAGGATTCACCGAACTGTGGAGCCTGAGGAGCCCCAGCCACCCCGTCCTGCTCGGACGGCTGAAGAGTCCCGGCGTCCAGGGCTTCGACGCCGCCACGGTCGTCGAGTCGCTGGCGTTCAGTCCCGACGGCCGGACGCTGGCGGCCGGATGGCATGCGGGCCTGGTCAGTCTGTGGGACGTCACCCGCCCCGACGCCGCCCGCCCCGTGGGGAAGCCGGTGAACCTCCACTGTCCCGATGTCTTCTCCCACCGGATCGCCTTCAGCCCCGCCGGACACACCTTGGCCGGGGCGTGCGACGACGAAGCCGGCACGATCGGCCTGTGGGACCTCACCGACCCGGACCGTCCCGACCGTGGCCGGACCGTGAAGGCCGGGAGCCCCGTGTACGCTCTCGCGTTCAGTCCCGACGGCCGGACCTTGGCTGCCGGGGCGAGGGACAGCGCGCTCCACGTGTGGAAGGGAGCCGACACCGACCGCCCGACCCGCCTGGGCAAGCCCTTGAAAGGCCCCACTCAGCCCTTCCTGTCGGTGGCGTTCAGCCCCGACGGGAGCACCCTCGCGGCGGGCAGCGCCGACCACAGCATCCACCTGTGGAACGTCACCCACCCCAAGACCATCACTCTCCTGGGCCGACCGCTGACCGGCCCCGGTTCCCAGGTCACCGATGTGGTGTTCAGCCCGGACAGCCGGACTCTCGCCGCCGGCAACAGCGACGGCAACGTCGATCTGTGGAGTCTGCCGCCGACCCGGATCATCGGAGCGGGAGGAAACGTGTCGTCCGTGGCGTTCAGCCCGGACGGACGCACCCTGGCCGCGGCGAACCAGAACGCGACCGTCTCCCTGTGGAACACCGCCGACCCCAACAATCCGGTTCCTCGCGGTGAGCCGCTCGCGGGTCGCAAGGAACCGGTCAACGCCGTGGCGTTCAGCCCGGACGGACGCACCCTGGCGGCAGGTGACAGCGGTGGCAACGTCACGCTGTGGAACACCGCCGACCCCAGTCGTCCCGTTCGGCTGTCCGAACCCCTCACCGGCGCGAACGGGCTCATCCTGGCTGTCGCGTTCAGCCCTGACGGCAAAACCCTGGCCGCGGCCGGGGACGACGAGTACGGCAAAATCGTCCTGTGGGACGTCAGCGACCCCGCAAACCCCGTCTCCGCGTCCGGTATTTCCGGCTCGGGCGGGAAGTCCGTCCTGTCGCTGGCCTTCAGCCCCGACGGATCGGTCCTGGCGGCCGGCGGCGACGGAAGCAACGGCACCGTCGGACTGTGGAGCACCGAGCAACCCGGAGCCCGCGTCGGGAAGAAGATCGACCAACCGGCCGCCACCAGCACCTGGGTGGCGTTCAGCCCGGACGGCCGTACCCTCGCCACCGGGAACAGCCGCGGCGTCGTCACCCTCTGGGACTCCACCGACCCCCACCACCTCAAGAAGCGCAGGGGCAAGCCGTTGATCGTCCCCGGCGGCAGCCTGTGGTCCGTGGAGTTCAGCCCGGACGGGAAGACGCTCGCGGCGGGCGGCCACACCGACAACGGCACCATCCACCGGTGGAACGTCACCGATCCGGACCGTCCCACCCCCATCGGACAGCCGCTGACCGTGGAGACCGGGTTCGTCGCCGTTCTGGCGTTCAGCCCCGACAGCCGCACCCTGGCGGCCACCACCGACGACGGCGTGGCCACCCTCTGGGACCTCGACGTCGAGTCCTCCATCAACCGTATCTGCGCCGCGAGTTCGGGTGCGCTGGGCGAGGAGGAATGGAAGCGGTACGTCGTCCAGCCGCCCTACGATCCGCCCTGCGAGAAGTCCTAGGGGGCCCCGGTGCCGGTTCGTCCCCCGCCCGGCCGTCCGCCGTCGGCGGCGCCGGGGTCCGGCCCGCGCGGACGGACGTCGCCGTGGTCCGGTTCGTACGGTGGGACATCACGGCCCGGCTGGTAGTGCGGGCCCTGGCGCATGCGGTAGGTGATCACGCCGAGGTCCACCACCGCGAGCAGCAGCACCACCGCGCAGGCCGCCGCCCAGCCCGGCCGCCCGTTCATCGAGAAGGCCACCAGGCCGAAGAGGGCCCAGACCGTTCCCCACAGGCTCAGCCAGAGCCGCATCCGGAGAGGACTGCGGGCGGTCACCGGCTCACTGCCCGTACGCATGGCGATCACCTCACTCTCCAGCATGGACCCACCCGGGGCGGAACGAAAAGAGCCCGGAACGAGAAGCGGCGGACGGAACGGTGAGGGAGGCGGGGAACCGCGCCCGGAGACGGCTCGTTCCTCCTCCATGGGCGAATCACTGGTACGTGAGGGGTACGCGGGGACGGGTCCCGGAGCCATCACGCCGGACGGATGCGCGGTGGAGCTGTATCGCCGGCTGGCCGTCGGCGAGGAGCCGGACGTGATCGCGGGTGTGGCCCCCGAGGGGGCGAGCATTCTCGAACTGGGCTGCGGGGCGGGCCGGGTGACCCATCCGCTGGTGCGGCGCGGGTTCCGGGTGACGGCGGTGGACGAGTCGCCGGAGATGCTGGCGGAGATCGACGGGGCGCGCACGGTGCGCAGCCCCATCGAGTCGCTCGACCTGGGCGACGCGCGGTTCGACGTGGTGCTGCTCGGCTCGTTCCTGGTCCACGCGGGCGAGCACCGGGTGCGCGACGGGATGCTGCGTGTCTGCCGTGCCCATGTGCGGGACGACGGGATCGTCCTCGTCCAGCGCGAGGGCGTGGCGCACCGCTCGGAGCTTCCGTGGGAGCGGACCGACCCGTCCGGGTGCCTGGTCCGGATCGTCTCGGCCGATCCGGTGGGCGACGGCGTGCGCTCGGTGCGCGCGGAGTATCACTTCGACGACGCGCGGTGGACGCAGACCTTCCTGTCGCGTGAACTGTCCGACGAGGACCTTGCCGGGCATCTCGCGGCGGCCGGGCTCACGGTGGAACGCACCCTCACCGACGACGGCACCTGGCTGCTGGCCCGCCCGGCGCTCTGACCGAGTGGGGCTCTGTGTCCGCAGGTCAGTGCACGAAGCTGTAGCTGCGCCACGGGCCGCTGCCCGGCGCTGTCACATCGCTGAACCGGGTCGGCACGTAGGTCGTGCCCCGGCCCGTGCAGTCCCGGGTGCGGTAGAGGATCACGTCGACCAGCGTCCCGTTCTCCACCTCGTGGGCCCCCGCCGGGGCGATCCGGTGGCAGCCGCGTACCGACGGGCTGTTCACCTGGATCACCGCTTCGCGCTCCGTCGTGTACGTCACCGGCCCCACGGCGGTGCGGCCGAGCCCGGAACAGCCCGTGGCGGCGAGGGCGAGGAGCGAGGCTCCGGCGGCGATGGCGAGACGGCGTCGGCGGCGGGGAACGGTAGCGTTCACGGACATGGGCGGGTCCTCGTCTGCTCGTCCGGTGCTCGTCCGGCGAAGTCGGTACGTCGGAAAAGACGTGCTGGCGCTGGCCACCCTGCCCGGCCCGGCCGCCCCCGGCATCCCGGGCGCGGCCGACCGGGCGAGCCGCGGAGCGACGCGGGTTCACCGGCCGCGGCCCTTCCGCCCTCACTGAGCGTGGCGGCCCGCTCGCGGGGCCGGGGGTGCCCGGGACGTCCCCCTGACCGGTCGAGCAGCCGCTGAGCTGCGGTGATGCGGTGGGCGTCCGCAGTGTCAGACCTCCCGCCTAGACTCGCGGAGTCAGCACATTCCGTGCGGACGGAGACCGAAGACCCGGATTTCGGAGACCCGGAGACCGGGGATCGAGGGGGAGGGGGAGTGGACATGACGGAACAGACCCGTGAGGGCGAGGCGCGGACCGCCGACGTCGCCCGTCTGCTGCGCCACCCCGCGGTCTTCCTGCCCGGACCCGTTCCCAGGGAAGGCCGCATCGCCTTCTGGGACCCCCACGCCGACGGCGGCTCCCGCCCCGACGGCGACCCGTGGCGGGCCGACCCCGCCCCGGAGCGGCCCGGGACGCCCTTCGCGTACGCGGACGCGACCGCGCGCCCCGACACCGTCCCGTACACCTCCGCCCGGATCACGGTCGTCCGGCCGGACGACCCCGCGGGCCCCGGGGACGTCCGCGCCGCAGAGGCGCCCGCTGCCCTGCTGTCCGTGGCCGACGCGCTGCCCCTGCTCGTCCGGGCCCGGCAGCAGGCGTCCGCCCACCCCGCCACGCGCTGCTGGGGCGCGGCCGCCCTGCACGCCCTCCACCTCGTCGCCCGCGGCCGGATCCTCCCCGGACTCACGGCGGACGGCCACGACGCCTGGCGGGCCGGCCCTTCGGACGCCGAGGACGTGGCGCATCTGCGGGCGGTCGCCGCCGCCCTGCCGCCCGAGGGGCACGCGGTGCCGGTCCCCGGCTCCGAGCCGCCCCGGCTGCCCGTCCCCGAGGCGCTGACCGGTGCGTTTTTGGACGCCGTCGCCGACACGCTGCCGCGCACGCCCGCCGCCGCGTTCGCGATGGGCGCGCCGTTCGCCGCCCGCGAGCCCCAGCATCTGCCCCAGGCCGCCGCCTGGGCCGTCGAGGTGGCCTCGGGCCTCGACGCGGGCGTGCGGATCTCGCTGCGCCTGGACCTCTCCGCGTACGAGCTGTTCGACACCGCAGACACCTACGCGGTCACCGCCGCCCGCGAGGAGGCGGAGACCGCCGACGGCCCCGCCCGGCCGGAGGGCGCGGACGATCCGGCGGTCCGTCCCGCCGCCGCGGCGATCGTGCAGGTGCACAGCCTCGCCGACCCGACGTACGTGGTGGACGCGGCGGCCCTGTGGAACGGCGGCGCGGGCGAGCCGTTCGGACCGCGCTCCCAGGTCGACGCGGTGCTGGCCCTGCGCCGCGCCGCCCGCGTCTGGGCCCCGCTGGAACGACTCCTGGGGCAGGCCGTCCCCGATGTGCTCGCGATCACCGAGGACGAGCTGTACGAGCTGCTGAGCGACGCCGGAGCCCGGCTGGCCGCCGCCGGGGTCGAGGTCCGCTGGCCGCGCGAGCTGGCCCGTTCGCTGACCGCGGCCGCCGTCGTGCGGCCCGCTCCCGGATCGGCCACCGACGGCACGTCCTTCTTCGACGCCGAGCACCTCTTCGCCTTCGACTGGCAGCTGTCCCTGGGCGACGAGCGGCTGACCGAGGCCGAGATGGACCTCCTGGCCGAGGCGCACCGCCCGGTGGTGCGGCTGCGCGACCAGTGGGTGGTCGTCGATCCCGCGCTCGTACGCAAGGCGCGCAAACGGGAGTTGGGGCTCCTGGATCCGGTGGACGCGCTGGCCGTCGCGCTCACCGGCAGTGCCGAGGTGGACGGCGAGCGGGTCGACGCCGTCCCGGCCGGGTCCCTCGCCGCGCTCCGGACCCGCCTCCTCGCCGACGACACGACGATCGCACCGCCGCCCGGCCTCGACGCGACCCTGCGCGACTACCAACTGCGCGGTCTGGCCTGGCTGGACCGGATGACCTCGCTCGGGCTCGGCGGCTGCCTCGCCGACGACATGGGCCTCGGCAAGACGATCACCCTCATCGCCCTCCATCTGCACCGGGCGCACCCCTCGCCCACCCTCGTGGTCTGCCCCGCCTCCCTCCTCGGCAACTGGCACCGCGAGATCAACCGCTTCGCCCCCGGCGTGCCCGTGCGCCGCTTCCACGGCACGGACCGGAGCCTGAGCGATCCGGACGGCGGGTTCGTCCTCACCACCTACGGCACCATGCGATCCAGCGCCGCGCAGCTCGCCGAACAGAGCTGGGGCCTGGTCGTCGCCGACGAGGCGCAGCACGTCAAGAATCCGCACTCCTCCACCGCCAAGGCGCTGCGCACCATCCCCGCCCCGGCCAGGGTCGCCCTCACCGGCACCCCCGTCGAGAACAACCTCTCCGAGCTCTGGGCGCTCCTCGACTGGACGACCCCCGGGCTGCTCGGCCCGCTCAAGGCGTTCCGGGCCCGGCACGCCCGGATCGTGGAGAGCACGGACACGGCCGCCGGGCTCGGCAACGACGAGGCGGTCGAGCGGCTGTCCCGGCTGGTGCGCCCCTTCCTCCTGCGGCGCAAGAAGTCCGACCCCGGCATCGCCCCCGAGCTGCCGCCCAAGACCGAGACCGACCACCCCGTCTCCCTCACCCGTGAACAGGCCACGCTCTACGAGGCGGCCGTCCGCGAGACGATGGCGCGGATCGAGGCGGCCGAGGGCATCGCCCGCCGGGGGCTGATCATGAAGCTGCTGACCTCGCTCAAGCAGATCTGCAACCACCCCGCGCAGTATCTGAAGGAGGAGCCCACCCGGCTCACGGGCCGCTCCGGCAAGCTCGCCCTCCTCGACGAACTGCTCGACACGATCCTCTCCGAGGACGGTTCGGTCCTGATTTTCACTCAGTACGTGTCGATGGCGCGGCTCCTCTCGGCGCACCTCGCCTCCCGCGCGATCCCCTCCCAGCTCCTGCACGGCGGTACGCCGGTGCCCGAGCGGGAGCGGATGGTGGACCGCTTCCAGTCCGCCGAGGTCCCCGTTTTCCTGCTCTCCCTCAAGGCGGCCGGCACCGGGCTGAACCTCACCCGCGCCGCCCACGTCGTCCACTTCGACCGCTGGTGGAACCCGGCCGTGGAGGAGCAGGCCACCGACCGGGCGTACCGGATCGGCCAGACCCAGCCCGTCCAGGTCCACCGGATCGTCGCCGAGGGCACGGTGGAGGACCGGATCGCCGAGCTGCTGGAGTCCAAGCGGGCCCTGGCGGACGCGGTGCTCGGCAGCGGGGAGAGCGCCCTGACCGAGCTGAGCGACCGGGACCTCGCCGACCTCGTGTCCCTGCGGAGGCCCGCATGAGCCCGCGCCTGAGCCCCCGCCCGACCACCGGACCGGCCGCCCGCAGATCCGCCCCGCGCGCCCGGATCGGCCCGGACGACCTGCGCCGCACCTTCGAGGCGGTGCCCGCCCGCACCTCCGCCGAGGGCGAGCCCTTCGCCGACAGCTGGTGGGGCAGGGCCTGGGTGGACGCGCTGGAGTCCCTGTCGATGGACGAAGCCCGCCTCGCCCGCGGCCGGGCGTACGCCGACGACGGCCAGGTCGCCGCGATCACCGTCACCCCCGGGCGCGTCGTCGCCTATGTGCACGGCAGCCGGGCCCGCCCCTACCGCGCCGAGCTGCGGCTGCGAACCTTCGCCGACCCGGGCTGGGAGGCCCTGCTCGACGCGGTCGCCGAGCGGCCCGGCCATCTGTCCGCGCTGCTGGCCAAGGAGATGCCGCACTCCCTGGCCCGGACGGCCGAGGAGGCCGGGGTCCGGCTGCTGCCCGCCGCGGACGACCTCGACCCCAGCTGCACCTGCCCCGACCACGGGCGGCCCTGCAAGCACGTCGCCGCCCTCTGCTTCCAGACGGCGCTGCTGCTCGACAGCGACCCGTTCGTCCTGCTGCTGATGCGGGGCCGGGGTGAGCGCGAGCTGCTGGACGTGCTCGCCCGGCGCAACGCCGAACACTCCGCCCGCGAGCGCCCCGCAGCCCCGGCCATGCCCTCGGTCGCGGCGGACGAGGCCTTCGCCGCCCGCTTCCTGCCGCCGCTCCCGGCGCCCCGCCCCGTCCCGCCGCACCCGGGCCAGCCGCCGTCGTACCCGGACCTGCCCGGCGCCCGTGACCCGCTGGGCCTGGACGCCCTCGCCACCGACGCCGTCGCCCGCGCCCACGCCCTGCTGACCACCGGCCGCGATCCGCTGGCTGGGCTCACCGCCTGGCAGGACGCTGTCCGCCTCGCCGCCGCGCGTCCGACCGCCGGGCTCACCGCCACCACCCGCGCCCTCTACCGCGAGCTGGCGTACGCCACCGGCCGGACCACCACCGACCTGGCCCGTGCCGTCGCCGCCTGGCGCCAGGGCGAGGCGGAGGGCCTGGCCGCCCTGGAAACGCCCTGGGACCCGCCGGCCGGCCCCTTCGACCGGGCCAGGCCCGCGCTGGCCGCCGCCGGCTTCCCGCGCTTCACGCCCTGGCGCAACCACCTCACCCACCCGGCCGGTTCGCTCCAGCTCCGCTTCGGCCAGGACATGCGCTGGTACGGCTACGAGTCCGACCCCGGCGCCGACGACTGGTGGCCGCGCGCCGCCCCGGACCCCGACCCGGTCTCCGCCCTCGGAGCCCTGCTCGCCGGTGACTCCGTCCCGGAAACGGCCGGGGACGACGACCCCCACTACGTACGGTAAAACCCTTGGTCGGCAGGGCGTTGACCTTGCTAGCGTCCTCGACGTGGCGAAACTCAATCAGATCATCGCGGTGGAGAAGGGCGTCAAGTCCAAGGCGCACCAGGACCTGACGGCGGCCCATCACGGCCTCCAGAAGGCCGCGTTGCTGGCCGGGATCTCCCGTACCTACCAGCCCAAGGACGAGGAGGGCGAACAGCTTCCGCCCGAGTCGACGCTGGTCCAGGTCAAGGCCGAGGACGTGCTGCGGGACACCGCGACCACGCTGACCCGCCTCTTCGATGTGACCGCCACGAAGGACTGGGCGAACTGCTCGGCCCGCGCCGATGTCAAGGTCGAAGGCCGGGTGCTGGTGAGCGAGGTGCCGGTGGCGTATCTGCTCTTCCTGGAGAAGCAGCTGACCGACCTCAACACCTTCGTCCGCAAGCTGCCCGTCCTGGACGCGGCCGAGGCCTGGGTCCAGGACCCGTCGACCGACTCCTGGAAGACCGAGCCGGTCCGTACGCTCCGCACCAAGAAGGTCCCCCGCAACCATGTGAAGGCGGAGGCCACCGAGAAGCACCCGGCGCAGGTCGAGGTGTACTACGAGGACATCCCGGTCGGGTACTGGACGACCGTCAAGTTCTCCGGGGCGCTGCCCGCGCGGCGCGTCAACGAACTGCTGGACCGGATCGAGAAGCTCCAGCAGGCCGTGAAGTTCGCCCGCGAGGAGGCCAACGGCGCGGAGGTCACCGACCAGCGGGTGGGTGATGCGGTATTCGGTTACCTCTTCGGGTGACCGACCATGGATTCCCCGGCCGCCGTCTCAGGCGGCCGGGGTGCGCGAGGAGCGCAAGCTGAAACTGAAGCTTGTCGTGAAGGCGCGGTCCCAGTGGAGGTTCGACTCCTCCCTCCGGCACGGGCCGGAGTAGCCCAAGCAGGCAGAGGCAGACCGCCGTCAATCTCAGACTCTTGCTCCAGACTCAGCATTCGCCGCCGATCGCCGGATCGAACGGGCCCGGGCCCGCGCGCGTCGAGATGCCGGTTCAAGTCCGGCCCGCAGAGCTCCGATCTGCGGTGGTCCAAAGGCAGGACGCGACGACATCATGACTGACCCGGACTCTTAAACGTGCCGGCGTGCCAGATGGGCGGCGCTCACAGGGCCCGGAGGCCGGCTACGCCTCCGGGCCCGCTCCCGTTCCGCCGGGAGGCGCAGGGCACAATGCAGGGCGTGCAGGGGACGGATGTGCAGGGAACACAGGACACGCTGGACACGGCGGAGAAGCTGCGAGCCGTCCGCGACGAGCTGGCGGACCGGTTCTACGAGCGGGCCGAGGTGGTGCGCACCCTGCTGGTGGCCCTGCTGGCCGGACAGCACTCGCTGCTGCTCGGCCCTCCCGGTACGGCGAAGTCCGAGATCGCCCGGGAGCTCACCGGCAGGATCGACGGGGCGGCCTACTGGGAGATCCTCCTGTCGAAGTTCACCGCACCGACCCGGATGTTCGGCCCGGTCGATGTCGCCGCTCTGGCCCGGGGCGAGTACCGCCAGGTCTACGAGGGCCGGGCCACCACCGCGCATGTCGCCTTCATCGACGAGATCTTCAAGTGCTCCACCGCCGCACTGAACGAGACCCTGGGCTACCTCAACGAGCGGATCTACCACCCCGAGAGCGGCGGCCAACCGATCCACTGCCCCCTGATCGGCGCCATCACGGCGAGCAACGAACTGCCCGCCGGGGAGGACACCGCCGCCATCTACGACCGCCTGCTGGTACGGATCGAGGTCGGCTATCTGGCGGACCCCTCGAACTTCGCGGCGCTCATCCGGTCCGCCGTCAGCCGACCCGAGCCGGCGGTCCGGACCACGGTGGATCTGGCCGCGCTGCAGCACGCCGTGGCGGTGGAGGTCCCGGCCGTGGGCGTTCCCGACTCCGTCGTTGACGCGTTGTGCTCGCTGCGAGCCGCCCTGCGCCGCAAGGAACTCGTCGCCTCCGACCGCCGCTGGCGGCAGGCGGTGGGGCTGCTCCAGGCCTCCGCGTACCTGGACGGCCGTGCGACCGTCGCCGAGAGGGACCTCCTGGTGCTCACCCATGTGCTGTGGGACTCCCCGGCCCAGAGCCCCACCGTCGAGCGCGAGGTCCTGCACCTGATCAACCCCGACGCCAAGGAGGCGCTCGACCTGGCCGACACCCTCGACGAACTGGAGGCCCAACTCGACGCCCTGGCGGGGCAGTCCCGCGAGGTGCTGAGCGACTGGGTCATCAAGCAGGCCCACAACAGGCTCGCCATGGCGGGCAGGCGGCTGGAGAAGCTCCGTGAGGAGGCGACTGCGGCGGGCCGCTCGACCGCCACCGTCGACCGGGTCACCGGCCGCCAGCGCGCCGTCCGCGCCCGCGTGCTCACCGAGGCGCTGGGCATGGACGCCGCCACGGTCCAGGCGCAGCTCTGAACGCCGGGACGGGACCGGGCTCCTCCGCGGCCGACGGACACCCCGGGGCTGGACACCCCGCCGCCGGGCACTCCGAGGCCGGGGATACCGGGGCCGTGGTCGCGGACCGGTTCGAACGGGTCACCTGGCGCGACACCTACGAGCAGTCGGCCGGACTGCGTGAACTGGCCGAGGCCCTTGAGGCACACCACGACCACGCCACCGACCTGCTGACCGACGTGTTCCTCGCCGCGTACAAGGCCGGCCCGCGACTGCGTGAACCCGCGGAGATGCGGGCCTCCCGGCTGGTCAACCACCAGCTCCTCACCCAGGTGATGGCGTCACCGGACTTCGCCGAGCTGCGCCGGGAGACCGTCGGCGACCCGTACGCCGCCGCCATGGCCGTACTCGCCCAGTCCGCCGCACTCCGCCGGATGCTGGAGTGCTCCCGAGGCGCCCGGGAGCAGGCCGAGCGGGCGGAGGAGGCGCTGCGGGCCGCGCAGGACGCGGCGGCGGCCGTGGCCGAGGCGCTCCAGCGGGCCGCCGACCGAGCCGCACCGGCCGGGCCGACCGAGTCGTACGACGACATACCTGCCTCCGCCCTCGCCGACCCCGTCCGCCGGGCGGTCGAGGCCGCCGGGGCCGCCGGGACCACCGCGCGACAGGCCGCCCAGGACGCCGCGCAGGCGGCAGCCGGTGCCCCGGGCATCCGTGCCGCAGCGCACCACGGGGTGGCGAAGGCGGCCGGGGCCGTGCGGGAGGAGACCGCGCTGATGCGGGCCTGGGGCATCGGTCCCGGCGAGCTGGAGCGCATGCCGTTCGAGCGGCGCGCCCGGCTCGCCGAACGGCTGCGTACCGGCCGGCTCGCCGAATGGGCCGAACTGATCGGCCGTTTCCGGCAGATGGCCGACGGAGAGCGCGCCCGCAAGGTGGAGAACGCCCCCGGGGAACTGATCGGCGTCACCCTGGGCGACGACCTCTCCCGACTGATCCCCTCCGAGCTGGCCCACCTCGGCCTGCCCGCGACCCGTGCGGTCTTCGCCGCCCGCTACGCCGCCGGTGAGCTGATGCTCTACGACAGCCGGGGCGAGCAGTCAACGGGACGGGGGGCCGTCATCGCGTGCGTGGACACCTCCCACTCCATGTATGCGGCGGGGCCCGGCGGAGTCACCCGGGAGGCGTGGTCCAAGGCGTGTGCCCTGGCGCTGCTCGACCAGGCCCGCCACGCGGGCCGTGACTTCGTCGGCATCCTGTTCTCCGCCGCCGACAAGGTCCGGGTCTTCCGCTTCCCGGCCGGGCGGCCCACCGGCATCGACCAGGTGCTCGACTTCGCCGAGACCTTCCTCGGCGGCGGAACCAGCTACCAGACCCCGCTGACCGCGGCTCGCGAGCTGCTGGAGGAGGAGTTCGACGAGGCCGCCACCGTCCGCGGCGACATCGTGATGATCACCGACGACGAATGCGGCGTCACCGAGGAGTGGATGCGCGGCTGGAAGGACGCTCGGCGTCGACTGGGCTTCCGCGTCTTCGGCCTGGCCGTCGGGGCCCCGCGCGCGGCCGACGCGGGCTCCGTCCTGGACGCCCTCTGCGACAACCTCCGCTCCATCGAGGACCTCGCCGACGTCCACGCCGCCGCGGACCTATTCCGCGTCATCTGACCGGGGAGCCCGTTCGACCGGGGAGTCCGTCACTGCCGGTATCCGCTGAGGAAGCGGCCGATGCGGCTGATCGCCGCGTCGAGATCATCAGCGTACGGAAGGGTCAGGATGCGGAAGTGGTCCGGGCGCGGCCAGCTGAAGCCGGTGCCCTGCACCACCTGGATCTTCTCCCGCAGCAGCAGGTCCAGCACGAACTTCTCGTCGTCCACGATCGGATGGACCTTCGGATCGATGCGCGGGAAGGCGTACAGCGCGCCCTTCGGCTTCACGCACGAGACGCCGGGGATCTCGTTCAGCCGCTCCCAGGCCCGGTCGCGCTGCTCGTGCAGCCTCCCACCCGGGGCGACCAGCTCCTTGATGGACTGCCGTCCCCCGAGCGCGGCCTGAATGGCGTACTGCGCGGGCGCGTTGGGGCACAGCCGCATGGAGGCCAGCATCGTCAGGCCCTCCAGGTAGTTGCGGGCGTGCTGGTGCGGACCGGACACCACCATCCAGCCGGAGCGGAACCCGGCCACCCGGTACGTCTTCGACAGGCCGCTGAAGGTCAGACAGACCAGGTCCGGGGCGAGGACGGCCGCGCTGTGGTGCTCGGCGCCGTCGTACAGGATCTGGTCGTAGATCTCGTCGGCGAACACCATCAGCCCGTGCCGTCGGGCCAGATCGAGGATGCCTTCCAGGATCTCGCGCGGATAGACCGCGCCGGTGGGGTTGTTCGGGTTGATGATCACGACCGCCTTGGTCCGGTCGGTGATCTTCGACGCCATATCGGCGAGGTCCGGGTTCCAGTCGGACTCCTCGTCGCAGACGTAGTGCACGGCCTTGCCGCCCGCGAGCGTGGTCACCGCCGTCCACAGGGGGAAGTCCGGGGCCGGGATCAGCACCTCGTCGCCGTCCTCCAGCAACGCCTGCACGGCCATCGAGATCAGCTCGGAGACCCCGTTGCCGAGGAACACGTCGTCCACGCCGACGTCGGTCAGCCCCATCGACTGGTAGCGCTGGGCCACCGCCCGACGGGCCGAGAGGATGCCGCGCGAATCGGTGTAGCCATGGGCCTGGGGCAGCATCCGGATCATGTCCTGGACGATCTCCTCGGGGGCCTCGAAGCCGAAGAGCGCGGGATTGCCCGTGTTGAGCCGGAGCACGCTGTGGCCCGCCTCCTCCAGGGCGTTGGCGTGCTCGATGACCGGGCCCCGGATCTCGTAGCAGACCTCGTTGAGCTTGCTGGACTGCCGGAACTCCATGCGCTGCCTCCCGAGCCGAATTGCGATACTTGGTTTTACCAAGCTTGAGCTTGGAAAGTCCAACAACATGTCTAGACTGCGTCGCATGCCACGTCAGCAGCAGCCAGCAGCACGTCCAGCAGCACGCCCCGTCCGTCGCCGGAGCTACGACCAGTTCGACGCCACCGCCCGCGCCCTCGACTCCGTCGGCGACCGGTGGACGCTGCTGATCGTCCGTGAACTGCTGGGCGGGCCGCGCCGGTACACGGACCTGCACGCCGACCTGCCCGGTGTCAGCACGGACGTGCTGGCCTCCCGCCTGAAGGACATGGAGCAGTCCGGACTGGCGTTGCGCCGCAAGCTGCCGCCCCCGTCGGCCGCGTCGGTCTACGAGCTGACCGAGCGCGGCCACGGCCTGCTGCCGGTGCTCGCCGCCCTCGCCGAGTGGGGCGCGCCGGCCCTCGCCGAGCGCCGCCCGACCGACGCGGTGCGGGCCCACTGGTTCGCCCTGCCGCTGCTCGGCGCCCTCGCCGGGCTCACCCGGAAGGGCGTCCTCGAAGTCCGCCTCGACGAGGGAGAGTTCCACCTCCGTGTCGGGCTCCATGCCGGGCTCCATCTCGGTGGGGGAGCGCGGCTCGTGCTGCCGGGCGCGGAGGCGTACGGGGCGGTGTACGGCTACGGCCCCGCCGACCGCCCCGACGCCCGGATCGTCCTCGCCGCGGAGGTCTGCCTGGAGCTGGCGCAGGGCGCGGCGACCCTCGCCGAGGCGGTGAAGGACGGCCGCGTCGAGGTGCTGGGTGACGGCCCGCTCGCGGCGGAGCTGCGCGGGGAGTGAACGGTCCGGTGGGGTGCCCCTTCCGGCGCGCCCGCCCGGAGCGGCCTCCCGCCGGAGCGGTGATGATGGAGCCGTGCGACTCGAAGCGATCACCTGGGAACGGCTGGCGGGCGAACTCGCCCGGTACGGCGTCGGGCTGTCCGCCGCCGACGGCGGGCCCTGGCTGGCCCTCGGTATCGACGGCGCCCCCGCCGCCCGCACCGGCGAGACCGCCGAACGCCTCGCCGAGGAGCTGCGGCTGCGCGGCCGCTCGGTCCTGGTGGTGTCCACCGAGGGGTTCCTGCGCCCGGCGAGTCTGCGCTTCGAGTACGGGAAGCAGGACGCGGACGCGTATCTCGACGGCTGGTTCGACACCGGAGCGCTGTGGCGCGAGGTGTTCGGGCCGCTGGAGGCGGGCGGCTCCGGCCGGGTGCTGCCCGACCTCTGGGACCCCGTGACGGACCGGGCCACCCGCACCCCGTACCACCAGCTGCCCGAGGGCGGGGTGGTCGTCGTGCACGGCCCGTTCCTGCTGGGGCACTGGTTCCCCTTCGCGCTCACCGTCCATCTGCGGCTGTCGCCGGGGGCGTTGCGGCGGCGCACGGCGGAACCGGAACGCTGGACGCTGCCCGCCTTCGCCCGGTACGAGGACGAGATCGCGCCCACGGAACGGGCGGACGTCGTGGTCCGGGCGGACGATCCGGCGCACCCGGCCTGGTCGGGGCTGCCGGGGAGTGGGTGAACCGCGCGCGGTGCGGCCGGCGGCGGTCCTCGCTGTACGCGCGGGGCGGCCACCTGTGCTCAGCGAACCGGTGGCCGACCGCCCACCGTGGCCACGGCCGCCGCCCCCGCCCGACAGCCCTCGGCCGCGGCGGTCACCTCGTCCGCACCGGCCAGCAGGGCCGCCAGGAACCCGCCGGTGAACGCGTCGCCCGCGCCCGTCGAGTCGACCGGGTCGGGCACCGGCGGGGCGGGAACGCGGCCGATCACCTCACCCTCGGCGGCCACCACGGCACCCCGCGAGCCCAGGGTGACAACGACCCGCGGGAACCACCGGCTCAACTCGGCCGCAGCGGCACCGGGTTCGGGCAGTCCGGTGAGCAGCCTGGCCTCGTCCGCGTTCGGCAGGAGCAGCTCCGCCCCCTCCGCGAACTCCAGGAACCTCTTCGGCCCCAGCTCCCCGAGGAACCCGGCCGACGCCGGATCCACGCTCACCAAAATCCCCCGCTCCACGGCGGTGCGCAGGGCGAGGAGGGCGGCGGCCCGGCTCACCGCGGCGAAGAGAAGATAGCCGGAGAGGTGGAGGTGCCCGACGCCGTCCAGCATCGTGGGCGCGAAGTCCTCGACGCCGAGCCGCAGGACCGCCCCGCCGTCGGTCAGGAACGTACGCTCCGCCGCCGCGTCGACCAGGGCGATGACGGTCGCCGTCGGCACCTCGTCGTCCACGGAGAGGAACGCCCGCACCCCCGCCACCTCCAGCGCCTCCCGGTGCCAGCCGGCGGACTCCGCCCCCGCCCGGGCCAGTAGCCGCACGTCCGGACAGCCCGAACGCACGGCCCAGCAGGCGACGTTGGCGCCCGCGCCGCCCGGCAGGGTACGGATCCGGGCCTTCGTGTCCGTACCGTGCGCGAGCGCCGCCCCGTGCCGCGCCACCACATCGGTGACCACGTCCCCCACCACGAGGAGCCCACGGCCGGCCTCCGCACGGCTCACGGGGCGCCCGCGTCCGTCCCCGTGACCGCTCACCGGAGGCCCGTCGCCGTGACGGCGATCTTCGCCGCGAGCGTCACGTTCCCGCGTACGGCCGCGAGGTTCGCCTCCAGCGACGCGCCCCCGGTCCGCCGCATCAGCTGGTCCAGCAGGAACGGCGTGACGCCCTGCCCCGAGATGCCCCGCTCCCGGCATGCGTCCAGTGCCTCCGCCAGCACCCGGTCGTGCAGGGCCGGATCCAACTGATACGCCTCCGCCACGGGGTTGGCGACGATCAGCGCGGACGCCGGCCCGCCCAGCGCCTCCCTCGCCCGGATCACCTCCACCACCTCCCCGGGGCTGTGCACCGTCCAGTCGACGGGTTCGCCCGAGCTGCTCAGATAGAAGCCGGGGAAGTGCCCGGTGCCGTAGCCGACGACGGAGACCCCGAGGGTCTCCAGCCGCTGGAGGGTCGCCGGTACGTCGAGGATCGACTTCACCCCCGCGCAGACCACGGTGATCCCGGTGCGGGCGAGCAGCCGCAGATCGGCCGACTCGTCCTGGTCGGCGGCCCACTCCCGGTGTACGCCGCCGAGCCCGCCCGTGGCGAAGACGCCGACGCCCGCCCGCGCCGCCAGGAACGCCGTCCCGGACACCGTCGTCGCCCCGCTCGCCCCCGTGGCGAGCGCGGGGGCGAGATCGCGGTGTCCCAGCTTGCGTACCGCCGGGTCGCCGGCGACCCGCTCGCAACTGGTCCTCGCCGAGGCCCACATGGGCCCGGCCGTCGAGTACGGCGACGGTGGCCGGAACGGCGCCCGCGGACCGGACGAGCCCCTCCAGCTCCCGGGCCACGGTCAGGTTGCGGGGGCGCGGCAGGCCGTGCGCGATGATCGTCGACTCCAGCGCCACGACGGGCAGACCGGTACTCAGAGCCGCGCGCACCTCCGCCGAGAGCACCGGCTCGTAGGGTTCTGGTGAGTTCTGAGGCATGCCCCATCCCTGTCGCGGGTGGGAGGGGCGCAAACCACGGCCGGACGTTCTCCGGCGGGTCCTGGTCACCCGGTGGCCGGAAGTGGTCGCTAAGGTGACCGGCCATGACGACAAACGACCAGGTCCCCGCCTCCTTCGCCGTGCACATCCCCGACGCCGAGCTTGTACCGGAACCCCTCGATCCGGCGCAGATCGTCTCGGGCGACCCCGTGGTGACGGGCAAGGTGCTGTGGGAGTCACCCGACGGCAAGCAGATCCGGGGCATCTGGCAGATCACGCCCGGAGTGGTCACCGACACCGAGGCGAACGAGCTGTTCGTGGTCGTCAGCGGCCGGGCGACGGTCGCGGTCGAGGGCGGGGCGACGCTGGAGATCAGCCCGGGGGACGCCTGCGTCCTGCGCGAGGGCGACCGGACGACCTGGACCGTTCACGAGACGCTCCGCAAGGCGTACCACATCAGCCTCTGAGGGCCTGCGGGGTCTGCTGGGCCGGTGTGCTGGTCGGCCGCTCGGTCGGTCGGGTCGTTCGGCCGGCCCCGCGGCGCGGGTCAGCCGTCGGCTGTCCCCGGCCGCCGCAGGCTCCGGCGCAGGGCGAGCGTGGCGACCGGCAGCAGCAGCGCGGCGCCGACCGCGTTGAGGGGGCCGTACCCCCACTGGGCGACGATCACCCCGGCCGCCGCCCCGCCGACGCCCGCCGCCGCGCTCATGGTCAGGTCCGAAAGACCCTGCACCGCCGCCTGGGCGGACCGGGGCACCGCGTCGGTGAGCAGCGCCGAACCGGCGATCATCCCCGCCGACCAGCCGAGACCCAGCACGAAGAGGCCCGCCGCGGTCTGCCCGTGCCGGGGCCCGGCCGTGCCCGCGAGCAGCGCGGCGCAGCTCAGCAGTCCCACGGCCAGCCCGATCACGGTCAGCCGGCCGAACCGGTCGGCCAGCCACCCCATCACCGGCGAGAACGCGTACATGCCCGCGATGTGCCCGCTGATGACGAGCCCGATCAACTGGAGATCCGCGCCGTGCCGGCTCAGATCGACCGGGGTCATGACCATGATCGACACCATGGCGGTGTGCGACACGGTGACCGTCACCAGGGCGAGCCGCGCCATCGGGGACGCGCGTACGGCCTCGATCCCGGCGCTCAGGGAGCGCTTCGGCGGACCCGCCGGGCCCTCCGGGGCCAGGGCGCGGGCGGTGAGGAGCGGATCCGGGCGCAGCGCGAGCGCCACGACGAGTCCGGCGAGCAGGAAGACAGCAGCAGCGGGAAGCTCGGCAGCATCGTGGCCAGGACCACCAGGCCGCCGCCCACCGCACCGATCAGATAGGCGAGCATCAGCCCGGACCGGCGGCCCCGGGAGGTCATCAGGGCGGCCAGCGGCAGCGACAGCAGCGCCGTGCCGAGGACGGAGGCGGTCGGCGCAAGTCCGGACAGCGCCTCCGATCCGCTCACCTCGGCGGCGAGCATCGGGGCCAGGGCGATCCCGATGGCCACGCCGAGGCCCCCGAGTATCTGGCTGACGACGAGCACGGCCGACGTCCGGCGCTGCAGAGCGGGCAGGCCGACGGCCGGGACCGGGGGGAGGGAGACGGGTCGGGTCACCGGCGCAGTGTGCCACCGCTCGTCCACCGCCGTGCACCCGGACGGGTGAAACCGGCCCCCACGATGACCGACAACTGCGGCAGGACCAGGGGCTGTGCCTAGAACAGCGGCTGCGGCAGCACCCCCTCCAGCGCCAGCAGCTGCCGCTTGGTCTCCAGACCGCCGCCGAACCCGCCCAGGCCCCCGTCGCTCTCCACCACCCGGTGGCACGGCACCACCACCGGCAGCGGGTTGGCCCCCATGGCGGCGCCGACCGCCTGTGCTCCCTCCGGGCGGCCCACCCGCGCGGCCAGCTCGCCGTACCCGACGACCGTCCCGTAGGGCACGCCGGACGCCAGCTCGCGGAGCACCGCACGGTGGAAGCCGGAGGCCAGCGACCAGTCCAGAGCGAGGTCGAAGTCCCGCTGCTCGCCCGCGAAGTACGCCGCGAGCTCGCGTATCGGCGCGGCGAGCCGGGCCGAACCGGGCGCCGCCACCGGCTCCGTGCCGAACCGGGTCCGCAACCGGCCGAGAGCCGCGTCCCGGACGGCGGGGCGGGCGTGGAAGGCCACGTTCACCAGGCCGGTCGCGGTCGCCGCGAGCAGCAGCTGGCCGATACCGCTGTCCACGACGTCCCACTCGACGGTCGGCTCTCCACCGACCCCGTAGCTGTCCATGCCGACCACCGTACGACCCGCCACTGACAGCGACGGGCCCATCGGTCAGAAGCCCGGAAGGCCGCCCCGTCGCGTCAGCTCGTCGCGTCGCGCACCACGTCGGGGAAGTTGGTGATGATGCCGTCGACCCCGTAGTCACGGGCCTTCACCGCGTCCGCCGCCTTGTTGACCGTCCACGTGTTGACCCGCAGACGCTTGCCGTGCGGGCCCTTGAGCCGCTGGACGGCCGCCACGTAGTCGGCGCCGATCGTCGCGTACGACGGGTTGATCTGATCGGTGAACGCCGCGTACGAGGGCAGGTCAGCCACCGCCGGGGTGCCCAGGAAGCCGGTCGTGATGTCGGGGCGCAGGGCGTGCACCGTCTTCACGCTGTCGGCGCCGAAGCTCTGGATGACCAGCCGGTCCCGTACGTGGGAGCGGTCCAGCCACCCCGACCGGCCCAGCGTCCGGATGATGTCCCGCTCGATGCCCGGGTAGGTCGCCGGGCTCTTGATCTCCAGGAGCAGCTTCTGCCGGTTGCGCTCCAGACGGTGCAGGAACTGGGTGAGCGTCGGGATCCGGGCCCCCGTGAACTGTTCCCCGAACCAGCTGCCCGCGTCGAGCTTCGCCAGCTCCGCCGCGGTGAAGTCCTTGACCGCCCACGGCGCCCGGTCGGGGAAGATCTCCTCGGCGTCCGTCGTGCGCTTCAGGTCGGTGTCGTGCAGCACGACGAGTACCCCGTCACGGCTGCGGTGGACGTCGTTCTCGACCCAGTCGATGCCGAGCGCGTCCGCGGCGTCGACCGCGGCGAGGGTGTTCTCCGGCGCGTAGCCCGACGCCCCCCGGTGGGCCACGACGACCGGGTTCGCCCGCTGCGCGGCGACCTGGTCCGGGGCCTCGGGCCGGTCGGCGGGCAGCAGCAGGGCGCCGGCGCCGAGCAGGGCGGCGGCCGTGGTGGAGGCGGTTGCGGTACGGACGAACACGGGTACTCCTCACGTCGGGAGTGTGCGGACACGCAGAGAGTGACAGCGGCCCGCCAACGCCCGGCGGGGTGGCGATGGCCGCGAAATGAACGGAAGCTTCGGTCCGGGGGACCACCGCCGGAGCACGGCGTGCGGCCGTGCCGATAAAATGCGCCTTCTTTTGTCTGCCTGCCGGGACTCGCCCCTTGGGGACCCTCCTCGACCCCGGGCATTCTCGAAGGGCGTACGCGCATGCAAGGAACAGTCGACGGATTCACCTACGGCCTGGTGACACCGGTCGCGGCGTTCCTCATGGCCGCCCTGGGAGCCGCCCTCGGACTCCGCTGCACCACCCGGTCGCTCCACGCCACACGCTCCTGTCGGGTCGGCTGGCTGGCGCTGGGCTCGCTGTCCATCGGCTCCGGGGTGTGGACCATGCACTTCGTCGCGATGACGGGCTTCACCGTCCAGGAGACGCCGATCTCCTACGACAAGCCCCTCACCTTCGCCGGCCTGGCCGTGGCCGTGGTGATGATCGGCATCGGCATCTTCATTGTCGGGTACCGGGGCGCGACCCGCATGGCGTTGATCACGGGTGGCACCATCACCGGTCTCGGCATCGCCTCGATGCACTATCTCGGCATGGCGGGCATGCGCATGGCCGCACAGTTCGCTTACGACACGCCCCTCGTCGTCCTCTCGGTGCTGATCGCCGGGTGCGCCGCCACGGGCGCGCTGTGGGCGGCCGTGACCCTGCGGGGGGCCCTCTCCGGCCTCGGCGCGAGCGTCCTGATGGCCGTAGCGGTGACCGGGATGCACTACACCGGCATGGCGGCGCTCGACGTGCACCTGCATCTGCCGCCCACCCTGCCGGCCGACCTGTCCGCCGTGCTGCCCGGCGACCGGCCCGCCGAGATGATCGGCCCCATGCTGGTGGGCCCCGGCTGCTTCCTGCTCCTCGCCGCCGTGGTGCTCCTGTTCGACCCCGGGGCCGTGACGGGCGAGTTCGGCCCGGGCCCCCGCCCCGGCCGCCGCCCGGGGGACCTGCGGGACCACCTGGTCCCGCAGGCGCGACGGCGCCCGAGGAACGATCCGCACACGCGAGGCCGACGCCCGCGGAGCACCGCCCGGGAGGGCGCGGGAAGGGCCCGGTACCGCTGATCCGAGGCCGTTGTCAGTGGGGAGCCGTACGGTGGTTGCATGCGGCCCGTTTCCCAGATCGAACGTTCCACGCGGCCTTTCGAGGTCGTCAGCCCCTACCAGCCCAGCGGTGACCAGCCGACGGCCATCGCCGAGCTGGAGCGGCGTATCCGCGCCGACGAGAAGGACGTCGTCCTGCTCGGCGCGACCGGCACCGGCAAGTCGGCGACCACCGCCTGGATGATCGAGAAGCTGCAGCGCCCCACCCTGGTGATGGCGCCGAACAAGACGCTCGCCGCCCAGCTGGCCAACGAGTTCCGCGAGCTCCTCCCGAACAACGCGGTGGAGTATTTCGTCTCGTACTACGACTACTACCAGCCCGAGGCGTACGTCCCGCAGTCGGACACGTACATCGAGAAGGACTCCTCCATCAACGAGGAAGTCGAGCGGCTGCGCCACTCCGCGACGAATTCGCTGCTCACCCGGCGCGACGTCGTCGTGGTCGCCTCCGTCTCCTGCATCTACGGCCTCGGGACGCCCCAGGAGTACGTGGACCGCATGGTCCAGCTCAAGGTCGGCGAGGAGATCGACCGCGACCAGCTGCTGCGCCGCTTCGTCGAGATGCAGTACGCCCGCAACGACCTGGCGTTCACCCGCGGCACCTTCCGGGTCCGGGGCGACACCATCGAGATCTTCCCGGTCTACGAGGAGCTCGCCGTCCGCATCGAGATGTTCGGCGACGAGATCGAGAACCTGTCCACGCTGCACCCGCTCACCGGCGAGATCATCAGCGAGGACCCCACGGTCCACGTCTTCCCCGCCAGCCACTACGTCGCGGGGCCCGAGCGCATGGAGCGGGCCGTCAGCGGCATCGAGCAGGAGCTGGAGCAGCGCCTGGCCGAGCTGGAGAAGCAGGGCAAGATGCTGGAGGCCCAGCGCCTGCGCATGCGCACCACGTACGACATCGAGATGCTCCGCCAGATCGGCACCTGCTCCGGCGTCGAGAACTACTCGATGCACTTCGACGACCGCGCGCCCGGCACCGCCCCCAACACCCTCCTCGACTACTTCCCGGACGACTTCCTGCTCGTCCTCGACGAGTCCCACGTCACCGTCCCGCAGATCGGCGCGATGTACGAGGGGGACGCCTCCCGCAAGCGGACCCTCGTCGACCACGGCTTCCGGCTGCCCTCGGCCATGGACAACCGGCCGCTGAAGTGGGAGGAGTTCCTGAAGCGGATCGACCAGACGGTGTACCTCTCCGCCACCCCGGGGAAGTACGAGCTCTCGCGCGGCGACGGGTTCGTCGAGCAGATCATCCGCCCCACCGGTCTCGTCGACCCCCAGGTCGTGGTCAAGCCCACCGAGGGCCAGATCGACGACCTGGTCCACGAGATCCGCGAGCGCACCGAGCGCGACGAGCGGGTCCTGGTCACCACGCTCACCAAGAAGATGGCCGAGGACCTCACCGACTACTTCCTGGAGCTCGGCATCCAGGTCCGCTATCTGCACAGCGACGTCGACACTCTGCGGCGTATCGAGCTGCTGCGCGAGCTGCGCTCCGGTGAGTACGACGTGCTCGTCGGCATCAACCTGCTGCGCGAGGGCCTCGACCTTCCCGAGGTGTCCCTCGTGGCCATTCTCGACGCCGACAAGCAGGGCTTCCTGCGCTCCGGCACCTCGCTCATCCAGACCATCGGCCGAGCCGCCCGTAACGTCTCCGGCCAGGTCCACATGTACGCCGACAAGGTCACCCCGGCCATGGAGCAGGCGATCGACGAGACGAACCGCCGCCGCGAGAAGCAGATCGCCTACAACACCGAGCGGGGCATCGACCCGCAGCCGCTGCGCAAGAAGATCAACGACATCGTCGCGACCATCGCCCGCGAGGAGATCGACACCGAACAGCTCCTCGGCACCGGCTACCGGCAGGGCAAGGAGACCAAGGCCCCGGTCCCCGCGCTCGGCGGCAAGGCCGCCAAGGGCGGGGCGAAGGGCGCGGCCAAGGGCAAGGCCGCCAAGGCCGGCGCGGTGGTCAGCGACCGGCCCGCGACCGAACTGGCCGGGATCATCGAGGAGATGACCGACCGGATGCGGGCCGCCGCCGCGGATCTGCAGTTCGAGGTGGCCGCCCGGCTGCGCGACGAGGTCGGCGAACTGAAGAAGGAACTGCGGCAGATGAAGGAAGCGGGCATGGCCTGATTCCGCCGTCGACCGCCGGTGCCGGGCCGCTCCCGGCACCGGCGGCCGACACCTTTCCACCGCACCGGGCGGGCCGCGCCGGGTGTGTTGCAAGACCGACACAAAAACGGACCGAAGCTGCTGCCACCCCGGGTGGAATGCGTAGGGTGCGGGGAAACCGCACACGGATGGCTGCGGGGCAATGCCGAGAGGGGACAGCGCGTGACGGTCAATATGACCAAGGGCCAGGCCATCAACCTGCAGAAGAGCGACGGGGGGACCCTGACCGCGGTACGGATGGGGCTCGGCTGGCAGGCGGCTCCGCGCCGTGGCCTGTTCGGTTCGCGCACCCGCGAGGTCGACCTGGACGCCTCGGCGGTGCTCTTCGCCCGGGCGGGTCCGGGTCCCGACCCGGCGGCGAAACAGGCGGGGGCGGCTCCCGGCGGCACAGGCCGCCGGGAGCCGCCCCACGCACAGCACGGCAGTACGCAGCAGGAACACGGCATCGCACGGCCCGGCGCCCACAGCGGCGCGCGGCCGTCGTCGAGGGGGACAGGGCACATGACGGCCGAACTGGTCCGGGGGCAGAACCACACCTTGCCCCAGACCCGTCTGGAGATCCGGGTGTCGGCGGGCACGCCCGTCGTGGCCGGGGCCACCCTCGGCGACGAGCGGGGCACGGTGCGCGGCATCGAGTGGATCGCCCACCCCGGCTCGCCCCAGCTCCCCGGGCTCGAAGTCTCCCAGCAGGCGGCGGCCGACCACCGGCTCGCCGTCGACCTGGAGGCCCTGCCCGCCGGCGTCCACCGGGTCACCGTGCTGCTCGCGCTGCCCGTCGGAGTCGGCGGCCCGGTGCGGTTCGGAGCCGTCCCCGCCCCCTTCGTCGCCGTCACCGGGCTCGACGGCAGCGAGATCGCCACCTTCACGCTCACCGACCTGGACGCCGAGTCCGCGGTCAGCGCCCTGGAGCTCTACCGCCGCCAGGACGCCTGGAAGGTCCGGGCCGTCGGACAGGGGTATGCGGGCGGGCTCGCCGAGATGCTCGCCGACCAGGGCGTGACCGACCCCGACGTCCTGGCCGGATCGATCCAGGAAGCCGTCACCCGGGGCCTGGCCCGCTCGGTGGCCCCGCCGCCGCCCCGCACCCCGGAAGGCGACCGCGTACGGCACGCGACGGGCTCCGCCGACCACCGGCCGACCGCGCCGCCCCCGGCCCCGGAAC
>NZ_QWFA01000330.1 GCF_003501885.1 Streptomyces globisporus
AATCCAGCCCGTCCGGCGCTTGAGGACGGGTGGGGGTTCCGGGGCTCCGCCCCGGGCGCCGGTTTGTCCTCAAGCGCCGGACGGGCTGGATTTCGGGGCTCTGCCCCGGACCCCTCTCCTCAAGCGCCGGAGGGGCTGAGATGGCCCGGAGACGCTGGAGACGCGTCGCCGGAGGGGCGGGGGGTGCCGGAGGAGCTCAGAGAAAAGGCAGCGCTACAGGTTCACGATGTTGCCCGGCTGCATTCTCGGGGCTCTGCGTGCCGGGATGCGGCCCGAGAGCAGGATCAGGCGGGTCGCTCGGTGGCGTTGACCCTCGTAAGGGGTCAGCAGCCTCAGCATTTCCTCGTCGTCCGCGTCGCGGTTGTCCGCCAGGGCGTGGCCCACGATGCCGGGGAGGTGCAGGTCGCCCACCGTGACCGCGTCTGCCGCGCCGTTCGAGCGCTGGAGGGTCTCCGCCGCCGTCCAGGGGCCGATTCCGGGGATGAGCTGGAGGCGGGTCCGGGCCTCGGGCAGGGGCATCGTCGCCGCTTCCTCCAGGCGGCGGGCCACGCGTACGGCTCGCAGGATCGTCGACGAGCGCTTGGCGTCCACGTTCGCCTTGTGCCATTCCCAGGACGGGATCATCGCCCAGCCGCGTGGGTCCGGCATGACGTGCAGGCCCAGGTCGGCGGTGGGACCGGGGGCGGGGGTGCCGAAGCGGCGGACCAGGTGGCGCCAGGCGCGGTACGCCTCGTCCGTGGTGACCTTCTGCTCCAGGACCGAGGGGATCAGCGACTCCAGCACCAGGCCCGTGCGCAGCAGGCGCAGGCCCGGGCGGCGGTGCCGGGTCAGGGCCAGCAGGCGGTGGCGCGGGACGAACGCGTCCGGGTCGTCCTCCGCGCCCAGGAGCGTCGGCAGGCCCTCCAGCAGCCAGTCCGCGCCGGGGCCCCACGCCGTCGCCGCGATCCGCTCGCCGTGGCGCGCGATGCGCAGGGTGCCGGGGCCCGCGGGGGTGCGGGTCGCCCGCCAGAACGTGCCGTCCCCCACCATCCGGAACGTCGGGTCCGCCGGGCCCCGGCGCAGCGGGCCCAGCACCAGGCGGAGGTCCAGGGGGGCCGGTGGCGTCCACTCCCGGGTGAGCGGAACGGCAGCCCCAGGCGCGGCGGCCCCACGCACCGCAGCCTGGTACGGCAGCGCTGCCCGCGTCGTGCGGGGGGCGAATCGTCCTGCCACGAAGCCTCGGTGTCCCTGGGTGCTCGTCGGTGCGGGAGGGCTGCTGCTCCTCCCGCGGCTCTTCGAGGGTACGGGCAGGCGGGGGCTACTGGTCCGAGGAGAAGCGGACCGAGGCGTCCGGCAGCGTCGAGTCGCACCAGATCCTGATCCCGTCGCGCAGCTCGTTGTCCGCGCCCACCTGGGCGCCGTCGCCGATCACCGCGCCGGCCAGGACCGTACGGCCGCCGATCCGCGCGCCGGCGCCGACCAGGGAGTCCGTGATGACCGCGCCCGGTTCGACGATCGCGTTCTCCAGGATCGTGGAGCCCTCTACCCTCGCGCCCGCGCCGATCACCGCGCCGGCGCCGACGACCGTACCGCCGGTGAGCTTCGCGTCCGGGGCCACGGAGGCGGTCGGCAGGACCAGGCGGTCGCCGCAGCGGCCGGGGACCGCCGGGGACGGGGCGCGGCCGAGGACGAGGTCGGCGGAGCCGCGGACGAAGGCGCCGGGGGTGCCGAGGTCCAGCCAGTACGTGGAGTCGACCATGCCCTGGAGGTGGGCGCCGGAGGCGAGCAGCCCGGGGAAGGTCTCGCGTTCGACGGAGACGGGGCGGCCGGCCGGGATCGTGTCGATGACCGAGCGCCGGAAGATGTACGCCCCGGCGTTGATCTGGTCGGTGACGATCTCCTCGGGCGTCTGCGGCTTCTCCAGGAAGGCGGTGACCCGGCCCGTCGCGTCGGTCGGCACGAGGCCGAAGGCGCGCGGGTCCTCCACCCGGGTCAGGTGGAGGGAGACGTCCGCCCCGGAGACGGTGTGCGAGGTGACCAGGGCCCGGATGTCGAGCCCGGTCAGGATGTCGCCGTTGAAGATCAGGACCGGTTCGTCCGGGCCCGAGGACAGCTTCGGCGCGACGTTGCGGATGGCTCCGCCGGTGCCGAGCGGCTCCTGCTCGGTGACGTACTCGATGTGCAGACCGAGCGAGGAGCCGTCGCCGAAGTAGGGCTCGAACACCTCGGCCAGGTAGGACGTGGCGAGCACGATGTGCTCCACCCCGGCCGCCCTGGCCCGCGCCAGCTGGTGGGTGAGGAAGGGGACCCCCGCCGCCGGGACCATCGGCTTGGGGGTGTGCACCGTGAGCGGACGCAGCCGGGTTCCCTTGCCCCCGACCAGGAGGATCGCTTCTTTTGCCTCTGTCACAGCACCGTCTCTGCTTCCTGCTGGGGCTTGGCATCGTTTGTGACTGGTCAGTTAAGCAGACCGGTCGAGCCCCGTTCCGGTCAGCGACCCTGCAGTTTGGCGGAGCTGGTCCGGGCCGTGCCGAGCTTCTTGTAGAGACGCGCTCCGGGGCATTCGGTTGCGAAGCCGTCCCGATGGCCCGAGATGACGTTCATTTTGACCTTTACGCCCGCCTTGTACTTGTTGCTTCCGCCGGAGGTGAGGGTCACCTTGCCCTTGGGGTTGGCGCCGAACAGGCCCAGTTTCCAGGCGGTGAGCTTGGAGACGGCGGTCACCGCGGCGGCGGGCGGGTTGGCGGAGGAGTAGGAGCCGAGCACCGCGATGCCCATGGTGTTGGTGTTGAAGCCCAGGGTGTGCGCTCCGAGGACCGCCTTCGTGACACCGCCGGCCCGGCCCTCGTAGATGTTTCCGCACTTGTCGACGGCGAAGTTGTAGCCGAAGTCGCGCCAGCCGCTGCTCTTGACGTGGTAGCGGTAGATGGAGCGGAGCACCGAGGGCGCCTGCTTGCAGGTGTAGTTGTTCCCGGTCGCGCTGTGGTGCACGAAGGCCGCCTTGACGGTCCTCGTGTACGCGAACTGGCGCTCGCGGAGCTTCTCGTCCGCGCCCCAGCCCTTACGGGTGATGATCTTCGGCCGGGGTCCGATGTACGGCTTCGCCCCGGCCGCGGCGTTCGCCGCCTCTTCCGTCTCCGCCTTGGTCAGCGCGGGGATGACGGACGCACCGAGCGGTGCCAGCTCCGCGTTGACGGCCGAGGCCGCCTCGGACTCGGCGGTGAGCACCTCCGGCACGACCGCCGGCGTCGTCGTGGGCGGGGACGGGTTGACGGCGAACGTCGCCGCGGTGGCGGTCCGGCCGACGGGGGCGGCCCGGGCGGGCTCGGGGGCCGTCTC
>NZ_QWFA01000331.1 GCF_003501885.1 Streptomyces globisporus
TGCCGCCGCCCTCGCCCTCGGTCTTGCAGCCGTCACCGGGTGCAGCGGCGGCGGCAGCGGCTCCGCCGACGACACGGTGAAGATCGGTCTGGTGGCCTCCCTGTCGGGCACCTACGAACCGGTCGGCACGGAGCTGCGGGACGGCTTCAAGCTGTATCTGGACACCCACGGCAACAAGCTCGGCGGTCGAAAGGTCGAGCTGATCGTGGCGGACGAGGGCGACGGCCCGCCGACCGCGGTGCCCGCGGCCACCAAGCTGGTCAAGAAGGACAAGGTCGACGTGTTGACGGGCCTCGTCGGCGGTGGCTCGGTCAACGCGGTGCTGCCGCTGATCCAGCAGGCCAAGATCCCCCTCCTGGGGTCGAACGCCCGGCCGCCGGTCAAGGACATCGAGTACGTGTGGACCACGAGCTTCCTGTCCGACGAGCCGGGCAGGGCCATCGCCCCGTACATCAAGGAGAAGGTCGACGGGCCGGTCTACGCGATCGGCCCCGACTACCAGGGCGGATACGACGAACTCCGGGGCTTCACCGATGAGTTCAAGCGGGTGAAGGGCAAGCTGGCCAATCCGGACGGCAAGACCACCTGGACGCCGTTCCCGAAGACGACGAACTTCATGCCGTACTTCGCGGAGATAGCCAAGACGGACGCCAAGGCGGTGTACTGCTTCTACGCGGGCAAGGCCGCGATCGACTTCGCCAAGCAGTACGCCCAGTCGGACATCGCCGATCTTCCGCTGTACACGGCCTTCGTCACCGAGGGCAGCGTGCTCCAGGCGCAGGGCCCCGCCGCGAAGGACATCTACTCCGTCCTGAACTACGCGGCCGACCTGGACAACGAGGCCAACCGGAAGTTCGCCGCCGACTGGACGGCCGAGCACGACACGCAGCCCACCACCTACGCGATGGCGTCCTACGACGCGGCGGCCGTGCTGGACAAGGCGATCGCCGACGCGGCGAAGGACGGCGATGTGACCTCTCAGACCATCAACAAGGCCATCGCGGGTCTCGGCCAGATCGACAGCCCGCGCGGCGCCTGGGAGTTCGGCGACAAGGCCCACTCGCCGGTGCAGACCTGGTATCTGCGCCAGGTACGGCCGGACGGCTCCAAGTTGGCCAACGTCATGGTTCAGGACCTGGCGACGCTCGGCAGCTGACATGGAGCTCCTGGACGCCCACCTCGTACCGGCGGTGGACGGAGTGGCCTTCGGGCTGCTGCTGTTCGTGGTCGCCGCCGGTCTGAGTCTCGCCTTCGGCACCGCGGGTGTGCTGAATCTGTCGCACGGCACGCTGTACGCGATCGGCGCGTACACGGGGGCCGAGCTGAGCGACGGGACCTGGGGCGGTCTCGCCCTCGGTCTGGCCGCGGGGACGGCGGCGGCGTGCGTGGCGGGGGCGGGGCTGTCCGCGGCGACGGCTCCGCTGGCCCGGCGTGGGCATCTGGCGCAGGCGCTGCTGACGTTCGGTCTTGCCCTGATCGGCGGTGATCTGCTCATCCAGTTCTTCGGTGCGGACGAACTCCCCGTACACGTACCGGAGATGCTCGACTCCTCGGTGACGCTGCTGGGGCACCGCTACCCGGCGTACCGGCTCTGCTTCATCGTGATGGCCGTGCTGCTCGCGGGGTTCGGGACGTGGGTGCTGACCCGGACCCGGATGGGCGCGGCGGTACGGGCCGCCGCCGACGATCCGCAGATGCTCGCGGCCACCGGGCACAGCCCGCGGGCCGTGCACACCGGTGTCCTCGCGGCGGCGGGTGCGCTGGCCGGGGCGGCGGGCGTGCTCGGGGCGCCGATCATCGGCCCCGGACCCGGTACGTCCGAGAACGTACTGATGCTCTCCCTCGTGGTGGTCGTGCTCGGCGGGCTGCGCTCGCTGTGGGCGACGTTCGCGGCGGCCGTCGCCGTGGGCGAGGTGCAGACGCTGGGCGTCTCGGTGGCGCCGGAGCTGGCGCCGTATCTGCTCTTCGCCGCGATGGCGGCGGTGCTGGTGCTGCGCTCCCGCTTCGCGGAGCCGGCGGGGGCGGGGCACGGCTCCGAGGCATCGTCCCCGGACCCGGTCGCCCGGCTCCGGGGCCTGCTGGCGGGCCGCCTTCCCGGCCCGAAGCGCCCCTCGGTGCGGCTGGACCGGCTCCGCAGGCGGAACGGCTCCCCGGAGTGGGTGAACCGGCTGCCCGGCAGGGCCGCGTGGTGGCAGGCGGCTCCGCTGCTCGTCCTGCTCGGGGTGCTGATCTCCCTGCCCGCCCTGCTCGACGCGTACAGCATCTCGCTGGCCGGCTCCGCCCTGGCCCTCGGTCTCCTCGCGGTCAGCGTCACCGTCCTCACCGGGTACGCCGGACTCCCCACCCTCGGGCAGACCGCGCCGTTCGCCGTAGGCGCGTACGCCACCGCGAACCTCGCGGACGCCGGGTGGACCGTGGGCCCCGTCCAGCTCGTCCTCTCGGCGCTCGCCGCCGCCGTCTTCGCGGCGGTGGTGGGGCCGGCAGTGATCCGGGCCCGCGGCACGACCGTACTGATGATCACGCTCGCGATCGGCGAGCTGACCGGCGCGGTCGTCAACCAGCTCAAGTCCGTCACCGGCGGCGCGGACGGCCTCGTCGGCTTCCCGGCCACTCAGGCGCTGTGGGGCGGGGAGGGGATGCTGGAGGAGAGCGAGCTGTACAACTACGCGCTCGTCGTGGCCGTCGTCGCCGTCGCTCTCACCCTGCTCGTCCTGCGCTCCCCGGCGGGAAAGCTGCTGACCGGCACCCGGGGCGCCGAGGCGCGGATGCGCGCCTCCGGGCACCCGGTGGGGCGGTACCTGCTGGTGGCCCACGTCTGCGCGGGCGCGCTGGCCGGTGTGGGCGGTTCGCTGATGGTGACCGTGCAGCAGTACCTCTCCCCCGCCGATGTCGGGTTCGAGATCGCCGCGTTCGCCCTGCTGGCGGTGGTCATCGGCGGTACGACGTCGGTGATCGGCGCGCTGCTGGGCGCCGGGCTCATCGTCGCCACCCGGGACTGGGTCGCCGGTTCCTGGCCGGGTCACGGGCCGCTGCTGCTGGGCGTGCTGTTCGTCGCGACGGTGTACGTGCTGCCGCGCGGGCTCGCGGGTCTGCGGGGTGGCGGATCCGGGGGCGGGCAGAGCGGGCCGCCGTCCGATACGACAGGCGCTCCAGGGGCGCCGGGGGCGCCCGGGACCTCCGGGGCTTCCGGGGCGCCCGGGTCCTCGGGGGCTTCCGGGGCGCCGGGAATCGCCGGGACCTCCGGCACCTCCGGGTCCGATGGTCAGCCCCCGTCTATCTGCTGGGCGGCGCGGAGTCCGGGGCCAGTTCGCT
>NZ_QWFA01000332.1 GCF_003501885.1 Streptomyces globisporus
CTCCCGGAGCGACGCCGCCGAACCCGGGGCCGGGGGCGGACCGGGCGGGCCCGGCGGGGTGGCACCGGGCGGGCCGAGCTGCGAGACCAGCTGCGTCGGGACGTACCCGCCCGCGGGAGCCCCGGGCGCACCCGGCCCCGAAGGCGGCGGCGTCGCACCGGGAGGCATGCCGGGAATCCCCGGGGCACCGGGCGGCGGCGGGGTCGACGAACCGCCTCCACGCGCCCCGCGCGGCGGCACCACGGCCTTGCTGGTGGCCGCGTCGGCGATGTCACCGGCCCCGTCCGAGGCGCCCTGCTCCGGCCGGAGCGCCGGAGCCACCTGCGTACGCGGCAGCCGGCTGCCACCCGACATCAGCGCGGTGGGCGCCTCCGCCGGAACGACCGGCGGCGGGGCCTCCTCGTCGTCCGTCCCCGACAGCGGCGGCGCGAACACCGTCGCGGGCAGCGGGACCGCCGCGTCGTCGGAGTCGGAGTTGGTGTCCGTACCGGCCCAGGGGGTCGACCCGGCGGGCACACCGTCGGAAGCCGTGGGCTCGTAGGCCGGGCCACCGCCGGCGGCGGGCCACGATGCGGCGGAGCCCCCGGCGGAAGGAGCGGAGGGCGGCGTCGCGTCCCCGGCGGCAGTACCGGGAACGGGGGTCTGGCCCGACGCCGATACGGAAGGGGACGGGGGCGGGGCCGAGGGCGAAGGCGCAGACGGCACCGAGGGCTGCGACGGCGACGCGGACTGCGGCGGCGACGAGGGGGCCGGCTCAGCCGCATCCGCAGCCGCCTCCGCATCCCGGCGCTCCGCGCGGTGATCCGGAATCCCCAGCTTGTCCGCCGCCTCCTGGAGCCACTCCGGCGGCGTCAGCAGGAACGACGTCTGGTTCAGATCCACCCGCTGCGGCGGCTCCGGAGCAGCGGCCGGCGCACCCGTCGGAGCCCCGTACTCCTCCTCGTACCGCCGGATCACCTCACCCACCGGCAACCCCGGCCACAACGTCGCCTCACCGCTGTCGCGGGCGATCACCAGCCGCTGACGGCCCCCGTCCGAGACGGGGCCCTCCGGCCGGTCCTCGGCCCACACCACGAAACCGAGGTCGAACTCACGGACGCGCACCTCACGGTGCTGATACGCGGGCACGTCACCGTTGACCCACTCGTCCGCCCGCTCCTGCGCCTGCGCGAAAGTCACCACCGCGCTCACCCCTCCACCGGGACGGGGCGCGCGAAGCCGCCGTCCACCATCAGGTTCGCCACGGTCTCCAGCTCCGGCGGATTGCCCGCCAGTCGCTCAAGGAAGGCGTCGAAGTCCGTGCCGCAGGGCAGCAGCAGCCGCTCCACACGCTCCTGGACGCTCCAGCCGTCCTGGTCCCGGGCATCGTCGTACGGGCAGAACCACACCGAACCGACATCCCGGCCGCGCACCTTCACGGCGAGAATCCCGCCCTGGACGAACGCGACGCCCAAGTAGTCCTTGGTGAAGTGGTCCCGCAGACACTTGTTCACGTACACCAGGTCGTTCATCGCGGCCTCGTCACGCACCGTGAAGAACGGCTGGTCCACCAGCAGCCCCAGTTCCGCATCCAGCGCCGCGCCCACGGGGGCCGAACCGCCCGCCGCTTTGAGGAAGGAGCGGTACGGGCCGGGCAGCCGGTAGCCGAGGTCCTCCTCGACCCCCTGAACCTGCTGTTCGGTCACCGCGCCCGCGCCCTTCGGCAGCCGGAAGTGGGCCGGACGGGTCTCCTGCAACGGGCGGGTGCCACGCCGGTTCTGGTCGACGTCCGTACCCGCGAGGCCGCCGTGATGACGCAGCAGCGCCTTCACCTCGACCGGCACCAGCTCCATCCGTCGGCCACCCGGCACGTGGTGCCATGTCCAGCCGTGCGGGGTCGCCACCGCGGGAATCGTGTCCCACAGGTCATGTCCGCTCGCCGCCATCGCCGCGTTCGCCGACACGTAATCGGTCAGGCGCAGCTCGTCGATGCCGAAGCCCGGAGGCGGGTCGGCGATCTCGGCCGCGGCGCGCGCGTACGGCGAGAGAACCGGGTGGCCGCTCCCGTCCATCCGCACCCCTCCGGGGTGCCGGGACGCCCGGACCGGATCCGGGAAGTTCACGACCTGCCCGGCATAGGCGGCGTTCGGTGGCGCGGCTTGCTGCCCGAGCCGACCTGTCGTCATGGCTGATGCCCCCTGCTGCGTCCGGTGTTCCGCACAGCCTAAGCGGTGGGGCAACAGGGGGTCCCGCCCCGCCGTTTCCGTCACGAACGGTCACAGGCGTGTGACGGTGAGGCGGCAGTCTCGCACCTTCGGGCGACACGCAGACACGTTTCCCCGACCCAGCTTCCCCACCACCCGGCACATTTGGCAGGCTGTCCCCGCAACTCGGGGGATTGCAGGGAGGGACGTCAGCACGATGCATTCCACACAAACCGTCACATCAGGGGATCCGCGCCTCAGCTGGAGCAGCACCGGGACCAGCCGTACGCCCCGACTGATCCACCGCCGCGACGGGATCCTCCCGGCCGTGGCCGCCGCGCTGTCCGTCCGCGGCGAGACGCTGACCTGCACCGCGGGCAAGGGGGACCAGCCGCCGGTGCTGCACCCGCTCGTCCAGGACTTCCTCGACACCCTCACCAGCGGCCAGCGCGAACGCTTCACCGGGCGCTGCCCCGAGGCGATACTGCTCTCCCGTCAGCTCACCGCCGCCGAGACCGGGCGCTCCAAACGGGCCCAGCGAAAACCCCTGACCAACGGGGAGGCGCGGCGCGCGCTCAAACACGCGCGGATCACCGCCCGGCGCATCCGCGAGGACGGAGACCCGCTGCACGGCAGCTACGCACCGCCGTGCCGGTCCTGTTCCGCACTCCTGTCCCACTTCGGCGTACGCCCCGTCGACCTGACCTCCACCGGCGCCGCGACCACCGCCGAGAAGGGCTGACCGCCCACCGATGCACGACCGCCAGCAGCACACCTCCACCACCCGCTTCTCCGTCGCCGTCGACGCCGCCCTGCGCGAGGCGGGCTGGCAGCCCGGACGCTGGGACATCCGCCAGGCGGAGGAATGGGCCGACGCCCTGCGCTCCCACGCCTCCCCGGCCGGCCACCGGCACGCCGTGTTCCCGGCCGCGGTAGAGGCGTGGGCGGAGTTCGGCGGCCTCCGCATCACCGCGTCCGCGCCGGGCCGGCACATCGCGCCCGCGGCGGTACGCATCGACCCCCTGAGCGGCCTGCACCTGGCCCGCACGCTCGGCGACCTCGGGCGGGCCCTGGAGACCGAGGTCAGCCCGCTGGGGGCGGAGGGCGAGGAGCAGGCGGTG
>NZ_QWFA01000333.1 GCF_003501885.1 Streptomyces globisporus
CCCCGATGCCTCCGCGTGCCACGTCCGCCCCCACCGGCCCCCCGGCCCCGGCGCATGCCGGGACCTACCGGCAGGGCGGCGACGGCACGCGCGGCACCGGCGGCCTACCGGGGCAGCGCGGCGGCGACCCCCGCCTCTCCCTGACCGTCAGCGCCGAGAACCGGCAGCCCCCCGGCGAGCGCCGCGGCCGTCGGGTCAGCTGCACCGTCGCCCTGGCCGTGGCGGGCGCGCTCGCCGCCGTCACGATCGGCACCGGTCTGCTCGACGGCCTCCTCCCGGGCGGCGACGCCGACCGGGACCGGGGCGGCGACGCCGCCGCGACCCCGTCGAGGTCCGCCTCCCCGCCGGCCGGGGAGAAGCCGACGCCCTCCGCATCCGGTGACGCGAGCGAGGCCCCGGCCACCGCCCTGCCGAAGGCGTACGTCGGCACCTGGAAGGGCCCGGTCACCGAGAAGACGACCGGCCAGCCCCACGGCACGCTCACCGCCGTCTTCACCGAGGGCAAGCGCGGGGAGCAGGTCGTCCGGATGAGCACGACCATCTCCCAGCTCGGCATCACCGTCACCTGCAACAGTGTCGGCACCCTCGCCTCCGGCACCGCGAAGGAGCTGAACATCCGCGAGGCCACCGACCCGGACCGCCCCAGCACCCCCGGCCTGTGCACCGGCACCGAGGCCGACCTCGTCTTCCGGCTCGCCGATGACGGCACCCTGGACTACCGCTCGAAGGAACGCGCCGCGGGGCTCCCGTACGGGAAGCTCACCCGGTCCGGCGACTGATCGCGCAAGGGGCTGGCGTACGCTGGATCGGTCCGTGGATCCTCAAAAAACCGCCGAAAGGTGACAGCCCGGTGACCGAGAAGGCCGACCTTCAGCCCGTCCTCGACCGAGCCGCCGAAGGCGGTCGGATCACCCCGGAGGAGGCGCTCGACCTCTACCGGTCCGCGCCGCTGCACGCACTGGGCGCCGCCGCCGACGCCGTACGCCGCCGCCGCTACGCCGGTACGGAACACATCGCGACGTACATCATCGAGCGCAACATCAACTACACCAACGTGTGCGTCACGGCCTGCAAGTTCTGCGCCTTCTACGCCCCGCCCAAGGCCACCGACAAGGGCTGGACCCGCGACCTCGACGACATCCTGCGCCGCTGCGCGGAGACCGTGGAGCTGGGCGGCACCCAGATCATGTTCCAGGGCGGCCACCACCCGGACTTCGGCGTGGAGTATTACGAGGAGCACTTCTCCGCGATCAAGAAGGCGTACCCGCAGCTGGTCATCCACTCGCTCGGCGCCTCCGAGATCGAGCACATGGCCCGGATCTCGAAGGTCTCCGCCGAGGAGGCCATCAGCCGCATCCACGCCGCCGGGCTCGACTCCTTCGCCGGCGCCGGCGCCGAACTGCTGCCCGCCCGGCCGCGCACCGCCATCGCCCCGCTCAAGGAGTCCGGCGAGCGCTGGCTGGAGATCATGGAGATCGCGCACGGCCTCGGTGTCGAGTCCACCTCCACCATGCTGATGGGTACCGGCGAGACCAACGCCGAGCGGATCGAGCACCTGAAGATGATCCGGGACGTCCAGGACCGTACGGGCGGCTTCCGCGCCTTCATCCCGTACACCTACCAGCCGGAGAACAACAAGCTGAAGGGCCGCACGCAGGCCACGCTCTTCGAGTACCTGCGGATGATCGCCATCGCCCGGCTCTTCCTCGACAACGTCGCCCACATCCAGGGCTCCTGGCTCACCACCGGCAAGGAGGTCGGCCAGCTGTCGCTGCACTACGGCGCGGACGACCTCGGCTCGATCATGCTGGAGGAGAACGTCGTCTCCTCGGCCGGCGCCAAGCACCGCTCCAACCGGCTGGAGATCATCGACCTGATCCGCAAGGCGGACCGGGTCCCCGCCCAGCGCGCCACGACGTACGAGCACCTCGTCGTGCACGACGACCCGGCCAACGACCCGGTCGACGAGCGCGTCGTCTCGCACATCTCGTCCACCGCGATCGAGGGCGGAACCGCACACCCGGAGCTGAAGCTCCTCAACGCCAACTGACGTAGCCGTGCTGACGATTCACGCCGCGCCCCTGGTCCTTGCGGTGGGCGCGGCGGCCGTCGCGGACGGTGCGGTCGCGGTGGACGGCGACCGGATCGCCGCTCTCGGCCCGTACGAGGAGGTCGCCGCCGCGCACCCGGCCGCCCGGGTCCGCCGCTGGCCCGGCCTCCTCACCCCGGGACTCCGCCAGGACCGGGCCCGCGAGCTGCTCACCCGCTGCTACCACCCGGACCCCCGCGAGGCCGACGAGCTGGGTGAACTCCCGCTGTGGGGCGAGAAGTTCGATCAGCTGGCGGCGACGATGGACGCGACCCGGCGGGCCGGCAGCGTGCGGCGCGGGCTCCAGCGGATGCTGCGCCACGGCACCACGCAGGTGGCGGGCCCGTTCGGCGCGGACGACCCGGCGCTGCGCACGGCCGTCGCCCGGTCGGGGCTGGTCGTCCAGGTCGCGCCGTCGCCTGTTCCGGTACGGGACGGGGTGCCGGACCTGGATCCCTTCGCGGCGGGCGGCGATCTGGCCCGTACCGCGCACGGCCCGCTGACCGTGGGCGGCCGGGCCGACCTCGCGGTCTTCGACGTGCCCGACGAGGCGGCGCTGTACGGGGGAGGGCCCCGGCCCTGCGTGGCGACCGTGCTCGCGGGACGGCTGGTGCACCGCGCCCGCTGAGGCCGGTGCACCGGCGGGCGTCACGGCACCTTCGGCCCGCCCAGGTAGCGTCCCTTCGCGTCGTACGGCCAGGCGTTGGCGACGCAGCCCTTCAGACCGTCGATCTGCTGCATCATCGCGGGCGCGGGACGTCCCTTCCCCGGGCAGGTCTCATGGCCGCGCCCCAGCCAGTGGCCGACCTCGTGGTTGATGATCAGCGCCCGGTACTCGGCGACGGGCCCGTCGAACTGCGGTGAACCGAGCTGCCAGCGCTTCAGGTTGACCATCACCTTCTCGCCGCCCCGGCAGTTGACCTCGCCGCGCGTGTTCAGGCCGTACGCGCCGCACATCCGGTCCGTGGTCGCCGGGGTCGCGATCCGGATCACCAGCCCGGCCGATCCGTCGGCGACCTGGCGGAACGAGCGCTCGCCGCCGTGACTCCAGCCGCGCGGGTCGGCGAGGACGGCGGCGATGCCGGCGGCGGCCCGGTCGGGGTCGACGCCTATGCCGTCCTCCACCTCGACCCGGTAGGCGCTGCCCCTGCCCTTC
>NZ_QWFA01000334.1 GCF_003501885.1 Streptomyces globisporus
GTCGGGGTCCGGGGCGCGGTTTCGGGAAGGGACGGGGGCGTTCCGCCAGAGGCAGGGGCGGGTCAGCCGCTCACACCGCGCAGGACCATCGCGACGGCGGTGTCCGCGATGACGCCCGGCTCCTCGGCGACGCCCAGTTCGATCCGGCGTACGGCGGCGTCGACCGACCCCTGCAGGAGCATGGCGGCCAGCCTCGGCTGGGTGTGGCCCAGGTCGCCGAGCGCTTCGACGATCATGGCGATCAGCCCGCCGTGCGCGGCCCGGATCTTCTCGCGGGCGGCCGCGTCCAACTCGCTCGCCGAGATCGCGACGACCGCGCGGTGGCGGCGGTCGCCGACGAGGTCGAGCTGCCGGCGCACATACGCCTCGATCTTCGCCTCGGGCGTCTCGGCGCGCTGCATGGCGTTCTCGACCTCGGCCGCCCAGACGGGGAAGTCGACGGCGCACAGCTCCTCGACGACGGCGGCACGGGAGCGGAAGTACTCGTACACGGAGGACCGCGCGAGGCCCGTGCGCTCGGCGAGTGCGGGGAAGGTCAGCGCTTCCGTACCGCCCTCGGACAGCAGGGAGCGCGCGGCGTCCAGGAGGGCGCCGCGCTGCATGGTCCGGTGCTCGGCCACGGAGGCCGCTCGAATCCTGGGCACGCGTCCACTCTACGGCGGCAGGCGCGTGGAGGAAGGGCACAGCCACCGATCGGATGGCCGACGAGGCCGGAGAGGGACTCGGGGAGGGGATGCCGGTGAGGGATGCCGGCGGGAGGTCAGCGGCCCGCGTCGGCCAGCTTCGCCCGGAGCTGGAGCACGGACTTGGTGTGGATCTGGCTGACCCGGCTCTCGGTCACCCCGAGGACGTTGCCGATCTCCGCGAGGGTGAGGCCCTCGTAGTAGTAGAGGGTCACCACGGTCTTCTCGCGGTCGGGGAGGGTGTTGATGGCCCGCGCGAGCAGTCTTCGCAGTTCCCGGTCCTCTGCGACCTCCACCGGATTGTCGGCGGCGGTGTCCTCCAGCGTGTCCATCAGGCTCAGCCGGTCGCCGCCTTCGCCGCCGACGTGCAGCAGTTCTTCCAGGGCGACCACGTTCGCCAGCGACAACTGGCTGAAAACGGCGTGCAGTTCCTCCAGCGCGATGCCCATCTCCGAGGCGACCTCGGCCTCCGATGGCGTCCGCCGGAACTGTGCCTCCAGCGTGGCGTACGCGCGCTCCACGTTCCGCGCCTTCTGTCGGACGGACCGGGGGATCCAGTCCAGGGCCCGGAGTTCGTCGATCATCGCGCCGCGGATCCGGGTGATCGCGTACGTCTCGAACTTGATGGCCCGCTCGATGTCGAACTTCTCGATGGCGTCGATCAGCCCGAAGACACCGGAGGAGACGAAGTCGGCCTGCTCGACGTTGGAGGGCAGCCCCACGCTCACCCGGCCCGCGACGTACTTCACGAGCGGCGAGTAGTGCAGGATCAGCTGCTCCCGCAGCCGCTCGTCACCCGTGGACTTGTAGGAACGCCACAACTCGTCGAGGGAGGAGGGAGCGGGAGGGCGCACAGTGCCACGCGCAACCGGTGGTTTCGCCGCGCGGTCAGACCCGGAGGTGTGCTGGGGCATGTGGTGCCTTGAGCCGTTCTGCCGTGAAGTGCTGGGGGACTTGTGTCTGAAGCGGAATCCTTGTGAGCGTAGCGTGACTGCGGTGTCGCAGTCCGCGCAGGACGGGAGTTCCCTGCCGCGCGATTGCCTGTCACCCCTTACGCCGTCGGCGCCCGCCCGGGACCGGGGCCGTCGCCGTTGGCGCGGGCCCCGGACAGGTCACCGATCGATCGTGCGAGGTCATCGGCCTTACCTTTTCACCCGAATGCTCCAGGTCAAGTATCGCCTCGCCGCGCGTCGTCGTTGCGTGCCGAAGGAGGCGTCAACCGCCAGGCGTCGCCTTCGCGTTCGACGAACCCCAGTGAGTGAAGTTCGTACAGTCGACCGAGCGTTTCGTCGGCCGAGGTCCCTGCTGTGCGCGCGAGGTCACGGAGGTGAGTGGCCCCGTGGTAGGGGAGCGCTTCGAGGACCCGTGCGGTGACCGCGTCGAGGTGGTCCCTGGGCAGCACCGGGCCACGGCGGGCGGGCGGGAGGTCGCCGATGTCCCCGACCAGCTCGACGACTTCGTCCGCGTCGGTGACGAGTACCCCCTCGCCGCGCAAGAGCTCGTGCACCCCTGCCGACAGCCCACTGGTGGCCGGCCCCGGGACTCCCATCGAGAAGCGACCGAGCCGTTGCGCCTGGCGGGCGGTGACCAGCGAACCGCTACGGTATTCGGCCTCGACCACGACCGTGCCCCTGGTCAGCGCGGCGATGACGCGGTTGCGCAGGATGAACCGGCTGCGGGTGGGGTGGGCGGACGGCGGCAACTCGGCAACGACGAGACCCTGTTGGGCCATGCGTCCGAGCAACTCGGCGTGCCCGCGCGGGTAGGGTACGTCGACACCGCAGGCCAGCACCGCCGTCGTCGCCCCGCCCGCGGCCAGCGCGCCCCGATGGGCGGCCCCGTCCACTCCGAACGCCGCCCCCGACACCACCACCCAGCCGCGCTCCGCGAGCCCGGAGCCGAGGGTGGCGGCCATGTGCGCCCCGTACGGGGTGCAGGCCCTCGCGCCGACCACCGCGACCGAGCGCAGGGACCACAGCCGCAGGTCGGGCCGCCCCCGCACCCAGAGCCCGACGGGCCGCGCGTCGCCGAGGTCGTCCAGCTGGCTCGGCCACTCCCGGTCGCCCGGGCAGACGAAGCGCCCGCCCACCGCGGCGACCGCGGCCAGGTCCCGCCTCGGCTCCGCGGCGGCCGCCCGCAGCCGGTAGCCCCCGAGGCGCGCGGCGGTCATCCCCGGCAGCTTCTCGGCGGAGCCGTCCTCGACGGTGAACCTGCGCATCAGCTCGACCGGCCCGATGAGCCGCAGCCACCGCCCGGCACGCTCGTCCCCCGGCTCCAGCACCCGCGTCAACGCAGCCCTGGCCAACCGCTGGGTATCGCGATCCCGCGCCTCGGATCCGAGGTCCCGGCCGAGCCCGTTCGCGGCGTCCGGCCCGCACCCCGGCCCGGCCCCGGCGCCCACCTCGTGCCCCCGCTCCCACGT
>NZ_QWFA01000335.1 GCF_003501885.1 Streptomyces globisporus
GCCCCAGCCTCATCTGGCTGACCCCCGGCACCCCCCACCACTACGGCGCCGACCCCGGCACCGGCTGGGACGAGAGCTTCGTCGACTTCACCGGCCCCGCCACCGCCACGTACACCGAACTCGACTACATCGAACCCGAACGCCCCCTCGTCCCGCTCGCCGACACCGCCGCCCCGCGCGCCGCCGTCGGCCGCATCGTGCGCGCCGCCCGCCGCGGCAACCCCCTCCTGGAGGTCGAGACCGGGGCCGCCGTCCACGAACTCCTCGTCTCCCTGCGCCGCGCCCGCGCCGACATCGGCCCCGACGGCGACCCGGTGCTCCAGGCGCTCGCCCGCGACGCCTACCAACCGCTCACCGTCGCCCAGCACGCCTCCCGGCACGGCATGACCCCCGCCGAACTGCGCAATGCCGTACGACGCGGCGCCGGGTGCAGCCCCAAGGACTACCTGCTCGGCATCCGCCTCGGCCGGGCCAAGGAACTCCTCGCAGCCACCGACCTCCCGGTCGCCGCCGTGGCCCGCCGTGTCGGCTACGACGACCCCGCCTACTTCTCCCGGCTCTTCGCCCGCCGGGTCGGCACCGCCCCCGTCCGCTTCCGCGAACAGCAGGGGCGCAGCGTGCCCGGCGGCTGGAGCGACCAGGTGCCCGACCCCGACGACCCGCCGACGATCGGGCCGTGAGGGCGGCCGTCTATCCTCGCTGACCATGAGTACGAGCGAGATCGACGCGACCGTCCGGGCCGAGCTGAACCGGCTGCGCGAGAGCATCGACAACATCGACGCCGCCGTCGTCCACATGCTGGCCGAACGCTTCAAGGCCACCCAGCAGGTCGGCCGCCTCAAGGCCGACCACAAGCTGCCGCCCGCCGACCCCGCCCGTGAGACCCGCCAGATCGCCCGGCTCAGGGAACTGGCACAGAGCGCCAATCTGGACCCGGCGTTCGCCGAGAAGCTGCTGAACTTCATCATCGCCGAGGTGATCCGCCACCACGAGCGGATCGCCGAGGAAGCGGAGAACGGCGAGGTGCGGAACGCCTGAGCGGCTACCGGGCCGGCCGTCGCAGTCCCACCCGCCCCGCAAGCCACGCGCCGAGCACCGCCCCCACGGCCGGCCCGAGCACGTACACCCACAGCCGCCCGGTGTCCCCGGCCAGCAGCGCCGGGCCGAACTGCCGTCCCGGGTTCGCCGATCCGCCGCTCAGCGGCCCGAGCACCCCGATGACCAGGGCCGTCGTCAGCCCCACCGCGTACGGCAGCACCATACGCCCGCCCGGCGACGCCAGCAGCACGGCGAGCATCAGCGTCGACCCCACAAGGACCCCCGCCTCGGCCGCCAGGACCGCCGCGTCGCCCCACGCCGGATCGGCCCGCACCGAGGCGTGGCGGACCGGCGGGCGCCCGGTGACCGGACCCTACACCAGCCCCGCGCACCACACCCCGAACACCGACCCGGCCAACTGGGCCACCGTGTACGGCACGACCTCGCGGCCGGGGAAGACCCCGAGCCGCCAGAGGGCGAGGGTGACGGCCGGGTTCAGGTGGGCGCCGGAGCACCGGCCGGGCGGGGACAGCATGAACAGGGTGAGCAGGGTCCCGACGACACAGCCCAGCACCGCCGGACGCGCGGCCGCCGCCCCCGGGTCCGGCCCGACGAGCCACCGCACCGCCGTCACGATCAGGAACAGCAGCAGCGCGGTCAGCGCCGCCTCGCAGACGGCCCGCGGCAGCACGGCACCGGGACCGGGACCGGCGTCGGGATGGGGACCGGCATCAGGACCGTGCGGGGGCTCCGGTGACCGGGGGCCGATCGCGGTGGGCCGGACCTCGGGCCCGGGTCTCGGAACGACGGGTTCGGGCGCAGGCGTGAGCGTCATGAGGGACGTCCTCGGTACTCGGTGTGCCGCGCCGAGGAGATGGTAAGCGGCAACAGCCCCCGGGGGGTATCCACCCGGCACGATCACGCCACTTGCCCGCCCGTCCGCCCAGGGAGAACCCCGCTGCGCACGCCGTCCCCCGTACGGCAGCATGGGGCCATGTCCGTACTGACGCGCGACGAAGCGCAGACCCGAGCCCAGATCCTCGACGTGGAGCGGTACACGATCGCCCTCGACCTCACCACCGGCGAGGAGACCTTCGACTCCGCCACCGCCATCCGGTTCACCGCCCGCGCGGCCGGAGACACCTTCGTCGAGGTCAAGCCCGCCACCCTGCGCTCGATCAGTCTCGACGGACAGCCCCTGGACCCTGCCCTCCTCGACGGCAACCGCTACCCCCTCACCGGGCTCACCGCCGGCCCCCACGAACTGCACATCGACGCCGCGATGCACTACTCCCGCACCGGCGAGGGCATGCACCGCTTCACCGACCCCACCGACGGCGAGACCTACCTCTACACCCAGCTGTTCATGGAGGACGTCCAGCGCGTCTTCGCCGCCTTCGACCAGCCCGACCTCAAGTCCGTCTTCGCCATCGACGTCACCGCCCCCGCCGGCTGGACCGTCCTCGGCAACGGCGTCGCCGAACGCACGGGGGAGGGGCGCTGGACCATCGCCCCCACCCCCCTCATCTCCACCTACCTCGTCGCCATCGCCGCGGGACCCTGGCACTCGATCACCACCGAGCACGCCGGACTGCCCTTCGGCATCCACTGCCGCCGCTCCCTCGCCCCGTACCTGGACGCCGACGCCGACGAGATCCTCGACATCACCCGCGCCTGCTACGACCGCTACCACGAGAAGTTCGACGAGCCCTACCCGTTCGACTCCTACGACCAGGCCTTCGTCCCCGAGTTCAACGCCGGCGCCATGGAGAACCCCGGACTCGTCACCTTCCGCGACGAATTCGTCTACCGCTCCGCCGTCACCGACACCGAACGCCAGACCCGCGCCATGGTCATCGCCCACGAGATGGCCCACATGTGGTTCGGCGACCTCGTCACGCTGACCTGGTGGGACGACATCTGGCTGAACGAGTCCTTCGCCGAGTACATGGGCTACCAGACCCTCACCGAGGCCACGCGGTTCACCGACACCTGGGTCGACTTCGGCGTCGCCCGCAAGGGCTGGGGCTACGACGCCGACCAGCGCCCCACCACCCCGTGAAC
>NZ_QWFA01000336.1 GCF_003501885.1 Streptomyces globisporus
AGTCCTGACCCCCGCCCGGCACTTGCCGACGGAGCCCCGCACCCCCCGCCCCGGAGGTGCGGGGCTCCGTCGTGCCGACCCGCCCATGCACAAGGCGGACCCGATGCTGCATGCTGTGCTTTTACCCGGTCTTCGGCATGGAGCTGCGCATGACTACCACCTTTCCGTCCATCTCCATCAGCACGGACAGGTTGGTGATGCGCCCCTTCGAGATGGCCGACATCCCCGCGTACATCGAGATGATGAACGACGAGGCGGTCGTCGCGTGGATGGACGGACCGAACCCGTACACCCAGGTCGACGCCGAACGCTGGGTCCGCAGGATCGCCCCCGCCGAACGCACCGGCGGCCAGGGCATCGCCCTCGCCGTCACCGAGTTCCTCACCCAGCGGCTCGTCGGCAGCGTCCGCCTCCTGAACACCGACTGGCGCACCCGCTCCACCGAGGTCCGCTACATCACCGCCCCCTGGGCCCGCGGCGAGGGGTACGCCACCGAATCCGTGCTCGCCATAGCCGAATGGCTCTTCCGCGACCAGGGCTTCGAACGCATCGAGCTGCGCACCCCCGCCGACAACACCGCCTCCCAGCAGGTCGCCCAGAAGCTCGGCTGCATCAGCGAGGGCGTCCTGCGCAACGCCCGTATCGCCCGCACCCGCACCGAGAACGGCACCGACGGCGGCTGGACCGACATCCGCACCGACCTGATCGTCTGGGGACTCCTCCCCGAGGACCTCGAAGGGGTCGCCGAACAGCTCGCGGACGCCGGTGGCTACGGCACGTACAACGACTGGAAGTAGAGCCCCGGCCTGTCGTGGGCCACTCGCGGGCCCAAGGTCCGGACCAGGTACTCTCACCCCTGCCCGGCACCGCAAGGGAATCGCCCCGCACCGCACGGGTGAACGCCCCACCCCTCCGACACCCCAGGAGACAGACGACGATGGCCGACCGGGTCACGGTGATCGGCTGGGACGGCACGCCACTGCCCGAAGCGGCCACGGCCGCACTCTCGGCCGCCACGCTCGTCGCCGGCGCCGCACACCACCTCGCCCTGCCGGAAGTGCCGCCGAACGCCGAACGCATCCGGCTCGGCAGCGTCGACCTCGCCGCCCGCAGGATCGCCGGACACCGCGGCAGCGCCGTGGTCCTCGCCGACGGCGACCCCGGCTTCTTCGGCGTCGTCCGCACCCTGCGCGCCCGCGAACACGGCCTGGAGGTCGAGGTCGTCCCCGCCGTCTCCTCCGTGGCCACCGCCTTCGCCCGGGCCGGCATGCCCTGGGACGATGCCCAGATCGTCGTCGCCCACCCCCGCACCCTGCGCCGCGCGGTCAACGTCTGCCGGGCCCACCACAAGGTCGCCGTCCTCACCTCGCCGGGCGCGGGCCCCGCCGAACTGGCCCTCCTCCTCGACGGCATCCACCGCACCTTCGTCATCTGCGAGGAGCTGGGCACCGACCGCGAACGCGTCACCGTCCTCACCTCCGACAAGGCCGCCGACCACTCCTGGCGCGACCCCAACGTCGTGATCGTCATCGGCAGCGGACCCGAGACCACCCCGGCCGGCGCCTGGATCGCCGGCCGCCAACCCGCCTACCCCCAGGGGATACGCGGCTGGGCCCTGCCCGCCCAGGCCTACCGGGCCGCCGGGGCCGAACGCATGCAGGAGTCCGGCGAGGGAGAGTTCCCCGGGCTGCGCGCCGCCCAGCTCGCCCGCCTCGGCCCCCGCACCGGCGACCTGCTCTGGGACATCGGCTCCGGCAGCGGCGCCCTCGCCGTCGAGGCGGCCCGCTTCGGCGCGGCGGTCCTCGCCGTGGACGCCGACCCGGCCGCCTGCGCCCGCACCGAGGCCGCCGCCCGCGCCTTCGGCGTCCCCGTCCAGGTCGTCCGCGGCAGCGCCCCGCACATCCTCGAGCGGCTGCCCGAACCCGACGTCGTACGGATCGGCGGCGGGGGAGTCCCGGTGGCCCGGGCCGTCCTCGACCGGCGGCCGGAACGCATCGTCACGCACGCCTCCAACCGGGACGAGGCCGAGGCGCTCGGCGCGGCCCTCACCGGAAACGGCTACACCGTCGAGTGCTCGCTCCTCCAGTCCGTCGACCTGGACACCGAGGTGTGGACCGAGCGGGAGCGGTCCGTCGTGTTCCTTCTCTCCGCAGGGCGTTCGGACCTCGCCCCCTGATCCGTTACGCCCGGTACGCGAGGTAGGCTGGCCGATTGTTGTACCGCGCCCGGGCGTTCGTCGCTTCGTTCGTCAATGTCCGGAAAAGTGGACTGTTTTGGTCCGCGCTGTGGTACGGCACAACCCGGGGGACGCGCAACGTGGCGCAGTCCACAGTGAGCCGTGGCAGAACTGCCTGTCGCGGCGGCGATCGGCCGCGAGAATAGGAAGCCCGCGGGCGTTTCGTGCCGCGCGGCGAGCCCGCTCGTTCTTGATGACGAGCACCGGCGTGCCGTGGTTCGGCGTCCCGGGCGAAGGGCCGAAGGAGCACTGACGATGGGCGAGGGGTACGCATGACTGACACCGGCCAGATCCCGGGCGAGGGACTGCCGGAGAACGCAGGCATGGTGGAGCAGCCGGGCATCCCCGCCCCGGACGCGCACACCTTCCTCGACCCCTCCGAGCACACCCCCGAGGACGACGACCTTCTGCTGATGCCGACCTCCCAGGGCGCCTGGAGCGACCCGCAGGCCGCCCCCGCCCCCGCGCAGGGCCAGCCCCTCGCGCAGACCGCGACGGCGCAGCCGCCCGTGGCCGAACACGGCCCGGCGCAGCCTCAGCCGCAGGTTCCCGCGCAGCAGGTCCAGGCGGCCCCCGCCGTGGAGACGCCCAGCACGCACGAGACCGGTGGCCGCGACTCCGGCTCCGTGGACCTCAACGGCGTACGCATCCCGACGCCCGCCCCCGCACCGGTCGGCGCGCACGCCGCCCCGGCCGCGGCCCGCCGCCC
>NZ_QWFA01000337.1 GCF_003501885.1 Streptomyces globisporus
CGATGGGGGCGGACGCTCCCGCGGGAGCGTGCACGGCCGCCCGGACCCGAGCCGCGGCGGCGCGCAGACCACCCGCCCGGCCCAGCGCGGCCGCCGATTCCGCGACCGGGGCCAGGGCGCCCAGGGCGAGCGCCATGGCGGCCGGGGCCCACGCCCGGTCGAGACGTCCGGTGGACGCGGCGTGGGCGGCGGCAGCCACGACCCCGATGACGGCGGCCACGACCAGCAGGTCGCGGGCCGCGCCCGCACCGGTCTCCCACGACTGTTCGGCGCGCTGGGCGCGGGCGAGCCGCCGCCCGGCGGACCGGAGCCGGGCCCGCCTGCGGTTCAGCGATCCCGTCATGAGGAGTTCGCGCAGTCCGTCGACGCTCTCCACCGTCTCCGACGACAGCTCGGCGAGCGCGCTCCGGGTGCGGTGCCCGCGTTCGGCCCGCCCGCGCGCTTCGACCAGCGGCGACCAGATCAGGAGCAGCGCGGCCGGGACGACCGCGAGCAGCAGCCAGGGCCCGAGAGCGGCCAGCACGATGGCCGACACCGCGAAGACCACGCCGGAGGCGATGAGTTGGGCGATGGCGTGGGCGTAGAAGAACTCCAGTGCCTCGACGTCCCCGAGCGCGGTCGCCGCGAGGTCGCCGCTGCGCCGGCCCGCGATCCGGGCGGGGGCGCTGCGGGCCAGCCCGTCGAAGACCCGGACGCGCAGTTCGGCCAGGACCCGGTAGGCGAGGTCGTGCGAGAGGTCCATCTCGCGCCAGGTGGCCAGCGCCCGGAGCAGGACGAGCCCGATCAGGACGGCGACGGTGCCGGGGGTGGGCGGCCGGTGCTCAGTGACGGCTGTGCCCACCGTGTACGCGGCGAGGGTGACCAGGGCCACCAGGGCGGCCTGGTCGACGAGGGCGGCCAGACAGGTGCGGAGCACGGTGGCGCGGTGCGCGCCGAGGACCGGGAGGAGCGAGCGCAGGGCGCCGGACGGTGCCGAGTCCGGGGACAGGGGCGTGCGCGGGATCGGGGCCGCGTCCGGAGCCTGGGTCGTGCGTGGGGCCGGGGGCGGAGCCGAGTCCGGGGACTCGGTCGTGCGGGGGTTCGGAGTCATGCGGCGCGCTCCTCCTGGCTTCGTCCGGCCGCGACGAGCGAGGCGTACACGCCGCCGCCCGCGAGCAGGGTGGTGTGGTCGCCCGCCGCGGCCACGCGGCCCGCGTCGAGGACGACGATGTGGTCGGCGTGGCGGACGGCGTCGAGCCGGTGGGCGACGACGATGCAGGTGCGGCCGCGGCCGGCCGCGGCCAGCTCCCGGACGATGCGCGCCTGGCCGCGTTCGTCGACGGCGCTGGTGGCCTCGTCCAGGATCAGGACCGGGGCGTCGGCCAGCAACGCCCGTGCCAGGGCGAGCCGTTGGCGCTGTCCTCCGGAGAGCGTGGCGCCGCGTTCACCGACGAGGGTGGCGTAAGCGTCCGGGAGCCGGGCGATCTCCTCGTCGATCCCGGCGGTCCGGGCGGCGGTCCGCAGTTCTTCGTCCGTGGCGGCCGGGCGGGCGACGCGCAGGTTCTCCGCGATGGTGGCGTGGAAGAGGTACGTCTCCTGCGAGACCACGGCGATGCCCCGGCGCAGCGAGGCGAGGGTGTAGGCGGCGGTGTCCCTCCCGGATACGGTGACGCGGCCCCCGTCCGGGTCCCGTTGGCGCAGCAGGAGGCTCAGCACGGTCGACTTCCCCGCGCCGGACGGGCCGACGACGGCGGTGGTGCGCCCGGCGGCGGCGGTGAAGGACACCCCGTCGAGGGCGGGCCGGCTGCTCCCCGGGTGAGTGAAGTGGACTTCCTCGAACCGGATTTCGGGCGCGACCTCCCAGGCGGCGGTCACGGTGCCCCGGTCCGGGACGGCGGCCTCGGAGGTGCGCAGGGCGGCGATTCCGTCGGCCGCCGACACCCCGAGGTAGCCCGCGTGCCACTCGCGGGAGAGGTCGCGGACGGGGCGGAAGCATTCGGAGGCGAGCAGGAGCAGGAGGTAGGTGCCGGTGGCGGCGGTCCGGCCGGTGGCGGCCGAGGAGCACGCCACGAGGACGGCGGCGACCGTGCCGCCCTGGACGGCCAGGTCGGTGAGGCCGGTGTCGACGAGCGAGACCCGCAGTTTGGCGACGGTGCTCCGGTGCAGGGCGGCCGACCGCCGCTCCAGCCGTTCCCGTACGCGGCCCACGGCACCGGCGTTGCGGAGCGTCGGCATCCCCTGGAGGGCTTCCAGGTAGTCGGCGGCGAGGGCTTCGTAGGTGTCCCAGTGCTCCTTGCCGCGCCGCGCCAGCAGCCGGTCCCACCAGCGCGGCCCGAAGAGGGCCAGCAGGAGGGCGGGGCCGAGGGCGAGGGCCGCGTACGGCTCGACGAGAGCGACGGCGACGAGCAGCATCGGCGGTACGGCGGCGGTGATGAGGAGTTGGGGCAGATAGCGCGAGATGTACGCGTCGACGCCCTCGACCCCGTCCACCAGCGTGGCCCGCACGGCTCCGGCCCGGGCACCGGTGATCGCGGTGGGCCCGAGCGTGCCGAGCCGCTCCAGCAGGGTGTCGCGCAGCCTCACCCGTACGGTGGCACCGGCCGTGACGGCGATCAGGCGCTGGGCGCGGCCGAGGGCGGCACGGACCAGGACGACGGCGATCACGGCCGTGAGCAGCGGGGCGATGGCGGCCGTGCCCCCTTGCGCGATCCGGGAGAGCACGAGGGCGAGAAGGACGGCCTGGGCGAGGTGGGTGGCGGTGACCGCCGCGAGCAGGGCGGTGGCGAGGCCGAGCGGGCGACGCGCGGTGCGCGCGGCGCGCAGGAGTTCGGGGTGGAGCATCATGGGCGTTCTTCCTCGCCGGACGGGGCCGCCGGGGCGGCGGATGCCGTGGGTGGGGTGGCTGAAGTGGGGGCT
>NZ_QWFA01000338.1 GCF_003501885.1 Streptomyces globisporus
CGTTACTGCGGCGTGAGGGCCCTTGGCGCCGTTCGACGGCCGGGGCCGGGGGCCGGGGCCGGGGGCGGGTCGAGGGGGAAGGCTACTTCTTGCCCTTCCCCTCCCCCGCGGACTCGTCGGTCGACAGGACGGAGATGAAGGCGTCCTGCGGAACCTCAACGTTGCCGACCATCTTCATCCGCTTCTTGCCCTCCTTCTGCTTCTCCAGCAGCTTCCGCTTACGGGAGATGTCACCGCCGTAGCACTTGGCGAGGACGTCCTTGCGGATGGCGCGGACGGTCTCACGGGCGATGACCCGGGCGCCGATGGCGGCCTGGATCGGCACCTCGAAGTTCTGCCGCGGGATGAGCTTCTGCAGCTTGGCGACGAGCCGTACGCCGTACGCGTATGCCTTGTCCTTGTGCGTGACCGCGGAGAACGCGTCCACCTTGTCGCCGTGCAGCAGGATGTCGACCTTGACGAGGTTGGCCGTCTGCTCGCCGGTGGGCTCGTAGTCGAGGGAGGCGTAACCCCGGGTCTTGGACTTCAGCTGGTCGAAGAAGTCGAAGACGATCTCCGCGAGCGGCAGGGTGTAGCGGATCTCGACCCGGTCCTCGGAGAGGTAGTCCATGCCGAGCAGGGTGCCGCGCCGGCCCTGGCACAGCTCCATGATCGCGCCGATGAACTCGCTCGGGGCCAGCACCGTGGCGCGGACGACCGGCTCGTGCACCTTGTCGATCTTGCCCTCGGGGAACTCGCTCGGGTTGGTGACGACGTGCTCGGTGCCGTCCTCCATCTCGACGCGGTAGACCACGTTGGGGGCGGTGGCGATCAGGTCGAGCCCGAACTCGCGCTCCAGCCGCTCGCGGACCACGTCCAGGTGGAGCAGGCCGAGGAAGCCGACGCGGAAGCCGAAACCGAGCGCGGCGGAGGTCTCCGGCTCGTAGACCAGGGCGGCGTCGTTGAGCTGGAGCTTGTCCAGCGCCTCGCGCAGGTCCGGATAGTCCGAGCCGTCCAGCGGATACAGCCCCGAGAAGACCATCGGCTTCGGGTCCTTGTAACCGCCCAGCGGCTCGGTGGCCCCGTTGCTCAGGGAGGTGATCGTGTCACCGACCTTGGACTGCCGGACGTCCTTCACACCGGTGATGATGTAGCCGACCTCGCCCACGCCGATGCCGTCGGCCGGGGTCATCTCCGGGGAGGACACCCCGATCTCCAGCAGCTCGTGGGTGGCGCCGGTCGACATCATCCGGATGCGCTCGCGCTTGTTGAGCTGGCCGTCGACGACACGGACGTAGGTGACGACACCGCGGTACGAGTCGTAGACCGAGTCGAAGATCATCGCGCGGGCGGGGGCGTCCGCGACACCGACCGGGGCCGGCACGTCGCGCACGACCCGGTCGAGCAGAGCGTCCACGCCGACGCCGGTCTTGGCGGAGACCTTGAGCACGTCCTCGGGCTGGCAGCCGATGAGGTTGGCCAGCTCCTCGGAGAACTTCTCCGGCTGGGCGGCCGGGAGGTCGATCTTGTTGAGCACCGGGACGATGGTGAGGTCGTTCTCCATCGCGAGGTAGAGGTTGGCCAGCGTCTGGGCCTCGATGCCCTGCGCGGCGTCGACCAGCAGGACCGTGCCCTCGCAGGCGGCGAGCGAGCGGGAGACCTCGTAGGTGAAGTCCACGTGGCCCGGGGTGTCGATCATGTTGAGGACATGGGTCAGCCCCTTGTCCTCACCCTCGGTGGGCGCCCAGGGCAGCCGGACCGCCTGGGACTTGATGGTGATGCCGCGCTCGCGCTCGATGTCCATCCGGTCGAGGTACTGAGCACGCATCTGCCGCTGGTCGACCACGCCGGTCAGCTGGAGCATCCGGTCGGCAAGGGTCGACTTGCCGTGGTCGATGTGCGCGATGATGCAGAAATTGCGGATCAGCGCCGGGTCGGTACGGCTCGGCTCGGGCACGTTGGAAGGAGTCGCGGGCACGCAGGGTCCTGATTCTTGAGACGCCGAACGCCGTGTCTCGGGTCGATGTCGGGTCGGTCGGATCGATACGTAGGCTCCATCGTCCCACGCCTGCGGGGCAGCGACCGGTTTGGGCCGGTCGGAGAGTGACTGCTACCGTGGACAGCTGTGCCTCGTGGCTCTCACGAGCGACGGGGCTCACCTAGAAGATCCAACGAACCTGAAAAGGCTCTTTCGTGGCGAACATCAAGTCCCAGATCAAGCGGAACAAGACCAACGAGAAGGCGCGCCTGCGCAACAAGGCCGTCAAGTCGTCGCTCAAGACCGCGATCCGCAAGGCCCGCGAGGCCGCCGCTGCCGGTGACGTCGAGAAGGCCACCACGGCCGCCCGCGACGCCGCCCGTCAGCTCGACAAGGCTGTCTCGAAGGGTGTCATCCACAAGAACGCCGCCGCCAACAAGAAGTCGGCGCTGGCGTCCAAGGTTGCCGCCCTGTCGGCCTGAGCTTCTTCCCGAAGCTCACTGATGTGATCGCCGGGACGGACCAGCGGGCCCTCTCTCCCGCCCCGGACCGGCACCCCGCGCCGCACACCGAACCTGCGTTCGCCACGCGGGTGCGGCGCACCACAGCGTGACCCGGAAGCCCCGGGCGCCGATCTCCCCGGATCAGCGCACCGGGGCTTCTGTGCGCCCAAGGCGCGTCCGGGGCAATCCCAGCAGACCCGGACCACATCCAGCCCGTCCGGCGCTTGAGGACAAAACCGGCGATCACACGAGGACCCGCACGCCACGGCGAACCGCCCACCGCACCGGCCGAGATGCCTACCGACCGGCCCGCGCGGCCCGAGCGACAACGACGACGGCCTTCTCCAGGGCGTACTCGGGGTCGTCCCCCCCACCCTTCACCCCCGCATCCGCCGCAGCCACGGCCCGCAGGGCCACCGCC
>NZ_QWFA01000339.1 GCF_003501885.1 Streptomyces globisporus
CCGCCCGCCTCCTCGGCCCCACCGCCGCCCTCACCCCACTGGCCGGCCCCGCCGTCCTGGTCACCGCGGTGGCCGCCGACGCCCGCCTGCTGCGCGGGATCCTGGACGACGCGATGCGTGAACTGCTGGACGGACTCAAGAAGAGCTTCGAGGAAGGCTTCGAGGACTGAGTCCGCTCAGCGAACTTCCTTCACCGGTTATGGGTTCGGTAAAGAAACAGGTGTACGCCCTGGCCCCAGGTGCCTCACAGACGAAAGGATCCCCGCGACGTACCGATGACCACGCCGTCCCCTCGGCGGCGGATCGGATCAAGGGGGATTCACGTGAGACGTACGACAGTGCTCGGCTCGGCCGGGGCTCTCGTCGCGGGCACGCTCATAGCGGGGGCCATGGCCGCGCCCGCGGCGAGCGCCGACGGCCGCCACCACGGCCGGGGCGACGCCGAGGCGCGCGGGGTCGCCGTCGCGGCGCAGCGGGCGGCGAAGAGCGGGATCGACTGGAAGGACTGCCCGGAGGACTGGGGTCTGACCGCCCCCATCCAGTGCGGCTGGGTGGCCGTGCCGCTCGACTACGCCAAGCCGCACGGCAAGAAGATCAAGCTCGCCGTCGACCGGCACGTCAGCACCGGCACGAAGCGCGAGCGGCAGGGTGCCCTGCTCTACAACCCGGGCGGGCCCGGCGGTTCGGGGATGCGCTTCCCCACCCGGATCACCGCCAGGAACCCGCTCTGGACGAAGACCGCGAAGGCGTACGACTTCGTCGGCTTCGACCCGCGCGGCGTCGGCCACTCGGCGCCCATCTCCTGTGTCGACCCGCAGGAGTTCGTCAAGGCGCCCAAGGCCGATCCGGTCCCCGACAGCGAGGCCGACAAGCGCGCCCAGCGCAAGCTGGCCCGCGAGTACGCCGAGGGGTGCGGCGAGCGCAGCGGCGAGATGCTGCCGCACATGACGACGCCGAACACGGCACGCGACCTGGACGTCATCCGGGCCGCGCTCGGGGAGAAGAAGCTCAACTTCCTCGGCGTCTCCTACGGCACCTACCTGGGCGCCGTCTACGGCACGCTCTTCCCGACCCACGTCCGGCGCATGGTCGTCGACAGCGTGGTCGACCCGTCGCGGAAGAACATCTGGTACCGGGCGAACCTCAACCAGGACATCGCCTTCCAGACGCGCTGGGACGACTGGAAGGCGTGGGTCGCCGAGCACGACTCCGTCTACGGCATCGGCGACACCCCGCAGAAGGTCGAGAAGGCCTGGCTGGAGTTGCGGGCCGCCGCGAAGAAGAAGCCCATCGGAGGCGTCGTCGGGCCCGCCGAGCTCATCGGCTTCTTCCAGGGCGCGCCGTACTACGACTCCGCCTGGGCCCCCACCGCCAAGACCTGGAGTGCCTACCGGGCCGGTGACACCCAGGCGCTGATCGACGCCGCCGCTCCCGACATGAGCGACCTCGCGGGCAACGCCGCCTCCGAGAACGGCAACGCGGTCTACAGCGCCGTCGAGTGCGCCGACGCCCAGTGGCCCACCGACTGGCGCACCTGGGACCGGGACAACACCCGGCTGCACGAGAAGTACCCGTTCATGACGTGGGCCAACGCCTGGATGAACCTGCCCTGCGCCACCTGGCCCGCCAAGCAGCGGACCCCGCTGGACGTGAAGACCCGCAAGGGCCTGCCGCCGGTCCTCATCGTGCAGTCCACCCGTGACGCCGCCACCCCGTACGCGGGCGCGGTCGAGCTGCACAAGCGGTTCAAGGGCTCCCGGCTCATCACCGAGAAGGACGCCGGATCCCACGGTGTCACGGGGCTGGTCAACCCCTGCGTCAACGAGCGGGTGGACACCTACCTGCTCACCGGGAAGACCGACCGGCGCGACGTGACGTGCACCCCGCACGCCACGCCGAAGCCGTAGGACGGCCCTGAGGCGTACGACCGGGGCCGCTCAGCGGCGGTCCCGGTCGTACGCCGCCAGCCAGGCGTCCTCCGCCGCGTAGTCGAAGAGACCCTCGCCGTAGTTCTTGAGCATCTTCGGGAACGCCTCCCGCCAGTCGCGCCCCGCCAGCTCCCCGGCGAGCCACTCGACCGTTTCCGGGAGCGACTCCACGTACCCCGTCACGGGGCGGTAGCCGAGCTGTTCACCGGCGGCCGTCATGTCGTAGACCACCGGGTGCGCGCCGCTCCACGGCGTCTCGCCCACATGCCCCTCGGGCGCCGGGCCGTCGATCAGCACCGTCTCCGTCTCCCGCCCCAGCACCGCGTCGATCGCCGCCGCGATCGCCGCGACCGTGGGCGCCCCGGGGTCCGCCGCGTTCAGCACGCGCGATCCCGGCTTCCCGGCGGCCAGGCGGATCAGCTCCGCCGCGTTGGACACGTGCACCGGGTGGAAGCGGCTCTCCCCGCCGTACGCGAGGACCCGGCGCCGCCGCCCGTCCAGCAGCCGCTTCACGACGTACAGCTCGCGCGGTGTTCGGCAGTACGGGCCGTGGACCGCGCCCGCGCGCAGCAGCGTCACCGGCAGCGCCTCGCCCGCCGCCAGCAGCTCCCGCTCCAGCAGCACCTTCCGCGTCCCGTACGTGGCGTCCCCCGGCGTCACCGTCGCCTGGCTCTCCGGCAGCGGCACCGGGTAGCGCGGGAAGCCGTCCGGCTCGGCCTGGGTGTCGAAGCTGCGGCCCCGCTCGTCCTCGTACACCGCACCGCTGGAGATGACGACCGCCGAGCCGATCCGGCCGGCGAGCGCGGTCAACTGCCGGGCGTGCGCGCCGTCGAACGCGACCATGTCGACCAGGACGTCACAGCCGTCGCCCAGCGCCTTCTCCAGCGCCCCCTCCTCGTCCCGGTCGAGGGCCACCGCCCGGACCCCGGTGTCCCACCCCTCGTCCCGGCC